>JBFKAE010000063.1:0-16438 GCA_041621755.1 Sphingomonadaceae bacterium | reverse complement strand
GTTGGAACCTTTTTCAGTTCTTTTGGCGGCAGGTCATAAAGGTTCTTGTCCATCGGCTGGCCCGGGTGGATGCGGTTTTCGATGCCATCAAGGCCGGCCATCAACAACGCGGAGAAGGCGAGATAAGGGTTCGCCGTCGGATCGGGGAAACGCAATTCGACGCGGCGGCTTTTTGGACCGGTGCCGTATGGAATGCGGCACGATGCCGAGCGGTTGCGGCTCGAATATGCGAGCAGAACCGGGGCTTCAAAACCCGGAACCAGGCGCTTGTAGCTGTTCGTCGACGGGTTTGTGAAAGCGTTGATGGCTTTTGCGTGCTTGATGATACCGCCGATGAAAAACAGCGCGGTATCCGAAAGACCGGCATAACCGTCGCCGGAAAACAGCGGATCCTTGCCCTTCCAGATCGACATATGCACGTGCATGCCCGAACCATTATCGTCCTTGATCGGCTTGGGCATGAAGGTCGCCGTTTTGCCATAGGCATGGGCGACATTGTGCACGACATATTTGTAGAGCTGAACACGGTCCGCGGTCTGCGTCAGTGAACCAAAGGTCAGGCCAAGTTCGTGCTGAGCAGCGGCGACTTCGTGGTGCTACTTGTCCATGGGAAGACCCATTTCCAGCAGCGTCGAAACCATTTCGGCGCGCAGGTCATGCGTTGTGTCCACTGGCGAGACCGGGAAATAGCCGCCCTTGGCGCGGGGCCGGTGGCCCATATTGCCTTCGGCATATTCGCGGCCGCTGTTGGTTGGCAGCTCGACATCGTCGATTTCATAGCCCGACGCGGCATAGCCGTTCTCGAAACGGACGTCGTCAAAGACGAAGAATTCAGGTTCCGGGCCAACATAGATCGTGTCGCCAATGCCGCTTTCCTTGGTGAAGGCCTCGGCGCGCTTGGCAACCGAACGCGGGTCACTGCCGTACATTTCGCCCGTCGAAGGTTCGACGACATCGCAAAACAGGATCAACATAGGGGTCGCCGAGAACGGATCGACATAAGTTGCATCGAGGTCCGGCATCAGGATCATGTCGGATTCGTTGATGGCTTTCCAGCCTGCGATCGATGAGCCATCGAACATGAAACCGTCGCTGAGCATGTCTTCGTCAACAACGCCCGCGCACATGCCAAGATGCTGCCATTTGCCACGCAAATCGGTGAATCGGACGTCAACCCACTCGATTTCCTTGTCTTTGATCATTTTCAGAATGTCTGACGGCTTGTTCGCCATGTTTAGGTCTCTCCTGATAATATATTGTGATTGGATGATGGATGGTGGCTTGAATCAGATCGCGTCGTTGTCGCGTTCGCCGGTGCGGATACGGTAAGCCGCTTCGATATTCGACACAAAAATCTTGCCGTCGCCTATACGTCCGGTTTTTGCGGCTGATGCGATGGCTTCGACGGTGCGCTCGGCGATGTCGTCGGCGACAATGACTTCCAGCTTAACCTTGGGTAGAAAGTCGACGATATATTCAGCACCGCGATAAAGCTCGGTATGCCCTTTCTGGCGACCGAACCCCTTGGCCTCGACAACAGTGATTCCCGAAACGCCGACTTCGTGCAGCGCTTCTTTGACTTCGTCGAGCTTGAACGGTTTGATGATAGCTTCGATTTTTTTCACGGAGGATAACGTCCCTTCAGGTACTTTCACGCATGACGATTCTGGAGCGGGACCACGGCAATAGAAATGTGGCTGCCCCTGTGTGTGCACGCTACGCATGAAGTGTGCCAAGCTGCGGAGTCCTTCATTTTCGTGCTCTATTATGTGTTATGAGCGATGGTTCTGCCTAATATTTAACCGCACTGCCTCAAATTCAGGCATCTGGAAATTGAGAATTGGCAGCGACTTTGTTTTGTCCGCCTTGACGCTGTGCCGCTCGGCTCGTATGTGCGCTCGGCTCAATATGTGGCGGCCGTAGCTCAATCGGTTAGAGCGCTGGCTTGTGGTGCCAGAGGTTGCGGGTTCGATCCCCGTCGGCCGCCCCATCGCCGGTTTTCGTCTGGCGGCTTTGCATGTACGGCGCAAGGTTTGCGCCGCTGCCTGCGAGGTTTCGTATCCACCCAGTCGGATAGAATTGACCATGACGATATTTTCCGCTGCTGATTTTGACGCGCATGAAGGCGTTCATTTCTTCAACGACACTGAAACCGGCATGCGCGCAATCATCGCCGTGCATTCAACATTTCTTGGCCCGGCGGCAGGCGGATGCCGCTATTGGGAATATGCCGACGATGAAGCGGCCATCAAGGATGCGCTGCGCCTGTCGCGGGGTATGAGCTACAAGAACGCGATGGCCGGTCTGCCGATGGGCGGAGGCAAGGCTGTGCTTTTGAAGCGCCCTGGTGTCGAGAAGACTGACGCGCTGCTTGAGCGTCTTGGCGAGGCTATCAACCGACTTGGAGGCCGTTATGTGACGGCAGAAGACGTCGGTATGACCGATCATGACATGACGGTGATTGCGCGCCGCACGCGCCATGTCTCGGGACTGCCTGTCGAAGAGGATGCTGCAGGCGGCAATCCTGGCCCGTCAACGGCCGAGGGCGTGTTTCTTGGCATGCGGGCGGCCGTCCGTCATAAACTGCGCCGTGAAGGCTTTCAGGGCCTGCACGTGGCGATTCAGGGGATTGGCAGTGTTGGCTATGCGCTGGCGCAGAAACTTGCTGAGGCGGGTGCCAGGCTGACCGTTGCCGATATTGACGATGGGCGCTGCAACAAGGCCGCGGGCGAACTGCGCGCGAGCGTTGTTGGCATTGATGAAATTCTGTCTGTTGACGCTGATATATTGGCGCCATGCGCACTGGGTGCGATTCTGAATGCGGTGACGATTCCACAACTTCGTGTCGAGATTGTCGCTGGCGCGGCCAATAACCAGCTTGCGACGGACGCTGATGGTCAGCGCATTTTCGAACGTGGCATTCTTTACGCGCCCGACTATGTCACCAATGCTGGCGGCATCATCAATGTTGCTGCTGAATATCTTGGCGATGGCAATGCCGATGTCGTGACGGAACGAATCAGCCAGATCGAAGGCCGTCTCACCGACATTTTCGTGCGTTCGGACAAAACCGGTATGCCGACCGATCAGATTGCAGATGTCATGGCGCGCGAGTTGATTGGCCGGAGCTAGGCCGTGTTGACATTCAGCCCTGCCGGTCTGCACGACCTAGGGTCAATATCCGTTAATCGAGCGAACTGCGATGCATCACCCTAATAATCCTTTGACCAGCGCAGATTGACACTGGTCCCGCCAAGCGTCGCAAGCTGACTCAAAATCGATAGCGATCGCGTCAATTCCACTTCAAGCTGTGTTGCGGTGTAGCCTTGCGCATCCGATGCAACTTCGACGTAAACCCGGTCGGTCAGATATTCCCCCGCAGCAAGCGCAGTGCGCTGGCCATTCGCCGTGCTGCCCTGCTGCAGACGCAGTCGGTCGATGCCAACAGCGCTGCGTACGGCGTCAATGGGATTGAGTCCGCCATTTCCACCCTGCAAGGATGCGATCGCGCCTGCAAGCTGTAGGGCTTCGGGTGCAGACAGGTTTGACACGGATGTTCCGAACAGCACGCGTGAAAGCACTTCGTCCTGGGGAAGGGCGGGAATAGAAGAGAAGCTGACGAGCGGTTTCTGTCCAGTCCCACCGATTGCAATGGTCGCGGTCAAACCCTCGACGCGGGCCTCGGCTACAAGATCTATAAGCGGGTCAGGCGGATAGCTGCCTGTGAAACGCAGCTTGCCGCGCGTCAGTGTGAACCGGCGTCCGGCAAATTCATATTCGCCCCGGATCAGGTTCGCAGTGCCGAGCAGACGTGGTTCGCGGGCCGGGCCGGTAATGTCGAGATTGGCGGACCATTCGGAATCAAGGCCCATGCCTTTCACGGTCACCTGATTATTGGCGCGCGCCTTCACATCGAGTTTCCAGATGATGGGCGTTGCTTCAACGGGCCTTGCGCGCAGCAGTTCGGTGTTTTTCTCTTTGACCTTCAGGGCGGCGGCTTCGGATTGCGCTGTACGGCCGATCATGAAATTGGCCCTGTCGAGCGAAAAATCACCGGAAATAAGCCCGCCTTCAGGACTGTTGCGCAAATTGAGCGTGCCGGTTGCAACCGCGTTGAGGTCGTCGCGATTGAGGATTTGCGCGGATTGAAGATTGGCGACAAGGCTGACCGGAAATCCGCGCGCAAGCGACATGTCGATATGGCCGCTGCCACTGATCTGACCTTTGCCTGCTGTTCCGCTGAACTGCTGCAGATCCAGTCGGGAGCCGGTGAAACGCCCGTCAAGTTTGATATTGTCGACCACCGTACCTGTCAGCCCGCTTTCCATGCGGACCTGACGCGATATGACGCGGCCATTGAGGTTGGGATCGCCAAGTTTGCCACTGACATTAACGGCAAGCGCGACGTTGCCGCGAAGACTTATCGAGCCGACGCCGGTGAGTGGCCACAGCATCTCCGACGGACCGCGCCACTTGATTTCAGCGGTAAGCGGTGCGGCGGACAAGCGATCGGCCCAAGGGTCATCGATATCGCCGGGAATTGATGTCAGACGGGCCTGCATCTGGCCGACCACCTTGCCCTTTGTCTGGAACGCTGCGCGGATGGCGGCTTTATTGGCTTCAAGCGCGGCAACAATCGCCAGATCGACCGGTTGCGAATAAGCCTCGGTCGCGCGGGTGAAGTTCTTGACACGCAGGCGCGCCGTCCCGCGCGGCAATGCCCCTGGCGGAAACGTCATCGCCACCTTGCCGCTGGCTTCGCCGGTCAGCCCGATGCCCGGAATTGCAAGGTCAAAGAGGTCGAGTCCGGCGCTGCTCAGATCTGCGGACAGTGTGACGGTCTTGCCGAACCTGCCGCTGAGCCGGGCGCTGCCTTCGGGCAGGACCAAGGTGACAGGGGCCAGTTGCCAGCCGTCGCCGGCTTTTGACAGATGCGCTTGTTCGGCCAGCCGAAAGGCGCGACGTGCAATCGTGCCCTTGCTGCTGACAAACACCATATCGGGATCAAAACTCGTCGCCATATCAAGCGTGAAGGGCACGCCGCGTTCGCCTGCGATAATGGCGACTGCCGTGCCGGAACGATCCGTCATTTCAAGTGTGCCGCGCGCAGTGTTCAGGAACAGTCGATCCTGACGTACGCCTTCAAGATCGAACTGGCCGGAAATCCCAAGCCCGTCCGGTTCGATATCAATGACCGATTTCAACGTCCCGCGACGGATCGCAACGGGGCTGGCAAGCGCCAGTCGGGCGCTGCGGGCGGTGAGGTCTGCATCATAGCGTTGGTTTTCACCAACGCCGCTCAGTGTCACTGTGCCCCCGATGCCGCCCCCGGTGACGGTCATGACGCCTTTGAGCGGACCGCTGGTGGTTGGCACCAGACGCCCGCTTGCCGTTACGCCCATAAGGTTGAGCGCGGCGATATCGTAGGTCGTCGCACCGGCTGCCGTGCCGATGCGCCCGTTCGATGTCACTGGACCAACAAAGGAATCCGCGAGCGCGGTAAAGCCATAGGCGTCGGGGGTCGGGATGAATTCAGCGCGGACATTTTCGAGTGTCAGACCAGCATAATAGCTGGCAAGGTTGAGCTTGGCGTGCGGACGGCTGACAAGCCCGTCAAGTTTGACAGCGAATTTTCCAAAGCGCTGCGATGTGCCGCTGCCGGTCAAATTGATCTTCTGGCCAAGCGCATATGTGCCATTGCCCTTCAACTGTGTGTCGGGCGCGCGCAGGAGCGCATCGCTGATGTGGATCGTCCCATCCGGCCCGCGGTCAATATGCGCCGTTGCCTGTGGCAGACCCTGAAAAACCCACAACAGGAAGCTGTTGTCGAGGCGTCGCATGCGCGCATCGGCGCGTCCGCGCAGCCGCAATTTTCGGGCATCGCGCCCGTCGGGCCTGAAATTGAGATCGGCCTTGACGTCGACCATCCCGAAGCCGGGGATGACATAGGCTGGAAGGTCGCCGACCGCATCGACGTCATAGGCCCCTGTGCGAAGGTCGACATAGATGTCGGCTTTTGCGGTGACCCGGTCTGAACGGACGTCAAGCTTGGTACCGCGCAGGTCATAACCCTTGATGTTGACGGACCCTTTCAGGCGCACGGTCGTTGCCAGTTCTTCAACAAAGTCTCCGACACCGGTGATCCTGCTGATCGTTGCATCGAGCGGGATCTCGACCGGTTCACCCGCCAAAATGCTGGTGCCGCTGCTCTTGATCCTGTCGAGACGCGTGGTGCCGATCGCCAGCCAGTCGGCGGAAAACACATAGTCGAAATCGGGCTGTCCGGTTGCGCCGTGCAGCACAATATCCATTTGCATGTTCGCAGCGGTCATGGTGCGGATGAGCACGCTTGGATCAAGCACGTCGAAGTGCAGTTTGAAATCCCGAAACCGACCGCGACCAAGGTCAATCTGACCACCGCCATCTATGTCGGCGGTTTTGGAAAGCATCGAAACCTCTGTCGCAAGAACACGG
The DNA here is from genome assembly GCA_041621755.1 of Sphingomonadaceae bacterium. Taxonomy (GTDB): domain Bacteria; phylum Pseudomonadota; class Alphaproteobacteria; order Sphingomonadales; family Sphingomonadaceae; genus Sphingosinicella. Next base: position 9,964 of record JBFKAE010000063.1, on the reverse strand, counting down.
TCCTCAAACCTTGCCTTGATATCGATATCGACCCTTGGCGTGCCGAGTTTTCCGATAATGCCACCCTTGGCAAGGGCAGGGGCTGCCATGCCCTGCAGGACAAATGTTCCGGCATTTGCGGTAATTGCGAGGTCAAAAAACGGATCGTCGCCAAGCACTGCGACGCTGCGTCCCTGCCACTTCGTCCATGTGCCATCGCCGTCGATGCGCGCGGCAAAGGGCTTGTCGAACTTGAGAATGCCCGCAATGACTCCGTCCGCGGGTGCCGTGATGCGGCCATCAATGTCGAATTTGTCCTTGTCAGGTTCGGAATCGACCCTGATCACCAGCGTGTCGCCGCCCGTCACGCTGTCGGCTTCAATCGCGCCCAGCAGTCGACCACTGGTGATGTTGATACTGCCCGAAGCCCTGATCTGTTGCGGCTTGCCAAGGACAGGTTTGGCGAGACGCAAATTGCCAATAGCGAACCGACCGACATAGATATCATAGTCGGGCAGCAGCGGCTGATCCTTGCGTGGGTCGGGAATGAGGTCGGGGACTTTCAATAGAAAAATATCGTTCGCGCCGAGCGTGTCGATATGCAGGCGTCCGGTCAGCATGGCTTGCGGCTGCCAGTCGAGCGTAACGGCAGGCGCTTTCAGGAAGACGCCGTCGGGGTCGCTCAGCTCCAGCCCACTCAGCCTGAGATTGCCGAAAAGTGAGCCATCGAGACGGCCAATCCTGATTTTCAGCCCGCTATCGGGACTGAGCGCTTCGATACGCTCGGCAAGCCAGGCCCGGCCAGGCGAGGTGTCGAGCGCGAGCAGCATGGCGGTCGCCAGCAGTGCGAGCGTGAGCAGCGCGACGAACGTCCACATGACGGCGCGCAGCACGATCGTCCACGCCGGATTGGCCAGATCCTCCTCAATCTCGTCGACTATGTCGTCAATCTGCACCATCAGAACGCCTGCCCGATCGACACATAGACGGCAACGCGCGGATCAATGGGGCGCTTGTCGATCGGGGTTGCAATATCGATACGAATAGGCCCGAAATTCGTGTAATAGCGCGCGCCAATGCCCGCACCTGCACGCATGTTCTTGAAGCGGGGATAGGCGTTGGTGTCGACCTGTCCGACGTCAAAAAACGGCACTACGCCGAAATTTCCGATGCGATAGCGCGCTTCGACGCTGAACTCGCTGATGCTGCGCCCGCCAAGCGGATCGTTATCGGGGTCGAGCGGGCCGACCTCCTGATACCCGTAGCCGCGAACCGATCCGCCGCCACCAGCGTAAAAGCGCCGCGACGGCGCGATGCGGCCGCGTTCCGCGCCAATAATGGCGCCAATGCGTGTTCGCCCCGCGAGGACCAGCTTGTCGTTCGCAAGCGGCAGATAAAGCGACGCATCGACCAATGCCTTCACATAGCCGAACACACCATCCTGAAACGAGGCTTCGGGACTGGCGCGCCCGGTCAGGCGGAAACCACGCTTCGGGTCGAGCAGGTCGTCCGAACCGTCATAACCAAGCGTCAGTGGCGCTGCGGCGAGCAGGTAGGTGCGCAGCGGGGCCGATCGACCGATTTCCATGCTACGGTCGCGCTCTTGCGAGAGCGTGACTTCGCCGCCGATGCGGTAGATCCATTTTTTCTGCCAGACGAGGTTGGTCTCGCGCTCGAGAAAGGTGCTGCCGGTCAGGGATCGGGCATAATAAGCCTGCCTGTCTTCGTTGCGGGCCTGAATAATGACGCCAAGCGTCCTGTCGCGCTTTTTCCAGTTCGGGCGGCGCAATTCGGCGGCAAGGCTTTGTTCCTGCGTTGCAAGAACGCCGCGGAACGTGACGGCGCCTTGCGGCGGTAACAGGTTCCGGTGCTGCCAACTGGCTTCAAGCCGGAAACCGTCGGTGGTGCTGTACCCGACTTGCCCCGCGAGCGTACGCAGCGGTGCAGGTGTCAGCGTAACGGTCACATCGACTGAATCGCTTTCAGGCACCGGCGCGGTCTTGATGTCGACTGTGCTGATCAGGCCGGTGGCAATCAAGGCACGGCGAAGGTCTTCGATCTTGCTCGAATCGTAGGTGTCGCCGGTCTTGAAGCGGGCGAGGCGCCTTACATGCCGGACACTGAACAGGCGTTCGCCGGCGACGCTGATCTCGCCAAATCTTGCAGCAGGGCCGGGGTCGACATCAATCGTATAGTGCGCCGTGCGGCTGTCATGATCGACGATAATTTCAGGTTCGCTGACTTTGGCAAATGGATGCCCTTTTTCTGACAGTGTCAGTATCAACCGGTTGCGCGCGGCGGTGACGGATTCGGCGGCAAGGGCATCACCGGCTTTCAGCGTCAGCGTGTCGTCGATCAACTGGCGCGGGGCGTCCGGCGGTGTGTTGACGACGACATCCTCGAATTTATAAAGCGGGCCGGGTTCAAGCCGCGCGAGGACATTCAGCTTGCCGCCGTTCGTACCCGGCACGATTTCAAACGAAATTTCAGGATCAAAATAGCCCTTGGCGCGCAGCAGTCGGCGAACAGCGTCCGCGTCCACACGTGTCCGGCGATGCAATTCAGCCAGCGACGGGACAGGCTTGCTGCGTCCGGCAACGAGCGCTGAAATCGCGCGGAATTCGCTGACGATACCGTGGCCGGTGATCTGGCCCGGGTCGAAATCATAACGCAATTCGGCGACGTTCGAGCCATCTGTCGTCAGGTCGGCGGCCACCGCTTCATTCTCATTTGAGAAAAGCGCATTCCACTCGTCGTCGATCTCGGGAATATCCGACATCGGCGTGGTTGGATCAAATTGCGGCGCATCAAGCGACAGGTCTGGCGCAGGCGCTGCTTTTTGCGCAAAGGCCGACATAGGCTGCGCAGCAAAAACGACGGCCAAGCCTGACCGGATCAATAAGCGGTACATGACGCCGGTTTACCCGAAGTCTACCGCACTTCTATAGTAAATTTCTCAGTCGCGGCTTGCTGCCCCTCGGCATGGCTCGGGGTGATGGGGTGTGGTGCGCCCCTAGTGAATTTCGCCGACCACGTCTTCGAGCTGCAAAAGCATCACGGCACGCTCGACCTGTCGCCAGCGGCAAAAAAGATCAAGATTGCCTGAGTCCCTGTAATTATCGGCGAGCGTTGCCGCTTCGACCACCGCTTCATCGCCAAATTTTGCAATCAAGCTTGATGCGTCATCAAGTGAGGTGCGATCATGAATGGTCAACAGGTGCATTTGCTTAATCCCCGATTTATACTTCCAAAATGGATATGCAAGCGCCGGGCCAATAAGGCAACACATTGAATAATAATGATATTTATATTTTCGGACTATCCGCTCTCGTCTTTTCTGTTTCATCGTGGCACAGGCTGGACAGTATCGGTTTGTGAAAGGTACGAGATTTGACTGATAACCACACAGATTTGCCGCCTCCCAAACGAGGCTGGACGTCCGCGGGCATTGTTCTGATGTTCAGTCTTATGATTGGTGCGGGTGCAGGCGTGGTCTACGGGCAGACCACAATTGGCCTTTTGTCAGGCCTTGTGGTCGGTGCGGCTCTGGTGGTGATTGTTACGCTTTTTGAAAAACGGCGGCGCAAAGACTAGCGTAGTTCACGACCAGCCCAGATCACACGCCCGATTATATTGATGTCCTGGAGCATGCACTCGTCCCAACTGGGGTAAGCAGGGTTGTCGCTTTTGATGCTGATACCGCCCGAGACAGGACTGCGACTAAGGCGCTTGACGATCAGGGTATCATCAACGCGCAGTGCATAAATGCCGTCGCGTAGACGTTCGGCACTGTCCTGAGTGTCGACAAGGATCGGGTCGCCATTGCCAAGCGTCGGCAACATCGAATCGCCTTCGACGCGGGTGACCGACAACGCCGCGGGATCGCCGCTGCAGAGCTTGCGAATCCAGCGTGACTGAAAGGCGAGCGCGGCTTCGGCTGGACCGGGTTCGTTGGTCCGGGCACCCGGGCCTGTCGACGCGCCGATATTGAGATAGGGGATCAGCAAATAATCATCGCCCGCAGCCGTTGCACCCGTGCGTGTAACGACGGCATGGCCAACGCGCGCGGCTGGCCCCCCCAACACATGTTCGGGCACGTCAAAGTGCCGCGCCAGAGTGAGTCTGTCATTTTCATCGAGTTTGCGGGGTACGCCGCGGCGGATAAACTGCTGAATATACGTCGGGTTGCGGCCAAGCAATCTGGAAATCGAGGCGTAATCATCGCCCCGGGCGCGGATGAGTTCATCCAGAGTGTGCTGCACTGCCGCACCGTTCACCTTTGTTCTCCTTGATGCCCGCGCTCGAGATAGTTTTTACCCTAGACAAGTAGGATTTGTGTTCATAGTCGTTTTTTACCTATTAAAAACAGGAGGACGCCTATGTCGCTGCTATATCGGATCGATAAATGCCTTAGGGCCGCGCAACTGACACCAACGCGATTTGGTAGAAACTCTGTAGGAGATCCTAGGTTAGTATTTGATTTAAAAAGAGGAAGAGAGTTAAGGCCGAAAACGGCCGCACGTGTCGAGCGCTATATTGCGTCGCTCGAAACGGACATGACGAAATGACAGATAGGCAGAGTAAACCCGACCAAAAATTTCAGAGGGCGCTGTCAAATTTGATCGTTTCGTGGGAGACTAGGCCTGTTGATAGGCAAAAAACATCGATGACATTTGATCGATTCGCCAGCCGTGACTGGGCAAGCGCGACATTCGTCGGCCGCCAGTATGAATTTGCGATTCTGGTCGAGGGATATTCAGACGAAGTCGCGGCACGGGCCGAGTGGGTGAAAACCGTGCTCTGCGATCAGATATTCGATCTCCCCGGAGAGGTCGTCGCCGATATTGCCCTGACGGATAGTGTCACGATGCAGGGGGCAGATGCACAACGGCAGGATCGCTTGTTTTTCGAAGCGCTCAGTGTCCTGGATTAGCGCCCGGTGAGGCGGGCGTAGACGGGAACATAGGCTTGGACACTGCGGTCCCAGTTTCGTTCCCGCGCGACCCACTCCTTTGCAACCTGTCGCCGCTGTGGCCAGTTTTCGCGGTCATTGAATATGTTCGCGATTGCAGAAGCGGCGGCGGCGGCATCGTCGGGCGCGAACAAAGACCCGGTCACGCCATCGTCAATCAGTTCGCGGTGACCGCCGACATTGCTCGCCGCGACGAGCTTCTCCTGCGCCATAGCTTCGAGCGGCTTTAACGGCGTAACGAGTTCAGTCAGCCGCATGGCCTTGCGCGGATAAGCGAGCACATCGACAAGGCTGTAATAGCGATCGACAACATTATGTGGCACGCGGCCGGTGAAGATGATCCGGTCTGCGGCCGGGGAGGCGGAGGCTTGCGCTTTTAATGCCGCCTCCATCGGGCCGCCGCCGACCAGCAGCAGATGTGCCTTCGGGTGCGTCCGTATCAGGTGATCCATTGCCGCGATGAGGATGTCGAGACCCTCATAATCATAGAACGAGCCAAGAAAGCCGACGACATCTGCATCAACCAGACCAAGTTCGGCTGCCAGTGCTGTATCATAGGGTTTCGGCGTACCGAACTGTGTAAGGTCGACGGCGTTTGGCACTTCAAACAGCTTTGCAGGGTCGATTCCGCGCGACTTGAGATCCCCAAGCAGTCCCTTGCAGATCGCCCCAACGGCGTCGGCATTCCGACACGCCCAGCTTTCGGCGGCATAAGTGAGGCGGAATTTCAGATCGCCTTCGCGCCCCGTGCCATTGCCGACGGCGGCGTCTTCCCAGAATGCACGAATTTCGTAGACCACCGGCAAGTTGTGACGTCGCGCGGCGCGATGCACGGCCGCATAGGTCAATACTGGTGAATGCGCGTGAATAAGGTCAGGCTTCAAGCGTTCGATAAGCGAATCGAGCTTTGCCGCAGTCGCCTGAATTTCGCCGATAACGGGAATGGGCTTTTTGGGGCCAGAGCGGTGGAAGGTGAGGCCATCGATCACTTCGGGATCGGGGCCATCGGCGACATGGCGCGGCGTGGTCAGCATGTGCGGATCCCAGCCCAGCCGCCTCTGACCTTCGATGAGCGCGCGTGACCGGAATGTATATCCGCTGTGCAGCGGTAGCGAGTGGTCAAGAACGTGAAGCGGCCGCATGCTGGACGTCAACGCACGCTGCGACGGCGCAGGTCTTCGACACAACGCGAGGCGGTCTCGCCATCCCAATATTCGGGGCGCTGCGCCGATCCCGGCGGCGCTGCAAGCGCCGTGTCGAGTGCTTTGACAAGCGTATCTGCCGTCACCAGTCGATTGGTCCCTTGCGTGATTGTGATCGGTCGTTCGGTATTGTCGCGCAGTGTCAGGCAGGGAATGCCGAGATAGGTGGTTTCTTCCTGCAGGCCACCACTGTCGGTGATGGCGGCGCGCGCATCTTTCAAAAGGCTCATGAACGGGCGATAGGACTGTGGTTCGACAATCGTGATTGCGCCACTTTCGAATACGGGTTGCAGGCCGAATTCTTCCATGCGCGCCTTGGTGCGCGGGTGCATCGGAAAGAGCAAAGGCAGGCGCTTTGAGGCATTTACAAGCGCATCGGCAAGGGCTTCGAACTGCGCTCTTTCATCGACGTTCGAGGGCCGGTGCAGTGTCACGACGGCGTATTGGCCCGGGGTAAGGCCATGCTTTTCAGGTGCATTTTCCTTGTCGAGCTTGGGACGGATGCGTTCGAAACTGTCCATCATGATGTTGCCGACGCGGGTGATGCGGCTTTTGGGAATGCCTTCAGCCAAAAGATTGTCATCACCGTCCGGGGACGGGGTCCACAGCACGTCGGCAAGGACATCGGTGACCAGCCGGTTGATTTCTTCGGGCATGTCACGATCGCGCGAGCGCAAGCCAGCCTCGAGATGCACAACGGGTATATGGAGTTTGGCACCGACCATCGCACAGGCAGCGGTCGAATTGACGTCGCCGACAACAATCAGCCAGTCCGGCCGCGATTCCATTGCGATGCGTTCATAGGCAATCATCACCTTGCCTGTCTGTTCGGCATGGCTGCCCGAACCAACGCCAAGATGATGGTCGGGCGGAGGCAGGTCGAGATCGGCAAATATGTCGTCCGACATATTGGGGTCATAATGCTGCCCGGTGTGGATAAGGACGGGGTTGAAGTCGCCGCTGGCTTTCAGTGCATGGTAGAGTGGCGCAACTTTCATGAAATTTGGTCGCGCCGCCGCGATCATGTGCACCTGTTGCGTCATTATCATCCCCGTCGCCAAAAATTGGGCTTCGGCCCGTATCGCCAATGCGCGATGGATACGCAAGCGGGAGAAGGACAAGATTTTTTGCATTGCGTGGCGCGGGGGCTGCTTTGCGGACGCGTGCACTTGATGTTAAGTCGTCTTGGTATAGCACTAATCGAACACGCAGTGCACTGCGCAGGCAACAGGATATCTTACGTGGTCGACAACTTGGCGCTGGTCGTTTCTCAGCTGATGCTGGTCATCATTTTGTGGCGGTGCTTTACGCAGCCCTCTGATGAACCCGATAGGGGGTCGACGAAGCTGGGCGCTACGCCCAAGGACAATGCAGCGCAAACTGACAACAAGGCAAGGATGCGCCATTAATGCGTGATCTTATCCTCATTCTATTCATTGGCCTGTTCGTTCTGGCGTCGTTCCGCCGTCCGTATTTCATGGCGCTTGGCTATATCTGGGTTGACTTTCTGCAGCCGCAAACGCTGACCTACTGGTTTTTGAACAGCGCACCAGTTGCATTAATCATGGCGCTTGGTGCGCTGGCATTTTATGCATTTTTTGATAAAAAACATATATTTAGGATTTCACTGGCGCAGGTTCTGATTCTGCTTTTTGCGCTTTACGCGACGATCAATACCTATGGCTGGGCGGTGGTCGAGGATCATGCGTTTGAAAAATGGGACTGGGTTTGGAAGGGATTGGCATTTTCGGTCTTCCTGCCCTTCGTTCTGACGACGCGTCGGCGTGTCGAAGCGGCGGCCTTCACCATGATTCTCAGCCTGTCGGCAATCACGATCTCGGGCGGGATCAAAACGCTGCTTGGGAGCGGCGGTTATGGGACCGTGTCGTTCCTCGTCAAGTCCAACTCCGGGCTTTACGAAGGCAGCACACTTGCGACTGTATCGCTTGCTTTCGTGCCGATTACGCTTTGGCTCTACAAGCATAACACGATCGTACCCCGCAATATTATAACGAAGCTCGCGACGGCCGGTATCGTGTTTGCCATGTTGCTTGTGACCGTCGGTGCCGAGGCGCGTACCGGGCTTGTTGCCGGTGCTATCCTTGCTGCAATGCTGTGGTTGGTCAGCAAGCACAAGGTGCTTTACGCGGTGTTGATGCTGGCGGCGGGGGCAGCAGCGATTCCGATGCTGCCATCCTCTTTCACCGACCGCATGTCGACGATACAGACGTTTGACGAGGATACATCGGCTTCAACGCGCATTGCTGTCTGGAAATGGACAATCGACTATGTCGCCGATAATCCGCTGGGTGGCGGGTTCGGCGTCTATCGCATCAATTCCTTCGACGTCGATGTCAAACGCCGCACTGGTGACGCAGACAATATGAATGTCAGTGAATTCACCGTGAAAGAGAATGCGCGCGCCTTCCACAACAGCATTTTCGAGGTGCTGGGAGAGCTGGGCTATCCCGGGTTGCTGCTCTATCTTTCGATCATAATGGTGGCGCTGAAATCCGCCTGGTCGTTGAAAAATGCGCGAACAGGCGATGCCGCGGGCGATGCCTGGCACCATGACCTTGGCCAGATGATGGTGATATCGATGCTGGTCTATCTGGCCGGTTCCATGTTTGTCGGGATTGCATTCCAGCCCCCTTATTATGACCTGTTGGCGATAACGATCGCAGCGTCGCACATCGCGCGCCGCGAACGCCTCGGCAATAAGGGTGATGAGAAATTTGGTCCTGGAAAGCGCGCTCCTGTGTCATCGTCACCTGATGGTGTTGCAGCGACCACATAGCGAAGTTCGACGCTGCAATGTATCGAATTGGCGGTGGAAAATCGATGTCGGCACCGTCATAAGAGCGCCCGGGCATGATCTTTCACTTACTTGGGAGCAGATATTGGGTAAAGACGAGCAACTGGCAAAATCGGGCATCGAGACCGTAGAACGCGCCTGGTTCTGGGCGCAGGATAACAGCGTCACAGTGCTGGTCTATGTCGCGGTTGCAATCGCATTATATTTTGCACTCGTGCTTTTCCGTGCACTCCTGCGCAAGATTGTCGGCAAACCCGAAAAGCTTGAGCCCAATAGCTGGCGCGAGCTTCTCGCCCGTATGTTGCAGCGGACGCGCAGCTTTTTTCTTGCGGCGATCTCTATCGAACTGGTGACGCTGTCGATCAATGCACCGCCAAGCTTTCATCGGACGGTCGCTGTATTTTTCATGATCGCCGTTGTTCTGCAGGGCGCGATCTGGCTTCGCGAGTTCGTTATCGCGATCATCGGCAGGCGCGCGGCGTTGGAAGAGGACGACAATTCGACCTTTGTCTCGGCGATGGGGGTCATCAGGCTGATCGTCAATGTGGCGATCTGGGCAACGGCGGTGATCCTGATTCTTGACAATCTGGGCGTCGATGTCACCGCGCTTGTCGCAGGCCTTGGTATTGGCGGTATCGCGATCGGTCTTGCCGCGCAGGGCATTTTTTCCGACCTTTTTGCGGCGCTCGCTATATTGTTCGACAAGCCGTTTAAGAAGGGCGACACCATCAATATCGGCGATTTGACCGGCACGGTCGAGGCCATAGGCCTGAAGACAACGCGACTGCGTGCGATTTCAGGCGAGCTTGTGTCCGTATCCAACGCCAAGCTGCTTGAGGAGCGTATCCGCAACTATGCGCTGTTCAATCGCCGCCGCGTCGTGCTTGGGCTTGGCGTGATTTACCAGACGCCTGTGGAGGTTCTGGAGAAGCTCCCCGGCGAGATCGAGCAGATTGTCCGGAGGCTTGATAATGTCAGTTTCGACCGCGCCCATAT
>JBFKAE010000062.1:0-16953 GCA_041621755.1 Sphingomonadaceae bacterium | reverse complement strand
CAATGATCAGCGAGCGCGGCATGCGCGCCCGTGCGCGGCCCTGTGCGAGAATGTCGATCATCGGCAGCACAAACGACGCTGTCTTGCCCGTACCGGTCTGCGCGACGCCGATAATGTCGCGGCCCATCAGCACAAGCGGAATCGCCTGCTTCTGGATCGGTGTTGGCTCGCTATAGCCGCTGTCGGCCACTGCCGCGAGAAGCTCGTCCGAAAGGCCGAGTTGAAGAAAGCTCAAGAAATTTACCTTTGGTGTGCGTGTTCGCCAGCGCGCTATTGGCAGTCACGCACGAAAAGTCAAGGAATTCCGCAAAATATGGCAGCAGTAAAAAGGGGCGGAGGATTGCTCCCCCGCCCCATGATCCTTGTTTTTCAGCTTTTGTCAGAAGCGAAAACCAGCGGCAAGGCCATATGTCCGTGGTTCAACGGTAAAGATGTTGGTGAACAGGCCGACGGCAGGATCGGAAATATAAATCCCGGTTGTTGCCTGTGTATCGAACAGGTTCTGCACATAGCCGCGCAGGTAGAAGCGATCATCAGGCGAGGTGACAGTCATCTGTGCATTGACGATCTCATACGCCTTCATCCTGTCGACGTTGAGATTGAAGTTCGATCCGTACGCTTCGCCAGTGAAATGCAGGTCGGCACGTGGTGTGATGAGCCAGCCACTCGCCAGCTCGATCTGATATTGCGCGCCGAGCGAGAATTTCCACTTCGGCGAATTGAGCAGTTCGTTGCCCGAGAGGTCAACTTCGACGCCCGATGGAAGCAAAACACCACCGCTTGGTGTCGGGTTCAACTGATATGCGCCCGGGAAAGATGTCGCAAGGAAGCCAGCGAGCTGACTACAGACAGAAAACGCGCCCATTGTATTGGTGCCGGGTACCGGAACGGCGGGTTGCAGCATCCCTGGATTGCCGACAGCTGCCGATAGGCCATTGTTGAAGGCATTCACGATCGCGGCGGTTTGTGCGATCGGGATCGAACCCTGCACAGTCGGGATGACGGCGCAGTTTGCCGCCTGCTGAAGATCCTTGATAATCAGTACATCGTCACGTCCGCCCGACGGATCGCGCGTATTGACGAGCTGAAGATCCTTGATCTTGGTTTTGAGGTAGGACGCCGTGGCGTTGACCGTAAAGCCGCGCGTCGGACGAACGATGGTTTCAAGTTCGACACCGTAAATGGTGGCGTCAGTATTGTCTTCAAACGATGTCCGATTGACGATACGACTGACCTGCAGATCCTTATAATCGTAATAGAAACCCGTCAGGTTGAGTTGCAATGCGCCGTCCGAGAACGTGTTTTTGGTGCCGATCTCCACGGCATTTATGATTTCAGGTGCGAAAGTCTCGGGCGCAATGAAAAGTGCCGCATCGAATGGTGGATTGATGCCGCCGGGCTTGGTACCGCGTGAGAAGCTCGCATAGACGAGCGTGTCGTCTGTGAACGCAACCTCAGGCTTCCAGTCAATGACAAAGCGACCGGTGATTTCGTCAAAAGAGCGTGAGATCATCCGGGGTGGTGCAATGCCGGCTGCGTTGGCATCCTGCGTACCGAACGGCACCCGGACCGATAGCAGTGCTGAACGGTCATGCACGGTTTTCTTGTCGTTGGAATAGCGCAAGCCCGCGGTAAGTTTCAACGTGTCGCTCGGCTCATAATATAGCTCGCCAAAAACACCATAGGTTTCCAGCTTGTTGAGGATTGTGTCGCTGTTGAAAAATGGTGCCGCGAGGACGCCTGCACCACCGCCAAGCATCAACGATGCATAGTCAAGCTGGCTCGCCATGACGTAATAGTTGCTCTCGCCCTTGGCGTTTAGATATAGGCCACCGAGCAGAAAGTTCACCGGTCCATCGAGGTCGGAAGCAACTCGGGCTTCAAGGCTCCACTGGCGGTAATTGTTGTTTGACTGATCAAAGTCGATTGTATTGCCAGCGCAGTCATAAATGCGACCGGCAATAGCACCTGCATTGAGTTCGTCAGGCCGGGACACACAAAGCTGGTTACCGCTGAATTGTGGCTGAGACAGGAAAAACTGTGCGGTCGGATTGCCTGCTTGTGCTGCACCGAGCAGTGTCTGGTAGCCGACATTGGTTGCCAGGCTATTCGAAACGTTGAAGCTTGCATCAGTTTGCGACAGTACGCTGTTGTCAGTGTACCCGCCGTTCAGTGTAACGGTGAAGTTGTCGAAGTCGTGCTCAAGCTCGGCTTGTACAATGAGTTCCTCAGCACGATACACGGGTTCGAAATCAAGCGCCATGGTACGGACGCCAGCTGGATTGACCGCATTTGAGTAGACGTGCCCGTCAGATCCATAGACGCTTCCAAGCGAAAATGGTGCAAGTGCGCCAGCGCCGGCAATGTAGAAAAACTCCCGGCTGGTCAGGATTGAAGCCAGCGTGGCGTCGGCGTTTACAACGCCGTTACTCAACTGGTCGGGGCGACAGCCCAGGATCGCTGTCGCGTCGGTCGCGCAGAGCTGTTTCTGGATACGGGAGCGGTTGGATTTTTCCTTGAAATACTGCGTGACGATGTTGAGCGTCGTCGCATCGCCCGGGTTGAGTTGTACGGAGCCACGCAACGAAAAGCTGTTGCGACCGTCAATATCGTTACCGGTATAGAGGTTGTTGGTGAAGCCGTCGCGATTCTGGTAGGTGCCCGCAAAACGCGCGCCACCGATATCGCCGAATGGCAGGTTCAGCATGCCTTTGACCTGCTTTGTGTCATAATTGCCATACTGGACTTCGCCCGATGCGCCGAAATTGGCTTTGGGGCGGGCGGTGATTAGGTTGATGACGCCGCCTGTCGCATTGCGTCCGAACAATGTGCCCTGCGGTCCGCGCAGCACTTCGATACGCTCCATGTCGTAAAATTCTGTTTCAAACAGACGCGAAACGAACATCGGCATATCATTGAAATGGACGCCGACACCCTGATCGCTCGATGCTGCGACACCAGCGGAACCAATGCCACGGATAGTGATGTTCGAGGTGGTAAAATTACCTTTGGTAAAGGTCGTGCTCGGCAGGCTCTGTTGCAGGTCGAGCGTGTTTTCGATCTGCTGACTTTCCAGCATTTCGGAGGTAAAGGCGCTGACCGCAACCGGTACATCTTGCAGGGATTCTGCCTGTCTTTGTGCGGTGACGATGATGATATTGGTATCGTAATCTTCCACCGACGCAGCGTCTTGTGCAAGAACGGGGCTGGTCGTCAGAACGGCAAGCGCTGATGCGCTGGAAACAAGAGCAATGCGCGCGCGGCGATATGGTGATTGCATAACAGCATCCTTCCCAAGGCGTTTAAGTTTACTGTTTGTGGCGGACCTGGTGCCGCTATAAGGTGGCGATAATATTGCGATACCTCTCCCATAGCGTAGATGTGTATAGAAACTCTGAATTTCGCGTGTTGTCCAGCAATCCTGATGCTTTCGCCGCGAAATGACGTCAGGAACGCCTCATCGTTGTATTTTTGCAACGTTTTAAGTCAGATATGCTGTTGCTTTTAAGAGGTACAGTCCTCCGATACGGGGTCAGGCCCCGTAGTGTTGTCAGCCTATGATACTTGCAGTTTGTTACGGTTTGAGTGAAATAAAATTCTATGCCCTCAAATTTGATCCCCGATGAAAACCTGCTTGCCCGCTTCCGTGAGACCGCGGGCGATGGTGGCTGGAGCGATGATCCTGCCCGATTATCGCCGCACCTTACCGATTGGCGTGGGAAAAAGACTGGCGTCACGCCACTCATGCTTCTGCCCAAGGACACTGAAACACTGGCGAGGATCGTACGGCTGGCGAACGAGACAGGCACGGGGCTGGTGCCGCAGGGGGGGAATACTGGCCTTGTTGGTGCAGGCATCCCTGAAACGGACGGGGTGTGCCTGCTTGTTTCAATGCAGCGCATGAATCGCATTCGTAAAATTGATGCTGCGGATTTTTCGGTAGTGGCAGAGGCCGGGGTTGTTCTGGAAACGCTGCATACGGCTGTCGCGGCGGAGGATCGTATGTTTCCATTGTCGCTTGGTGCGAAAGGCAGTGCTACAGTCGGCGGCCTGATTTCAACCAATGCGGGCGGCACACAGGTATTGCGTTATGGCGCTATGCGCGCGCAGGTGCTGGGACTTGAAGCGGTGCTTGCCGATGGCAGTGTCCTCAACCAGCTAAAGCCGCTGCGTAAGGACAATAGCGGCTATGACATTAAACAACTGCTGATCGGCGGTGAAGGGACGCTTGGGTTTGTGACGGCAGCGGCTTTGCGGCTGGCGCCAGCCCCGCGCGAGGTGGCAACCGCGATGGTCGGCATTGCCAACCCCGATGCGGCGCTCGACCTGCTCGGGCGCCTGCGTGCCGCGACCGGCGACAATGTCGACAGTTTTGAAATCATGCCGCGCGAAGCGCTGCGCCTCGTTACGGAACATATTCCCGGGACACGCGATCCTTTTGCCGGGGAGTATCCGTGGTATGTTCTGACCGAAGCAACGTCGGCGGCGGCGGGCGATACCATGCGGACGGCGCTTGAAGCAGCGCTAGCAGGCGCGCTTGAAGACGGGTTGGTCGCTGACGCGGTTATCGCCGAAAGCCATGCGCAGTCGGCTGCCCTCTGGCAGTTGCGTGAAATGATTGCAGAGGCGGAGCGTGTCGATGGTCCGGCATTGCATCATGATGTTTCTGTACCCGTCTCCGATATGCCGCGATTCATGGCGGAGGGAACGGAGGTGATCGAGCGTGAATGGCCCGGTGCGCGGGTGTTCGCCTTCGGGCATCTTGGCGATGGCAACGTGCATTTCAATGTTCGCGCCTTGGGGCCAGATGAGCGCCAGGCATTACTGGCACAGCAAGAGGCGATCAGTGCGAGGATCTATGATATTATTGCCGTCTATGGCGGATCGATCAGCGCCGAACATGGTATTGGCACGCTGAAGGCGCATGAACTGGCGCGGCTTGGCGATCCTGCGAAACTTGCTGCGATGCGGGCGGTGAAAGCAGCTCTTGATCCCAAGAACATCATGAACCCGGGGAAGATGTTTATCTAGCCGTGTTGGAAACGATCCTCGCGAACGAACCTCTCGTCCGGCTGTCAGCTTTTGCCGGTGTTCTGGTTCTGATGGCGGGGCTTGAGGCGCTGATGCCGCGTCGCGCGCGCCACTATAGTCGCCGCCTGCGCTGGACGGGCAATCTTGGCATTGTTTTTATCGACACGCTGTTGCTGCGCGTCCTGTTTCCCGTTGCCGCCGTCGGCATGGCGGGATTGGCCGCAGAGCGCGGGTGGGGGGTGCTCAACCTCGTCGATCTGCCATTTTGGTTCGGATTTGTTGTTTCGCTTCTTGTGCTCGACCTTGCCATATGGGCGCAGCATGTGATGTTTCATTATGTGCCGATCCTCTGGCGCTTTCATCGTATGCATCACAGCGATCTTGATATTGATGTGACGACAGGCGTACGTTTTCATCCTGTTGAGATCGTAATTTCGATGCTGATCAAATTCGGTGTCATCGCGCTGCTTGGGCCACCGGCAGTTGCTGTCATCGTTTTTGAAATCGCGCTCAACGCCACGGCGATGTTCAATCACGCAAACTTCAAGCTGCCGCAAGCGATGGACCGGATCGTACGGTTGCTGCTGGTGACGCCAGACATGCACCGGGTGCATCATTCGGTCGACAAGTGCGAAACCAACAGCAATTTCGGATTCAACCTGCCGTGGTGGGATCGCCTGTTCGGTACCTACCGGGGACAGCCTGTGGCTGGGCATACAGGCATGATGATCGGGCTTGAAGTCTTTCGTTCACGCGAGGATCTGCGCCTTGATAGAATGCTCGTGCAACCGTTCAAAAATGCCGATCAGCGTCAGTCATTGTAAATTAACCGAGAATAGCCTATATCGGCACCGCTGACGTTGCGCGCGACGATTTGCGGCGCCCCGGCATCAATTCCCAGGCACTCCATTTCAGAACAAGCAGCCAAGGCTCCGTCCGCCATACGGCGTGCGGGTACGATCACTAAATATATCGAGACAAGATATGCCAATCGGCACAGTAAAATTTTTCAACGCCCAGAAGGGCTATGGTTTCATCGAGCCTGAAGGTTCAGGCAATGATGCGTTTGTCCATATCAGTGCTGTTGAAGCATCTGGTATGCACACGCTCGACAAGGACCAGCGCGTTTCCTACGATCTGGAGGACGACAAGCGCGGCCGTCAGAGCGCGGTAAACCTGAAATCAGCATAATATAGCTGACGTTACCGGTGATCCGGGCGGCGCGATCATTCGCAGCCGCCCGGCACCAGCTTATTTTACGTCGGACCATCCGACAGGAAAGCGCGCCAGGCCATGCCTGCAGCAGCGCTGAAGAAAGAATGATATGATATCCGAAATTATTACACCCGCCCGCCGCAAAGGCCGGGCGAGACGACGTCACACAGGTGCGCGTCATGCATCGACGACAGTGCAAGCCGTGCAGCAGAAGCCGCATGCTGGTCTTAGCCGCAAGCAGCTGCGGCGCATTGTTTACGACATGATCGGCTGATCCGAGCGTCAGTTGAGGGGGGGCAGGTGCTTTCGGGGGTCGACGGCTTTACGGCCCTGGCGAATCTCGAAATGCAACTGCGGCGAGTCGACCGAACCGGACGATCCTACGCGGGCAATGGGGTCGCCCTGACGAACCGTGTCGCCGCGAATGACCAGCAGATCCTTGGCGTGGGCATAGGCGGTGACCCAGCCGTCCGCATGCTTTAAAAGTACAAGGTTTCCAAAGCCTTCTATGCCATCGCCTGCATAAGCGACAACACCGTCCGCCGCCGCGCGGATGGGCGTTCCCGCGTTGCTGCGAATATTGATGCCATCATTGTAAAGACCGCCGTCTTTCGCGCCAAAACCGCTGATCAGTCGGCCTTCCACGGGAACGATGAAACGTCCGTTGAAGGTCGGCGGCGACGGTAATGGCGCTTCATAGCCCGAGCGCTGCGTTTCGGCTTCGGTCCTCGATTCAGCGACAGCGGGCTGACTGCCTGAAATCAGGTCATCAATATCGAGCGTGAAGGCGGCCGCGCGTTCAGCGGGCGTCATCTGCCGTTCGGCTTCTTTTGTTGGCAGGCGCAATTTCTGGCCGACGCGCAACAAATAGGGTTCCGAAAGATGGTTGGCGGCGATCACCTGATCCCAGTCCGCGCTGTAGGCGCGCGCAATCGCAATGCCGGTTTCACCATATTTGACGCTGTGATAGCGCCCGGCCGGAATTTTAAGCACCTTCCCGGGATGGATGACATAAGGCGGAGCGATGCCATTTTCGACGGCAATGGCTTCGATCGAAGCGCCAGTACGTTCGGCAATGACCGACAGGCTGTCGCCCGACATCACAGTGATGCTCGTTTCTGCAACGTCGACAGCGTCCGCAACGACTTTGCGGGGCTTCCACGCAGGTGGCGCGGGCTTTGCCGGTTCAGGCGCTGCAGCGGGTGCAGGGCGCAGCGGTTCTGGAAAATAGGGACGCCCCACCGGCGCGCAGGCGGCGGATGCCAGACAGGCAAGAAGCAGAAATCGATACATGGCGTCTGCTTCTAGCGCAGTCGAAATCCGATTTGAATCGCCTATCGTGGTTAAATGTCTTTTAGCGCGCTGCGCAGCTTTGCAATCGTTGCATAATGGGTCATGTCGAGATGCAGCGGCGTGATCGAAATATGTGACGACTTCATGGCTTTCAGATCGGTTTCATGGCCGGGTTGGGAGGCTTCGCGGCCAAGCCCGAACCAGTAATAAGGCAGTCCGCGCGTGTCGCGACGCTTTTCGATCATCGTCTGACCATAGTCGCGAAATCCCTGTTCGGTGACGAGAATGCCTGCAACGTCGTCGGGAGCGACAGGTGGAAAATTGACGTTCATCAAGACGCCTGCATCCCATTCCGCCTCGATCAGCGCTTTGACGACCTTTACACCCCAGGCTTTGGCGGTTTCGAACGCTTCTTTTTTTGGTAAATCGCGTAGGACCTGACTGAGCGCGATCGATCGTACGCCATAAAGCGTGCCTTCCATCGCCGCCGATACCGTACCCGAATAGGTCACGTCCTCGGCAAGGTTTGCGCCGAGATTGACGCCTGAAAGCACGAGGTCGGGTGGATTGTCCTTCAAAACATGGCCAAGCGCCATCATCACGCTGTCGGTCGGGGTGCCACGGACCGAGTAGCGTTTTTCACCCATCGGAATGAGCCGGATCGGCACGGTCAGTGTCAGCGAATGGCCAGCGCCCGATTGTTCTTCGGCTGGCGCGATGACCCAGACATCGTCGCTCAACTGGCGGGCGATGTCTTCAAGAATGGCAATACCCGGCGCATGAATGCCATCATCATTGGTGACGAGAATTCTCATTATGGTTTCAACCTTTTGCCGTCAGGCGTTCGATGCCGCCCATATAGGATTTCAGTGCGTCTGGAATGATGACAGACCCATCGGCCTGCTGGTAATTTTCAAGAACGGCGACGAATGTGCGTCCTACGGCGAGGCCCGAGCCATTGAGCGTGTGGACAAATTCGGTCTGTTTTTCGCCAGCGGCACGCGTCCGGGCATTCATGCGCCGCGCCTGAAAATCGCCGCAGTTCGAAACGCTTGAGATTTCACGATAGGCGTTTTGCCCGGGCAACCAGACTTCAAGGTCATAGGTTTTCCGCGCACCAAATCCCATGTCGCCGGTCGAAAGCAGCATGACCCGGTAGTGCAGGCCAAGGGCCTGCAAAATGGCTTCGGCGCACGCTGTCATGCGTTCATGTTCCGCATCGGACGTGTCTGCCGTCGTGATCGCGACCATTTCGACTTTTTCGAACTGATGCTGGCGAATCATGCCTTTGGTGTCGCGGCCCGCCGACCCGGCTTCGGAGCGGAAACATTGAGTGAGCGCGGTATAGCGGCGCGGCAGGCTTGCACTGTCGATGATTTGTCCGGCGACCAGATTGGTCAGCGACACTTCGGACGTCGGGATCAGCCAGTAGCCATTATCGGTTCGAAACGAATCCTCGGCGAATTTGGGAAGCTGCCCGGTCCCAAACATCGCCTCGTCGCGGACCAGCAGCGGCGGGATGGTTTCGGTAAATCCGGCCGCGATCTGTGTGTCGAGCATGAACTGCGCCAGTGCCCGGTGCAAACGCGCTGCTCCGGCCTGAAGCACGGCAAAGCGCGCGCCCGATAATTTGGCCGCGCTTTCAAAATCCAGCCCGAGCGGCGCGCCGACGGTGTCATGCTCCCCTAGCGTGAAGTCGAACGCAGGTTTTTCACCCCATGTGCGGACCTCGACATTCGCGCTTTCATCGGGACCGTCGGGGACGTCTGCGGCAGGCAGGTTCGGCAGGCCCGACAATAAGAGCTTCAGCGCTTCGCCGAGCGCGCGTTCGCGTTCTTCAAGTTCCGGGGTACGGGTTTTCAGCGCGGCGATCTCGTCCATCAGGGCTTTGGCGGTCGCGTCATCGCCCTTTGCCTTGGCTGCGCCGATCGCCTTTGAGGCCTCGTTACGACGGGCCTGCGCGGTCTGCAATTCGGTAATGACGGCACGCAGCGCGGCGTCCTGCTCGATTATGTCGGCAGCTTTGGGCGGGATGCCGCGGCGAGATAGACCTCGATCAAACTCGGCCGCATTGTCTCTGATATAGCGAATGTCATGCATGGCTCTGGGTCTATGCCGGTGACGACACTCACCCGCAAGTCCAGTTTGCTGTATAAGCATATGAGGAGGAAAGGAGGCCACTTGTGATTCTTCCACACAAGACAGAAATCTGTGTTGCCGATGGACGAAAATTTTTACTGCTCGTCAATGTGGGTGACACGGTTCATCCCGATCTGCAGGTCATCCGTGAGGTGGCTCAGGATAATCCGAAAACGACCGAGCAAGGTTCGGACCGACCCGGACGCATGTTCGAAAGTGACAATGTACGGTCGAGCGCATATGACGAGACCGATTTTCATCAGGTTTCCGAAGATCGATTTGCGGCGGAAATGACCGATGTTCTGAACCGGCGAGCGATGGAAAAGCGTTTTGAAAAGCTTGTCATCATCGCCCCGCCCGCGACTCTTGGCGAGATGCGCCGACATTATCACAAGAACGTTCTTGATCGTCTGGTCGCAGAGATCGGCAAAGAGGCGACCAACCTGCCATCCGACGAGATCGTCAGGATGATTGACGCTGCCTGATCGCTTTCGGGGTAAAGAAGTTGCTTTGCGGGTTGCAGGGGGCTGGGCTATGCGCATGTCCCATGCAACCAGCGATTGAAATTCGGAACCTTGAAAAAACCTATGCGGACGGCAAGCGCGCGCTGAAAGGCGTCAGCTTTGATATTCCGCGCGGGACAATTTTTGGCCTGCTTGGGCCGAATGGTGCGGGCAAGTCGACGCTCATCAATATTCTTGCCGGTCTCGTCAACAAAACGGGCGGGTCTGCGAATATCTGGGGGTTCGATATCGACCACCAGACCAAGAACGCCAAGCGCGCCATTGGTATTGTGCCGCAGGAAATCCTGTTCGATGCATTTTTCACGCCGCTTGAAGCGCTCGACCTGCAAGCCGGGCTTTATGGTGTGCCGAAGGCCAGGCGCCGGTCGATGGAAATATTGAAAGCGCTGAAACTGGACGACAAGGCGCATGCTTATGCGCGCACCTTGTCGGGCGGCATGAAGCGGCGATTGCTGATCGCCAAGGCGCTTGTTCACAACCCGCCGATCCTGATTCTCGACGAACCGACGGCGGGCGTTGATATCGAACTTCGCCAGCAGCTCTGGACCTATGTCCGCGAATTGCACGCTGCGGGCACGACGATCGTGCTGACGACGCATTATCTGGAGGAAGCCGAGGAACTTTGCGACCGCATTGCCATTATCAATCATGGCGAGGTTATCGCCAATGACGAGACGGGCAAATTGCTCGCCAGTGCGCACGAAAAGTGCCTGATTGTCACGGTCGATACGGATATAGACGCTGTTCCCGACGGCTTGCCCGCCGAGAAGGTCGAGCTGAAAGGCACGCGCGAGCTTGTCATTACCTATGACAAGACCAGGACCGATGCCGGGAAATTGTTACAGGCGCTGAGCAGCAAGGGGCTGGGTGTCTCTGATGTATCGACGCGAGAGGCTGATCTTGAGGATGTTTTTCTCAATCTCACCCGGACTGCCGCGGCGTGACACGCGAATTTGATGTTCTTGTCATTGGCTCGGGCGCGGCCGGGCTGACGGCTGCGTTGAACCTGGCGCCAAAATTAAAGGTCGGCGTTCTCTCGAAAGGTGCGCTTTCCGCCGGATCAACAAGCTGGGCGCAGGGCGGTATTGCCGCGGTTCTTGAAGCCGGCGATACGTTTGAAAGCCATATTGACGATACGATGGTTGCAGGCGCGGGCCTCAACCGCCGTGAAACGGTCGAGTTTGTTGTCGAAAACGCACCGGCGGCGATCGAGCATTTGTCGGGACTGGGCGTGCCATTCAATCCCGGTGATGACGAGCGCTGGCACCTGACGCGCGAGGGCGGACATAGCCACCGCCGGATCGTCCATGTCGATGATGCGACGGGCTGGGCCGTGCAGCAGGCGCTTGAACGCGCCGCCGCTGCGCAGCCCAACATCACGCTTATCCCCGACATGGCGGTGATTGATCTTGTCACCAGCCGCCACAAGGAGCGCTATTCGGGCGATGGCCATGTCTGGGGTGCCTATGCGCTCAACCGTGCGAGCGGGAAAGTCGAGACCTTTACAGCGCGTGCGACGATCCTTGCGACCGGCGGTGCGGGGCGCGTCTATCTGTTTTCGACCGCGCCGCGCGGGGCGACGGGCGACGGTATTGCGATGGCCTGGCGTGCGGGATGCCGGATTTCCAACATGGAAATGATGCAGTTTCATCCGACCTGTCTTTATAATTTTGAGGTCAAGAATTTCCTGATCACCGAAGCCGTGCGTGGCGAGGGCGGGCATTTGAAGATTCCCGAGACCGGCGAACGCTTCATGCCGAATTTTGACGAACGCGCCGAGCTTGCACCGCGTGATATCGTGGCGCGCGCGATCGACAATGAGATCAAGCGTCTTGGCCTTGATTTTGTGCACCTCGATATCAGTCACAAGCCTGATGATTTCGTGAAGGGGCATTTCCCGAATATTTATGAGAAGCTGTTGGGGCTTGGCATCGATATGACGCGCATGCCGATTCCGGTGGTTCCGGCGCAGCATTATACCTGTGGTGGTGTGCTGATCGATCTGAATGGCCGCACGGATCTGCCGGGGCTTTATGCTGCCGGTGAGGTGTCGGAAAGCGGGCTGCACGGCGCCAACCGTCTGGCGTCGAACAGCCTGCTTGAATGCTTTGTCTTTGGCGGCGCATCGGCAAAACATATCCTTGAAAACTGGTCCGACCTGCCGCCGCCGCCCACGATCCGGCCGTGGGATGCAAGCCGCGTCACCGACAGCGATGAAGAGGTGGTCATCAAGCAGAACTGGACGGAAATCCGGCGCTTCATGTGGAACTATGTCGGTATCGTGCGCACCACAAAACGGCTTGAGCGTGCCGCGCATCGCATCAAGCTTCTGGGCGAGGAGGTTGATGATTATTATGGGCATTTCCGTGTCACGCCCGACCTGATCGAACTGCGCAACCTGTTGCAGACCGCCGACCTGATCGTAAAATCGGCTTTGCGCCGTAAGGAAAGCCGCGGACTGCATTACAATACCGATTTTCCCGATATGCTGCCGGTGGCCGAGGATACGATACTCGCGCCGAACTGATTGGTGCAATCGCCCTCTCGCATGGCTGGCGCTCGCCTGCTAAACCTCCGGCCATGACAGATCAAAAGCAGCATCTTTACCTCGTCGACGGGTCGAGTTTTATTTTTCGCGCCTATCACCGCCTGCCGCCGATGACGGACCCCGAAGGCACGCCGGTCAATGCCGTCTATGGCTTTACGACGATGTTGTGGAAGCTGATCGAAGAGCTGAACAATGATGAAAGCCCAACGCATCTTGCCGTTGTGCTTGATGCATCGGGCAAGAGCTTCAGGAACGAGATTTATCCCGAATACAAAGCCAATCGCCCGCCAGCGCCTGAAGACCTTGTGCCGCAATTCCCGCTGATCCGCGATGCGGTGAAGGCATTTTCGGTGCCCTGCATCGAGGAAATGGGCGTTGAAGCCGACGATATTATCGCTGCCTATGCCGTTGCGGGGGCCAAGGACGGGATGAAGGTGACGATCGTATCGTCGGACAAGGATCTGATGCAGCTTGTCGGTGGTGGTATCGACATGCTCGACACCATGAAAAACCTGCGCATCACGCCAAAAGAGGTCGAGGAGAAATTCTCCGTCCCGCCTGAAAAGGTCGGCGAGCTGCTGGCGCTGATGGGTGATACGTCGGACAATATTCCCGGCGTTCGCGGTGTCGGGCCAAAGACCGCCGCCCAGCTCATTCAGGAGTTTGGCGATGTTGAAACGCTGATCGCGCGGGCGGGCGAGATCAAGCGCGACAAGCTGCGCGAATCGATCCAGAATGCCACCGACGATATCCGCATGTCGCGCGTGCTGGTGACGTTGAAAGAAGACTGGCCGCTGTCCGAGCCGATTTCGGATTTCGCGCTGCAGGACCCACCGCATGAACCCTTGAGCGCATTTCTGGCCAAGCACGGCTTCAAGTCGCTGCTTGCCAAGCTTGGCAGGCATATCGCCGAAGAAGGCGGTGCGCCGGTGGCAAGTACGCCCGAAAAATTTGAACCGGACCTCGTCGCTGTCAAACATGACGATTATGAACTGGTGCAGGATGTTGACCGGCTGAAAGCCTGGGTGGCGGACGCCGAGGCGGCGGGGCTTGTCGCTGTCGACACCGAAACCGACAGTCTGGATGAAATGCAGGCGAATCTTGTCGGGATCAGTCTTGCGCTCGGGCCGAACAAGGCCTGCTACATCCCGCTTGCCCATGTCGCGGACGAGGGCCTGCTTGGCGAAGCGCCGAAACAGATCGACCGGGCTGAAGCGCTCGATATCCTGCGGCCGATGCTCGAGGACCGCGCCACGCTCAAGATCGGGCAGAACCTTAAATATGATATGAAGGTGCTGGCGCGGCACGGCGTCATGCTTGGCGCGTTCGATGATACGATGCTGATCTCCTACGCGCTTGACTGCGGGCAGGAGATTGGCGGCGGGCATGGCATGGATGGACTGTCGGAGCGGCTGCTTGGCCACAAGCCGATCCCGTTCAAGGAGGTCGCAGGGACGGGCAAGGCGAAAAAGACCTTCGACCAGATCCCGCTCGACAAGGCGAAGGATTATGCCGCCGAGGACGCGGACATCACCTATCGCCTGTGGCAGCATCTGAAGCCTCGATTGTGGCGTGAACATATGACCAGCGTCTACGAGACGCTGGAGCGCCCGCTGGTGCCGGTGCTGGCGCGGATGGAGATGCGCGGGGTCAAGGTCGACCGCGCCGCGCTGTCGCGCCTGTCAGCCGATTACGCGCAGGGGCTTGAACGCTATGAGGCAGAGATCACCGAACTTGCCGGGGAAAAATTCAACATCGCCTCGCCGCGTCAGCTTGGCGAGATATTGTTCGGCAAGATGGGACTGCAGGGCGGCAAGAAATCGGGCAAGACCGGGGCGTATTCAACCGATGTCGACGTGCTCGACAAGCTGGCGGCGGACGGCGTGGTGCTTGCCCAGCGTGTGCTTGACTGGCGGCAGCTCGCCAAGCTGAAATCGACCTATACCGATGCGCTGCAGGCCCAGATCAATCCCGATACCAGCCGCGTGCACACCAGCTATGCGCTCGCCTCGACCACAACCGGCCGCCTGTCATCGACCGACCCCAATCTGCAGAATATCCCGATCCGCACCGAAGAAGGCCGCAAGATCCGCGATGCGTTCGTCGCCGAACCGGGCAATGTCCTGCTCGCCGCCGACTATAGCCAGATCGAGCTGCGCCTGCTGGCCCAGATCGCCGACATTCCGCAGTTGAAGCAGGCGTTCAAGGACGGGCTTGATATTCACGCGCTGACGGCAAGTGAAATGTTCGGTGTGCCAATCGAAGGCATGGACCCGTCGGTACGCCGACAGGCCAAAGCCATTAATTTCGGCATTATCTACGGCATTTCCGCGTTCGGCCTTGCGCGCAACCTGGGTATCGGACGCAGCGAGGCGGCGGACTATATCAAGACCTATTTCGAACGCTTTCCAGGCATCCAGAAATATATGGAAGTCACGAAACTTGCCGCGCGCGAGCAGGGCTATGTCGAAACCCTGTTCGGCAGACGCACACACACGCCGCGCATCAAATCGTCAAACCCCAATGAGCGCGGCTTTGCCGAACGCGCCGCGGTCAACGCGCCGCTTCAGGGTACGGCAGCCGACATCATCCGCCGCGCCATGATCCGCATGGAACCGGCGCTTGAGGCGGCAGGGCTGGCGGAGGCCAGAATGTTGATGCAGGTGCATGACGAACTGGTCTTTGAAGTGCCCGGGGACAAGGCGGAGGCTGCGGGCAAGGTCATCGCCGAGGTCATGCAAAATGCCTGTGCGCCGGTTGTCGAGCTTGACGTCGATCTCGTTGTCGATGTCGGCATCGGCGAGAACTGGAACGCCGCGCACTGAGAAAACGGGAAAGATTCCGCCGATCCGGTCATACCGAGCGCAGGCTTCATGTGACTGACATTTAACTGTCACCAAAGCGTCATAGAAGAGGACTAGGCCGCATTCCCAAGTGAACAGTCTTCCCAATATGGAGCATTAAAACGTCATGCGCACAGCAAAATACGCACTTCTTGGTCTCAGCCTTGCGGCGCTTGCCGCCTGCGATTCAAAACCCGCAGCGCCGACAGGCGACGCCGCCGGAGCCAATACGAACGCCGTCAATGTTGCAGGTCCGGCGATCCGCATCGTCGGTTCATCGACAGTCTATCCGTTTACAACGGCGGTCGCCGAAACCTTCAAGCGCAAATATCCATCAGCCGAAACGCCGATCGTGGAATCGACCGGCACGGGTGGCGGCATGAAGCTGTTTTGCGGTGGCGTTGGCATCGAACATCCTGACATTGCCAATGCGTCGCGGCGCATCAAGAAAAGCGAAGTCGCGCTGTGCAATGCAAACGGCGTCCAGCAGATTGTCGAGGTTCAGGTCGGTATTGACGGCATCGCCATCGCGCAGGCCAAGGCGACAGCCGATCTCGACCTGACACCGCGTCATATTTTCCTCGCACTCGCTGCAAGCAAGCCCGATGGCAGCAAGAACGACGTCAAGACCTGGAATCAGGTCGACCCGGCGCTGCCAAACCGCAAGATCGAAGTGCTTGGCCCGCCACCGACATCGGGCACGCGCGATGCGTTCAACGAACTGGTGATGGAAGCTGGCTGCCAAACCTTTGATAATATCAAGGCGCTGAAAGACAGTGATGAAGACGCCTTCAGGGAACGCTGCACCAAGTTGCGCGAGGATGGTCCGTTTGTCGAAGCGGGTGAAAACGACAATCTGATCGTGCAGAAGCTGGTGTCGAACCCGGTTGCGCTCGGCGTTTTCGGCTATTCCTATCTGGAAGAAAATCTCGATAAGGTCGAGGGCGTTAAAATGGCCGGTGTTGTCCCCGAATATGCCGCGATCGCCAGCGGCGCATACCCCGCTTCGCGTCCGCTATACATCTATGTGAAAGGCGAGCATTTGCGCGCCAAACCCGCACTTGCGGCTTTCCTCGCCGAATATTCGAGCGAAGCGGCATGGGGTCCCGATGGCTATCTGAAGGGTCGCGGATTGATCGCGGCGCCTGACGATGTACGTGCCGCAAATGCTTCCGCGGCAACCAACCTGACCCCGATGGATACGTCGGGCCTTTAAAACCAGCGTAACTTCCCCGCGAAAAAGCCGTTGCTGCGATGACCCCGCAGCGGCGGCTTTTTTGTTTGGGGCTTTGCAAGCCGCTGGTGCCCACGGCCGGAATCGAACCGGCACGATCCGAGGATCGAGGGATTTTAAGTCCCT
>JBFKAE010000061.1:0-16973 GCA_041621755.1 Sphingomonadaceae bacterium | reverse complement strand
TCGCCGAGATGGACTTCGCCCGGACCTGCGAGCGAGCGGTTCATCACCAGCATCGCGTCGATAAAATCCTTCTTGGTGCGGACACCGCAGATCGGCATGTCGCCGATCGTCTGCAGCCGGGCATCATCGTGAATAAAAGACAGCATTCCCTCCATGTCGCCTGCCAAGATCGCCGCCCAGTAATCCTTGATCGCCTGCTTGTTACGAGTGGTTGAATCGATGTCGGTCATGGTTTTCTCCGTGTTGCTGCGGTCAATCGCCGCCCGGCAGGAAATCTATATATTGACCGATGGTCATACCTCCATCGACGGTCACTTCGGAACCGGTGATGTAAGAAGCATCATCGCTGGCAAGGAACAGGCAAAGTGGGGCGACCTCCGATGGATGAGCGACGCGACGGATCGGCTGACGCTGGAGCGAGGGATGCTGGTTGAGGTCCTGTTCGGCAATATCTGCGGGATTGCCCATTCGGGTGTTGACCGGCCCGGGAAAAACGGTGTTCACTCTGACGCCCATGGTTCCGAGTTCGAGTGCTGCGACCTTGGATAGGCCGCGTAATGCCCACTTGCTTGACGCATAAGCTGCCATTGCATTGGATGCGATTAACCCCTGGTTGGAGGAAATGTTGATGATCGCGCCACCGCCTTGTGCGATCATGCCGGGCGCCAGATGCTTTATGCCCAGGAACGGGCCCACCACATTGACTGCCATCACTTTTTCAAAATCGGCTTTTGACATATTGGTGATGATGTCGGCGATGGCAATCGCAGCGTTGTTGATCAAGATGTCGATCGTCCCGAATGCTTGGCTAAGAGCCATCCAGCTATCCTCGTCGGTCACATCGAGTGATTGGAACAGTGTGTCGCCGTTAATTGCGGCTGATGTCGCGCGGCCCTCGTTCTCGAGTACGTCGCACAAAATCACCCGCGCGCCCTCGGCAGCGAACAACGTCGCTACCGCCGCTCCGATCCCGCCAGCAGCCCCGGTGACCACCGCTGTTTTGCCGCGTAATTTCGTCATCGATTTTCATCCTCTGCGTGTAGCGTCAAAGTGTAGGCACTGGGTTTTCCGGATCCATGGGCAAAGCTGCGAAACGCCAAGGCATTATTGTCCAGATTTGCTACCGCGCGAGGGTGCTATCGCTGCTACGCATCGTATGAACGATAATCCGAAGGGAGATAACCATGGGCAGCAGGTCGCTAATTTTCCTGCATGGCGGCAACCATGGAAGCTGGTGTTGGGAATACCTGCTGGCTGAACTGAAGCCGAAAATTGCGGACGCCAAAGTCATTTTGCTCGACATGCCCGGCTGCGGAGCCAAGCGCATGCGATCAGCGGCGGGGATGACGCTGGCGGATATCGCCATCGAACTCAACGGCGAAGTCAAGGCGGCGGGTATTTCGGACGGAGTGCTTATTGGCCATTCGATTGCCGGAGCGCTGATGCCGATGCTGATCGCCGAGGAACCCGCCTTATATTCGTCGGCAGTTTTTCTCGCGACCTGCGCTCCACGCGAGGGGCAGACGGTCGCAGCGATGATGGGAAGCAAGCAACATGGCAGTGATCCAGAGTCGATTGGCTTCCCGCTGGATCCCACGACTGCCTCGAATGCGGATTTGCTGAAAGCGATGTTCTGCGCGGACATGACAGATGACATGATCGACTGGCTGCTCTCCCAGATTGCACTCGACACCACGCCCGAGGCAATGATGATGGAACCGATAACACGTGCCGGCTTTGCCGGGCTTGTCCCTGCCACCTACATTCTTACATTGCGCGACGGCATCCTGCCGGTCACTTGGCAGAGGTTGTTCGCAGAACGCCTCGACTGCGACCACGTTGTTGAGATTGACACGCCGCACGAGCCCTTCATCACCCATCCGGCCTTGCTGGCCGATACGCTGTCGGCGCTGCTCTGAGCGATACCGTCGGAACCCGTCCGGCCTTCATCGAGGATAATGACATGAACAGGAAGTCCGTCATTTTTGGCTTCACCCTCTTTATGATCATACTGATCAACTACACTGATCGCTATGCGCTCTCGATTCTCCTCCCGGACATCAGTCGGGATCTGGGTTTTTCCGATTTACAGATCGGCTTGCTCGGCGGGTTGCCTTTCGCGGTGCTTTATTCGCTTGTGGGCATTCCCTTCGCACGGATCGCCGAAAAAGTAGACCGTGGTCGATTGATCGCAGGCGCTGTGGCGCTGTGGAGTCTTGCTACGGTTGGTTGCGGCGCTGTGGTAGGTTTTTGGTCGTTGTTCATGATGCGGGTTGCGGTCGGCATCGGCGAGGGTGCTGGAACCCCCGCCATCCATTCGGTGATCGCCGATCGCTTTGGCGCGGTGAAGGGGGCAGGGCCAGCCTCGATGTTCGGGCTTGGGTCGGCGCTTGGCGCGTTTATCGGCATGGCTGCAGGAGGAACGCTCGCGGCGTATTACGGATGGCGGGTCGCCTTCATCGTAATCGGCGTTCCGGGTCTCGCCATTGCGCTTGCTGCCAAATTTCTGGTGATTGATCGCCGCCCGAGCCAACCGATTCCGGCGATGCGGGATATGATCGGCGGCGCGGCGATGGCAACCATCAAGGAGTTGTTTGCCATTCGCGGCTATGCTTTCTGCGTGATGGGAATGACGATGGTCTATTTCGTCCAGCACGGACTCAACCAATGGCTCGCTATCTTTCTGGTGCGCTATTACGAACTATCGACGGCTGAGATCGGCCCGATTCTGGGTGCTTTGACGGGGGTGGGGTCGGGGCTCGGCGCTTTGGCCGGCGGTTTTCTCGGCATGCGCCTCGCCAGTCGCAATATTGGCTGGCTGTTGACGTTGCCGGGGCTGTGCTGTGTTCTGACCGCTCCGCTGGTGATTATCGTGCCCTTGCTTCTCGACGTGACGTGGATCTACGCCGTGCTTGGTGTTGTTGCTTTTCTCAACGGGATGCTTGCAGGCCCTACCTTTGCGGCGGTCTATGCGATGGCAGGCGGGCATCGTACCGCGACCGCAATTGCTATGATGGCGCTGGTGACGACGATCATCGGAATGACCTTCGGACCGCTAATGGTAGGCCTGCTCAGCGAGGGCCTTGAACCCCGGTTTGGTTTTAATTCTCTGCGCTATGCGCTGGTTGCCATCGATATGTTCATGGTCTTGGCGGCGGCACTATTCCTCATCGGGGGACGGGCGCTGTGGCAAGAGCATGACCGGCTGACAGCTCCTGTGACCACATAAAATGGGCTCCAGCGCTAGCGAGCGCCGGAGCCCCAATAGGTTTCGTAGTAATCAGAAGCGGTAGCCGAGCGATGCCCCCCAGGTCGTCGGCATCCCGTTGAAGCGCTGGGTGACGTCGAAGTTACGCAGGAAGGCGACGGTATAGCGCTCTCCTGTGATGTTCCGCCCCCAGATCGATGCGTGCCATCCGGCGGCTTCGTTGCTGATCCCGATGCGGGCGTCGAAGACGGTATGGGTATTGAGCCGCACGACATCGGTTGCGCCAATTGACTGCAGTGTCGAGCTGGCATGGGTTGCCGAACCGCCAATCATCGCCGTCAACGACCCAATCTGCCATTCATATTGTGCATCGCCGTTGGCCTGCCATTTGGGGGCGAGGTTGAATGGATCGCCCGATACGTCGGCGGTGAAGGAACGCAGGAAGTTAGATGGCACCGGGAAGATCGGTGTGGCGTCGATGCCGACCTGCGGCGGCGCGTTCTTGCCGATCTTGGAATCGGTATAGCCGATCCCGCTGCGTAGCCTCAGTCCAGGGACGGGTTCCCAATTCGCCTCGATTTCGGCACCGTTGATCCGTCCCTTGGGTACATTGACGGTCAGTTCGCTGGTGCTGTTCAGTAGCGGCTGGAAGACCTGAGCATAGAGCTGCTTGTCAATATAGCGATAGTGGAACATAGCCGCGTTGACTTGAAACTGACGGGATATGCGTGCCTTGAAACCCAGTTCAAATGCGGTCAGTTCCTCCTGCCTCACCGGCTGGAGTTGCACGTCGGTCAGTGCCACGATCGTCGGGATGTCGCCGGATTTATAGCCGCGACTGACGAGGCCATAGATCAATGTGCCGTCGATGGGTTTATAGTTAAGGCCGACGCGCCATGAGAGATTGTCCTCCTTGAGGCCGGTGGTTACCAATCCGAAGCTGCCAATCGGTGGCGTCACAATATGCCGGGTAACGCAGGCACCCACCGGCGTTCCCGATCGAACAAGTGCGGCGAGCGTGCCATCGACGTCTCGCGTACAGCCCTCATAGCTCAAATCAACATCAGTGTAGCGTGCGCCAGCGGTCAGCGTCAGCTGCGGCGTCAGCTCATAATCAAAATTGCCGAATACAGCTTTGGCTTTGCGGGTCGATTCGGTCACAGGATTTGCCGCGTTGACGTTGGCGAAGAAGCCAATTGTTACATTCGGCTGGAAGGCGATATCTTCAGCACTGATATCGTCATGCGAATAATTGGCGCCGATCAACCAGTTCAGACCGTCGCCTAGCTCGCCGGACAGACGCAATTCCTGATTGAAACTCTTGATGCGGCCTAAACCGGTATAGATGTAGAATGTGAAGTCGCTGCTGTCGATGTCGTGCGGTGCGAATATCTTGAGATCGGTATAGGTCGATAACGAGGTGAGTGTGACGGCGTCGCTGAGATCCCACTCAACGCGCGCAGAGCCTTGCTTCATCGAATTGCGATTGCGTAGATCGACATTGGTCGACCAGTCGGTGGTACGGATATTATTATCATCGGTGACCAGCGCATCAGCCACCAGATTGCGATAAGGATAGGCGTTGTTGAACGCTCCTGGTCCGACTGCTGGATTGAAGCCGATGACTTGCGGTGCCAGCGTTTCGGAATGATCGCGCCAGCCATTGAGATTCAGGCGTACGCGGAAATTCGAAGACGGATCCCAATCGACCAGCAGGCGACCTGACCATTGATCGACTTCACCGAGACGGTCGCTGGGGCGGGTGCGGCTCTTTTGCCAGCCGTCCGCAGTGATCCGCTTTATGGCGAGGCGTGCCTTGAGTGTCTCGCTGATCGGTCCACTGATAAAACCTTCGAGTTCGAGACGGTTGAACCTGCCATAGCTCATGTCAAACCCGCCACTGAATGTATCGGTCGGTTTGTTGGCTATATAGTTGATCGCGCCGCCAGTGGAGTTCTGACCGTAGAGCGTGCCCTGCGGCCCCTTTAATACCTCGACCCGGCTGATGTCGAGCAGCGGTCCTGCAGTCATATAAGGATAGGACAATGGCACTTCATCGACATAGACGCTCACCGCAGATAGTGCCGAAATGCTATGCTCGGCAAACCCCACGCCGCGCAATGTATAGATCGGCGCGCCCGACAGGCCGACATTGCTCGGGACGATGCTTAGCGCTGGCACCATTTTGTTGAGATCAGAAGTGCTCGAAATTCCCAGATCGCGCAGTTCGTCGCCGGTCCGAACATTAATAGTCAAGCCGACATCGCTGAGCAATTGTTCGCGTTTCTGCGCGGTAACGACAATGTCCCCCGACAATGGATCATCGATCGCTGCGGCAGGTGGTGAAGCCGATTGGGCAAAAGCATTACTGGTCATCACCAACAAGGATGATGCCACCAGATATATGTGACGACGCGATTTCATATTTTCCTCCCAAAGCAGTTTATTGTAAAGCTACGCCGCGTGACGGGACGTGACGTTCTGGAATATTACGGTTGCCGTCGCTGACTTTATTGAGAGATGGCTCTCGTCGCGCGGGCGATTCATGCAAATTTGTTTCGCACTGACGCTAACCGACCCCGATTTCCTATACACTTGCTTCTCGACCGCCATCGATCGCTATAGCCTGACCCGTCACAAAGGATGCCCGCGATGACAATAGCCATGCAGCCAGTTCGGCGACTTCGCTTGGTTTCCCGGGGCGGCCTATCGGGATTTTAAGGCCGTCGGTCATCTTGGCGCCACCCTCAAGCAATGATTGCATCTTGTCGGTCATGATGAGGCCCGGGCAGATTGCGTTAACGCGGATGGCTTGGGCGGCATAACCGACCGCCGCTGTCATCGAGAGATTGATCACACCGGCTTTGGCGGCGGCATAGGACGCCAGCAGCGGCACAGCCTTTTTGCCAGCGGTGGAAGCGGTATTGACAATCGCGCCACCGCCGTTGGCGAGCATTGCCGGAATCTGATGCTTCATGCACAGCATGACGCCGATCAGGTCGACCGCGAGAGTCTGATGCCAATCTGTCAGACTGTTGTCGATTAGCTCATGCTCGCCCGGGGCGATACCAGCATTGTTGAAGGCACCGTCGAGCCGACCCCATTTATCAGTCGCCGCTGCCACCATCGCTGCGACTTCCTCCTCCTGACTGACATCGCAACGCACAGCGATCGCATGGCCGCCGGTCTTGTTGATCGCATTGGCGGCGGCCTTGGCCGCAGCAAGATCAATGTCGGCGATTACCAGCCGGGCGCCCTCGTCGCTGAACAGGTCCACCGATGCCCGGCCGATTCCGCTGCCACCGCCAGTCACGATGACAACTTTGTCTTCGAGCAGTCTCTTCATGATATGTATCCTCTCAATATTCGACAATGTCGTTGCGAATTTCGTCTTAGCGCCGGCGACAATTCATGTCGTGGAACTGCAGTGCAAAACCGCTTTGCAGGATAGTCCGTTGATCTGATCCGCCTAGGCAAGCACGGTCGGTCAAGACGGCATCGTCATCGAACATGGCGTCGGAAGAATCTGCGATATACGAGGGAGAGGATACGATATGCTGAGCGCTAGCAACAACGAGCTGCTGACCCGTGTGGGCCCTGGCACGCCGATGGGTAAGATGTTGCGTGAATATTGGTGGCCAGTGCTGCGGTCCGATCGGATTGAACCCGATGGTGCGCCGGTGAAGGTGCGTCTGATGGGCGAAGATTATGTTGCCTTCCGCGCAACCGATGGCCGCGTCGGCGTGTTTGACGAACGTTGTCCGCATCGGGGCGTCTCGCTTATGCTGGCGCGCAACGAGGATTGCGGGTTGCGCTGCATTCTCCACGGCTGGAAAATCGATGTCTCGGGCAAGGTCGTCGAAACTCCAAACGAGAAGGATCAGCGCTCGTCAAGACTCGATGCGCTCAAGGTGCGCAGCCTTGCAGTCCATGAAGCGGCCAGTCTGATATGGGTATGGGCAGGTGAGGGGGTGGCGCCACCCTTTCCCAACTATGCATTCACTGAGGCGGCAGATGTAGGCGTTATGATCGGCAGCTTCCGTTGTAACTGGTTTCAGATGATGGAAACGCTGTGGGATCCTACCCATGTCCAGATATTGCATGGGCAGGGAGAGACGTTCCGCGATCATTTCGACGGCATGGAGGAGGTCGGTTTGTCAAAACAAACCGACGTTCTTTACACAGCCGGCTTTGAGGCTCGCGACGAGCCATTCGGCTTTAGCTATCGTTTCACTGAAGGGGTCGCCTGTGGTGCCGGGATCGTTGCGTGGGTGCCGACAGCTATGCCTTGCTGGATCTATATTACACCCTTCGCCGAAAACCCTTACGGAGATCGCGTCGTGTTGGGGCATGTGCCGGTTGATGATGAGAATGCACTGTTCATCCAGCTTAATTACAATATGAAGGGTGAACTTGGCGAACTGGGACGGCGCAACCTCAAAGATCAGGAAAATCTTCATAACTGTGTGCCTGAGGGTTATGATCGCGCGACCAATTGGGGGCAGAACCGCGAGTCAATGCGTTCCGAAAGTTTCACCGGAATCGGTACAGGCATGTTCTCGACCGGTATCACCTTGCAGGATCTGGCAGCGCTTGAAAGCATGGGCGGTATTGCCGATCGCACGCGCGAGCAACTCGGTCCAGCCGACCATGCGGTGGTTAAGGGGCGCCAGACCTTTCTGTCCGCTGTGCGTGCGCATATGTCGGGGCAGCCGGCGCTCGGCGTCGATGCTGATCTTTCACGCATTGGTTGTGACAGCGGTGTCGAATATGACGATGTAGCCTGAAGTGTGAGTATGCCCGATGGTGGCCGGAGATGTGTCATCGTCACGGGAGGTTCACGCGGCATCGGCGCAAGGCTGTACGAAGCTTTGCTGCAATAGGCTATGACGTCGCCATTCTCTATCGCAGTGATAGCGAAGCGGCGAATGCCGTGTTCGCCGCTTTGTTCACGCGGCGGCAAAGGCGTTTTTTTAACATCTTTGGCATAGCCTGGGGGCACGTAAAAACTGTCACTGCCCTGTGTCTCTGTAAGAATTTGTCGAGAAAATTTACATATTAGAATGTATTAATAGCACGTTAACTACAAAAAAATTCCGCGTTCCAGTGAATGTAAGTATGATTTTTCAAAAAAGTCAGAAAGGTAAAATATCTTATTTGATTAACAAGATCCTAATTTATGAATTTACTAGGGAAATTGAATATTTGGCATACGGATTGCAGCGGTATTTTTGACTGACGAATTATTTGGTTGGTGATGTACGTAAATAAAAACGGGAAATGACTATGTTGAAAAAAATTGCAGCCGCAGCACTATTTGCCGCAACAGCCTTCACCGCCCAGAGCGCTTCAGCCGCAGCACAGCTCGGGCAGGATCCTGCTCCGGGCGTTATCGTAACGCGCAACGCGCTGGAATGGGTCTATGCCTCGCCATGTGCGCCGGGCGGTTGCAGCAATGTTCAGCTGCACCACGATTTCCGCTTCGCGACGGAAGACGAGTGGCTTTCGAGCTTCGCCAACCTTGCTGATCTGGCAGGCGCATTTACGAACCCGAATCTTTGCGCAGCAACCTATTTTGATGTGCGGTACAATCACTGTGACTTTGGCGACCTGCAGGCTGGCTATATCTGGAATTCGCCTTTCAATCAGCACAGCTATAATCGCGCTTCTGAAACGTTCCTTGTTCGCGGACAGCAGGTGCCTGCGCCAGCAGCGCTTGGTCTGCTTGGCCTTGGTGTTCTTGGCATCGCAGCGGTGCGTCGCCGCAAAGCTGCCTGAAGACATCAATAGAGGCAGCACGGCTGCCAAACTCTACCCAAGGGGCGGTGCGCAATCACCGCCCCTTTTTGTTGTCGTGATCACATTGCGCTTGGCGCGGGTCAAGGCCGATCGCTTCCAGACTCTGGCAAGGTGTCGGGATAATTTACACGATGGATTTTCTGATGAAAAATTTAACCATACCCATCGGGATCTGACGATTCAAAATTGGGCAATTTCTTCATTGGATCGCTCATAACCACTTGTACTTGTATTAGAAAAAACAATTCCCCCTGACTTTTATCTGTTCCATGTTCATTTTTGGCACATGGCTTGCTTATGATCTGACTGCTGACGGAACATTCGGTTGGTGACTGACAAAAGTTAAGAATACAGGGAAAAATTATGTTGAAAAAAATTGCAGCCGTAGCGCTTCTCGCCGCGACCGCCTTCACTGCGCAGAGCGCATCCGCCGCTGCGTTGCTCGGCCAGGAGCCTGCTCCTGGCGTTATTGTAACGCGCAATTCGCTGGAATGGGTCTATGCCTCGCCATGTGCACCAGGTGGCTGCAGCAGCATTCTTCTTCACCACGGTTTCCGTTACGCAACGGCGGACGAGTGGACGTCAAGCTTTGCGAACCTTGCTGACCTCGTTGGTGCGTTCACGAACCCCAACAAATGTGCCGCAACATATTTCGACCGGCGCTGGAATCACTGCGACTATGGCAACCTGCGTTCGGGCTATGTCTGGGATTCGCCTTTCGGCCGGAATATCTCTTATGGCGAAACGTTCCTCGTCCGTGGTGAGCAGGTGCCTGCACCGGCAGCGCTTGGCCTGCTCGGCCTTGGTGTTCTTGGCATCGCAGCAGCGCGTCGTCGCAAAACTGCGTAAGCCATACGGTTATCGCAGCCTTGCTGCGTGACAGAACGAAAGGGGGCGGTGTGCAAACATCGCCCTTTTTTCGTTTCGTTGATGTACTGGAAACGATTTCGGATTAAGTACACATTCGGTTTCTCAATGCGTTAGGTGAAGAGGGGTTGAAAGTGACAGGCCAGGTCTTGGAAACTGCGACACAACACAGGCACTTTGAACTGTTTCCTGTGCCTGTCATGATATTTACGTGGCCGGAGGCTGCAAAATATCGTGACGAGATGATTGCCAGACTGTTGCAGTATCGCGCCGATGACCCAGGCATCAATGTCACCAATGTCGAGGGATGGCATTCCAAATACGATCTTCCAGGCTGGCCTGAACCGGCGTTTCAGAAATTTATCGGCTGGGCGGCGGCCATGGCGACGATTGCATCAAAAAAATGGTGTGAACTTTCCGATTTCGATCCACCGATCGACACATGGCGCATGGTCAGTTGGGGCAATATCAATCCGCCGGGCGGCGCACATAATTTCAGCCATCATCATATCAGGAATGATTGGAACTGGTCGGCGAGCTATTATCTGAAAATTCCAGCCTACCAAGGTGATAGCAGCCGAAAAGGGCGCATCATTCTTGAGGATAAATATACCGGCATTTCGCGTATCAAGGATGGCGTGCCCGCACGGCGGACCTTCGTCTATCAGCCCGCCGAGGGAGAATTGGTGATGTTCCCTTCGTGGCTTTATCACAGTGTCGAACCGCATGACGGCGCGGATGATCGGATTTCCGTCGCGATGAACCTTGCCAGCAAGTCGCTTGAAGATTCGCGCTTCTGGGCACACAAGCGCGGCTATTTCTGGCGTAATTTCCCTGCGATGATGCGCCCGATAGCAAAACTGCGCGGCAGTTGGGATCAGACGCCAGGCGCTCTCCCGCCGGGGTACGATATCGCGGCTGATCGCAGCTATCTGGTTGATTGATTCGCTTGTCATCCAATAGCGCGATCTATCTTCGCTGCGCTGGAGAGGTTGTTCGCGCGTTCGGTGCGCGTGCGCCTGCGGTCATGGCGAAACTTGCCTTGTCGCGCTTGCATTATGGTATCGGACCGGACGATTTTTTCATGTTCGGCCTGCCTTACGAAGATGCGCGCGCGTTTGGCGGATATCGGCGGTTCTACGACGGACCGTCGCAAATGCTGAAACTGCTGAATATTGAAGCCGAGATACGCGACGATTTCCGTGACAAGATTCTGGCCACACGCAAGCTGCTGGAAGGCGGCGTGCCCGTTGTGCCGATCCTTGGTGTTGTGGCTTCAGGCGATGTGGATTGCGGGCCGTTTCGTGCGCTGACATCTGCTGCCGAGACAGAAAGCTTTCTGCAAAGTGCGGACTGCCCGCAGGCGGTCTTTATCAAGCCATCGCGCGCGCATGGCGGTAGTGGCGCAATGGCGGCGCGGCGCGCAGGCGATCGCTGGCAGCTCGGCACAGACACGGTGTCACCGACAGCGTTTGCAGAGCAGCTTTGGCGTCATCACGCGGATGAACTTATCATCCAGCCGCACATGAAAACGCACAAGGCGCTTGACGAGATTGGCGGAGAATTCGGCCTGGCGACGATCCGCATCATGACAGCCAATACGCGCGATGGCCCCGAAATTTTCTGCTGCGTCCAGAAATTGTTTGGAAAATCCGGTCTGACGGACAATTTTTTGGCAGGCCGGACCGGAAACTGGCTTTCCAGCGTCGATATCAATACTGGCGGCTATGGCCCGCTCTTTGGCAAAGCTGACGGTTACGCGCACGTGTTCAGCGAATTACCGACCTATCCGGCAACCGGCGCAAAACTTGCCACGCAGCGCCTGCCCCATCTTGCCGAATTGCGCGCGGCGGTGTGCGCGGCAGCGGCACTCTATCCCCAATCTCCCATACTTGGTTTTGATGTTGCAACAACGACCGAGGGGGTTTTTGTGCTTGAAGTCAATCTGCACGCGTCCACGGATCTATTGCAAGCGGTGACAAGGGGCGGAATTGTACCCATGCTCGCCCCGATCCTGCCGCGCCTTGACGCGCCGCGCGACATGATCCGCAAGGCGCAGACGTTATTACGAGCCTAAGTAAGGGAAGCGATCAAATGAAAATTGCGATTCAGCCCGACCATATTTTGCAGGTCACAGGCGAAGTCAATTCATACTCGGACCGCTGGTTTGCACTGGCGGCGGAGCGCGGGATTGATGTGGTCGAGGTGGACTGCCTGAAGCCCGGCGTGATCGACGCCATTCGTGGCTGCGACGGCTTTATGTGGCGTATGGCGTTTGCGCCGCCTGACACTATGGTGTGTCGGCGCATCCTGTGGGCCGTGTCGCAGGGGCTTGGCATACCGGTATTCCCGTCATTTGAAGCCATCTGGTTTTTCGAAGACAAGGTTGGGCAGGCCTATCTTCTGGATGCGATCAAGGCGCCGCATCCGCAAACAGATGTTTTCTGGCGTAAGAATGAGGCGCTTGCGGCCATCGAGACGATGGAATTCCCAAAGGTTATAAAGCTCGCA
Source organism: Sphingomonadaceae bacterium (assembly GCA_041621755.1). GTDB lineage: Bacteria > Pseudomonadota > Alphaproteobacteria > Sphingomonadales > Sphingomonadaceae > Sphingosinicella. Next base: position 4,588 of record JBFKAE010000061.1, on the reverse strand, counting down.
GCCGGTATTCAGAGCCGTGGTGTTGGCATCGTCCACAGCAAGGCCGAGGCACGCGCTTTCGTCGAGAAGATGTTCACAAGCGGCGCTGCGCATCTGATGCCGCCCGGATCGCTTGCGGCCAAAATCCTCGGCCCGCGAACGCAGGCGATGAAAACGCTGATTTCCGGGGAGATGCCATATGTCGAACAGAATTATGCCCTGTTCCAGGAATTTATCCCCGGAAACGATCATGATACGAAGCTGACCCTGGTCGGGAACCGGGTATATGGATATCAGCGCGATAACAAACCCGGCGATTTCCGTGCCAGCGGCAGCGGTCTTTATAAGTATGACCCCGACAATATGGACCTTGCTGCGGTTGAATTGACATTCGACATCGGCGCGGCGTTGGGTTCGCCGCATCTGGCCATCGATTTCCTGCAGCGTGACGGCAAACCGGTGGTTGGGGAAATTACCTATTCGTCGTGCCTCGACCTCGTCCGTGATTGCCCCGGCCATTGGTATCGCGACGCGGGGGGCAAAATTGCATGGTCAGAAGGGAAGCTGAATCCGGCTGACGCCATTTTCGACGATTTTGTGAAGCAGCTCGAAACCGAAAAGCCGCTTGCCTCACGGTTGCGGGCGTAAATCACGCGGACGCTGACTTCAGTCGTTGGCGAATTTACCGCCCATGCCAACAGTCTTTGGGTCGAAAATTTCGCCGTTTTGCAACGTTGCCTGACGTTCGCGACGATAGCGCGCGGCGTAACGGCCTTCGGCGTGGAGTTTTTCGCTGAAGTCGAAACTCCTGCCGCTTAACTTGCGTGCAATTCTGCGGCGCTGTGCCTGTGACAGGAATTCGGCTGGAAACAGTGTTTTTGCGGCGTCGTCATTTTCAAGCACGATCATGATGTGGATACGGTCTTCGCCGCCCTTGTTCCAGACCCGGTGCGGAAAGCTGAAATCGCCGTACCAAAGCTCGCCTTCGGGAAGCGTCAGACTGTGATGGCCAAGTTGCAGGACGGCGTCTTTTGACGTCTTGATCGGAAGATGCAGGCGCACCTGATCGATATCGACACTTTGTTCAACGTCGCGGTGCCAGCGCAAATAGCCGCCCGGTTGCATGGCCGAAACGCTTGCGCTGCGAATGGTGCCGGGCAGAGAGTCGAGCATGGCTTCGACCGTCGGCATGAGCTTTAGCGGTGCTGTTTTTTCCGGGCGTTCGCCCTTGCGCGCATAATAGCGAATGTGATCGCCGCCGGGGCCGTAAAGTCCAAGCCGTTGCCAACGACCATTATGATATGGTCCGGTCTGAATGGTGGTGTCGATTTGTTCGCGTGCCGCGTTGACCTCGGCCAGCATGCGCGGCGCATCGAAACCGTCCCTTAATTTCAAAAGGACGGGCGTTTGCATCAATCTTGTCGGCCATTGCCAAGGATAGAAAATGGCTCACCTCCATCGGCGAAATTTCACTGCGTCGGGAGGTGTTTATAGCGCAGAACGGTTTACGGACAAATAAACATCGTGCTTATGATTTGTCGCCGATCCCGAACATCAGACCGCCGCGACAATGGCATTCACAGAATGCGCAGTCAGGCCTCTAATCCTTGTCGTAGAGGCCGCTCATGCCAACGGTTTTGGGATCAAACACTTCACCGCTTTGCAGTATTTTTTGACGTTCGCGGCGAAATTGGGCTGCGTAACGGCCTTCGGCGTGGAGTTTTTCGCTAAGGTCAAAGCATTTTCCGCTCAGCTTGCGGGCAATCTTGCGCCGTGGGGCTTGCTCCAGAAATTCAGGTGGAAACATCGCTTTCGCCGCCTCATCGTTATTCAGCACGATCAAAAGATGAATGCGGTCTTCATCGCCCTTGTTCCAGACCCGGTGCGGAAAGCTGAAGTCGCCGTACCAGAGTTCGCCTTCGGGCATGGTAAAGCTGTGGTGGCCAAGCTCAAGGACCGCATCGGGTGACGTTTTGATCGGAAGATGCAGGCGTACCTGATCGATATCGACACTTTGTTCAACGTCGCGGTGCCAGCGTAGATATGCGCCTGGTTCCATGTCGGAAACGCTTGCACTGCGGATGGTGCCGGGTAGAGAATCGAGCATGGCTTCGACCGTCGGCATGGATTTCAGGGGTTCGGTCTTTTCGGCGCGTTCGCCTTTGCGAAAATGGGTTCGTTCATGATCCCCGCTCGGCCCATATAGGCCAAGCCGTTGCCAGCGCCCGTTATGATGTGGTCCAGTCTGAATATTTGTACCGGTTTTCGCGCGAACCGTGTTGACCTCTGTAAGCATACGCGGCGCATCGAAGCGGCTTTTCAGCTTCAGGACAAGAGGCGTGTGTAACAATTTAGTTGGCCATTGCCACGGATACAGGATGATCTTCTCCCCAGTCTGACTTTGTCGTAACAGAGACTTTTATACACTGATAGCTCTTGAGAACAAATTAAGACTATTATTAGGGCTGTGCTTGAAGACCAAGCAGGAATTGCCCCATTTCGGTCTGGGTCAGATATCGGCCATAGCCAAAATGCCGTCCGTCGCGATCGACATGCACATCGATTTCATCTGCGAGCGCTGCAAGGCCATCCGATCCTGCACCGCGTGCGAAAAAGGGCACCAACTGGTTTGAATGGTGGTCGAACGCCCAGCTATGGCCCGGTACTTTGCCGGGTCCGGCGTTGGTCGGGCTTTGAAAAGGGATCTTTGTATCAGGGCCAAAAAGCAGGTGATCGTGATCGGCCGTGACGATCAGCAACGTGTCGTCCCAGCTCGCCGTACTGTCAGTGCTGTCGATCCAGGTGACGACGCTGCGTACGGCATTATCAAAAGCTGTATATTCCTCGATCATGCGTTCGATATCATTGGTGTGCATCGCCCAGTCGATGGCGCCGCCTTCGATCTGCATGAAAAAGCCGTCAGCATCTCTATCGACATGTTTAAGTGCAGCGCGTGCCATATCGGCGAGCGTTGGCATGTCGGGATTGGGAGGGGCGGAGCGGTTGGCTTGTAAAGTGGAATGGGCCGGGGCAATGAACGCGAGGCGCCGATCAGTTTTTTTGGTCCCGTCTGCAAACGCGACGATGTCGGCTTTCGACTGCAACAAGTGCCAGTCCGTTGTTCCGGCTTTGAGCGATAGCCATAGCGCCTCGGGCAGCCAGCGAAAGCGACTGTCATCATTTGCTTGTGTGCCAGCCATGATCGGTTTGCCATTATCGTCAAAGTCTGGATTGCCAGCCCCGCCAATGACGTCGAGCGTGTCGCTGCCGAACATGTCTTCAGCGATCCGATGATAAGCGTCACGTGACGAGGCGTGCACGCCGCCGCCTGCGGCGGGCGTGGCATGGTTGAACGGGACGCTGGATATGGAACCGGTCATCTTGCCAGCGGCTTTCGCCGCTTCGGCGAGGGACCAAAGCGGTTTCTGCGCGCCGTCGACGTTGATCGCGCCGTTATAGGTGCGCACTCCGGTCATCATCGCGGACATGGTGTTGGCACTGTCGGGCGCAGAAGCGCGGTGCCATTCATAGCCCGCATAAAGAGCAGGATATTTATCCTTTATCCTTGATGTTCCTGGCACAGGATGACTGTTCCAGGCCTTGGCGCTGACATAGACGATGCTAGGGTCCTGCACGGTTGGCGTTGCTGCATTTTCTGGCTCGGTTGTCCGTCGAAGCGCGTAGGTTGCCATCGAGGCGCGGAACCACGGCCCTGTATCGACGGCAAGTGGCGCGCCCTTCCAATAGCGTGTGGCAACAAGTGTGTTGTATCCGGCGCCGTCGGCAATCATGACAATGATGTTCCTGGGCTTTCCGGCGGACATTGCGGGGGAGGCAAAGACCAGACTGACGAGGAGTGTCAGACAAAGGCGCATTCTTTTTCTCCTGCCGCGATCAGCAATATATGTGCACTGTTCAGGTTACAATTTTGCTGCGTGTCATTCGCCTTCCATCATATCGTGCAGGGCATCATGGCGAAGGATGCGCAGGCCGCGACGACCTTCAGTAGCAACAATGCCGAGAGTTTTGAGCTTGGTCATTTCCCGGCTGACAGTCTCGATTGTCAGGCCGAGGACATCGGCCATCTCTGTGCGCGTCATTGGCAGGTTTATCAGACGGGCATCCGTGTCGAATGCGACGGCGCACCCGATTTCGGCGGTGCGACGGTCAATGTCGAGCAACAGTCCGGCGAGCCGCGCCGCCGCGCTTTTCCGGCCGAGGAACAGCAGCCAGCGGCGACTGCGCTCAAGCTCTTCCAGCGTCCGCTTCAACAGGTCGCGTTCAAGCGTGGCATTGGCTTCGAGCATATGTTCAAAGGGCATGCGCGCAAATGTGCATATCTCGGCATCGGTGAGCGCGGTGACATTATGGTCGACAAGGTCGGCATAGGGACGACCGATGAAATCGGCCGGATACAGAAGTCCGACCGTTTGGGCGTCGCCCGAGGCGGTGAGCGCGCTCAGCTTCAAGACACCGTCAATAACGTTCGCGCACAGCAGATTCTCATCACCTTGAAACTGGAGTGACTCGCCGGCCTTTAGTGTCCGGCGACGCCCGATGCGCGACATGATATTGAGAGCCTCTTCGCCAAGGTTTCCACACAGCGAGC
>JBFKAE010000060.1:0-16983 GCA_041621755.1 Sphingomonadaceae bacterium | reverse complement strand
TGCAGCAGCTGCCTTTAGGGCGTCCCAGAATGCGGGGTCGGTCGAGAACTGACCAATGAGAAGATGAATATCCCACGCATTACGTGCGCCCCCCTCAAATTCGCCATCATAGGCAAGATGGGTGGCGGAATGCAGGACCATTTCTGCCGGGCCGAGAATCGCCAGCCCGTCCCCAGCGGGAACCGCACTTTGGATCAATGCATCGGCATCAGGTGTCAGCCGTGCGGTCAGCGGCAGGATCGTGTGATGTACGTCGATCACACCCCCGCGCTCTTCATGCGCCATTGGTGGCAGTTCGTGCATCCACTGACGATAATATTGATCGTCATAACTGTCGGTTTTTGCCTGTATCCAGCCATGTGCCTTGAGTGCGGTCTCGACATCGCCGATTGCGGCGCGTGGAACCAGAATGTCGAGATCGCCAATATGTCGACCGTGAGATGGTGGCAGATCGGCATGCAGATATGCCGAGCCTTTGAGCAGAATGACCGGTGCGCCTATGGCATCGAGGGCGTGGGCCATGCGATTGATTTCCCAGCGCGCCCGGACGTGATCGTGGCGAATATGTTCGAGCTCGTCATTGAGGACGCGGCGGGCGGCGGCGGGGAGGGTGGTCCAGCAATCCGACCCTATTGCGCGTGCTGCAAGCATACCAAGCAGACGCTCGGAACGACCAATGCGGATCAGCGCGTTCCAGGCGTCCGCATCATAGGATTTGAGCACGACAGGGTCGCGAAGCGCGCGGTAGAGAATATCCGCTGCTGTCATGACGTCACATGGTCCCACAGCGTTTCGAACAGTTCCAACGCATCGTCGCTTGACCCGTAGACAAGGTCAAACGCGGGTGCGGCGTCGAGGCATCGCCATATGGCTTCAAAACCCGCCTCGCCCAGCATCGGTTGATTGGTCGAAGAGGCTGCAAGCCGGACATAGGTTTCGGTCTTGGTCATTGGTCGCCACTGGGGCTTTGCGCCAGGCTCGAACTTGGGCGAAACAATGACAGCAACCTGCGCAGGCGCATCCATAGCCGCAATCGCCTCGACTGGTGGTAACAAGTGGCGAATTGTGCCTCTGAAGGTGTTTTCCATTCGCGGCCCGAAGCGGTCGTCGGGGGCGATGGCTTCCATCGCGGCAATCGATTCATTTTTCAGCGATATTGGCCGCGGGAAGGGAAATAATTGCGGCGCGCTTATGTCGAGAAGCGCAAATTCATCGCCAAAATGTCGCCAGCCGCCAGCATAGGATAAAATCGCCGATAACGTGCTCTTGCCCGCACCGGAATCGCCTATCAGGAGCGCAGCCTTGTCGCCGCGTGCCGCGGACGCCGCATGCAACACAATATGTCGTCTGTAGCCTGCCGCGATCTGCAGGTTCATCCCCATTTCAAAGCCAAGCAGGCCAAGCCGTCTTGGTAGCGGCAGCATTTCAAATGGATCAAAGTCGCAGTCGAGTTTGAATTTCGGGTTGATCCAGCGTCGCAAAAACCCGTCGGGATGGGCGCTGATGGCATAATCGTAAATGCCGTCGTCCACTTCGCGGGGATAGTCGCGATACAATGAATCGACATCACGGATGACATCTGCAAACGGTGTCCGCAGATGAAATGATGCCGGACCAATACGCAGCGTCCGGGAAGGCCAGCCCTTGCTGGCCGTCATGACACCCTGTCTATCAGGTCCAGTTTTGCCATTTCATCGAGCCGTACTGTTACGGTTTCAATGAGCGAGCTGCCTTCACTGTCATCGATTTCATGCGCGTGCGTCAGCGCGTCGGCAATTTCGGTTATGCTCATTACCTTGTCGTAGAGAGTATCGAGAATCGCGACAATGACCGGACTGACGACGTGGGTTGTGTCGGGGCCACGGTGATAAACCAGTGTCAGATCGTCCACTGGCCGGATGATGTAGGCAGAGCGCGGCGCGGCGCGAAACCGCACCTTTTTATCCCTGGCGAGATCTGTACTGGATAGACGCGTAACAGCTGAAACCCGCATCGCCGGGGCGAAGCGATTCGATATATTTCAGGTGCGCCTTGAGCTGGTCCTTGGAATCAACCCGCGATATCGGGCTGTAAGGTCCGTCCTCTTTCAGCTCTTCAGCAAGATAATAGCCGCCGCGCGGTGGTGCGAAGCCTTCGTCCGGAGCGCAAGGTTCGCCCTTTTTATTGACATTATGCGGAATGGGGATCTGGCACATGGCGAGCGAGGCCATAGCGCCGCCATGATCACTTTTCTTTGCCCATGCTGGGCGCAATGTGACTACGGCCGGCACGGCGACGGCGCCAAGCCTCAGAAGCGAGCGACGCGTACTCTTGCCTGCGGCAATATCAATCTCGTCCTGCTTGTTGTTGTCTGTCATCTATTCGTCCCGAATTTTCTGCACACCCGAATTTGAAGACAAGCTTTAGTACATAAAGGCCGTCCCTGCAAAGGTAAGCAAAAATCATACCAGCCGCTCAAAATCAGCGATTTCGCCATTTTGCGCAAGGAATCATTGCGATATTGTAAATATTGCCGACACTTGATTGTAACCAATTTGGCCCCGTCATATCGGGAATGGATATCACATTATGCGTCTGACTAGTCTGGTTTTCACGTTCGGGTGTATGCTTTTGGGCGGGTATCTATGGGGAACAGCGGGCGTTTACGCCGGGATTTTGCCGGTGCTTGTCGCGATTGTTCTCGCGATGTACGCGCTTCGGCAAACGGCAGACAAACCGAGCGCGTCTCCGCCATCAAGTGCCCCACCAGAGCAGCGAGCGGACCTAATTTCGCTCGATACACTTGAAAGTGCAGCGCTGTTGATCGATCGCAAGTATGGCATTGTCGCGATGAATGCCGAAGCGGTCGCGGCGTTCGGATCGCAGCAGACAGGCGAGGATATTCGCGTCGCGATCCGTCATCCGTCTGTTATCGAATGCGTTACGACGGCGATGCGGCAGAATCGCGATGCCGTGCGCGAGATTGAGGGGCTTGGTCGGCATTCGGTTGTATACAGGCTGCGCGTGGGCGCGGCGGGCACGGACCGTTTGTTGCTAAGTTTTGCGGATGTTTCGCCAGCACGATTGGCCGAGCGGATGCGTGCGGATTTTGTCGCCAATGCGAGTCATGAGCTGCGAACGCCGCTTGCGACGCTTGTTGGCTTTATCGAGACATTGCAGGGGACCGCGGCAACCGATGAGGCTGCGCGCGACCGTTTTCTCGATGTTATGGCGAGCGAGGCCGACCGCATGACGCGGCTTATCGACGATCTATTGTCACTGTCGCGGATTGAGCTCGACAAGAATGTGAGACCCCGCGAGGCGATTGCGTTGGAGCCGCTGGTCAATAAATTTGCAGAAACCGTTTCGGTTTCGCTCGAAGAAACAGATCGTGTGCTTGTCGTGGCAATGGACCCCGACTTGCCCAATGTGACGGCGGACAAGGATCAAATTTTGCAGGTCATGCACAATCTGGTCAGCAATGCCGTCAAATACGGGCGGGCAGGCAGCCCAATCACGCTATCTGTCAAAGGCGAAGATTCGCAACGCGGCCGGATGCAGCGCGTGACCATCGAGGACATTGGCGAGGGAATCCCTGCTGAGCACCTGCCGCGGCTGACCGAACGATTCTACCGAGTCGATGCCGGGCGATCACGGAGTCTTGGCGGCACGGGGCTTGGCCTTGCGATTGTAAAACATATTGTCGAAAGACACCGGGGAATGCTGGATATCAGCAGTGAAATCGGCAAGGGGACGAAAATAAGTTTCACGCTACCTGTGGCCTTGTCACAAAACTGAAAAGAACTACCCACACAAGCGCCCTCGTGAAGCGTATCGCAGATGTGACCAGCGCTATGCTGGCGATGAATTTGAAACTGGCCACCAGAGTGAAAGGGGCGAACAGCAATGCACCAACCTGGGGCATGCGTTCGATAGAATGTCTTTAAACGTCGCGCTTTTTGCCCTTATTGGCCTGACAGCAATCGCTTATCTGAGCGCGCGTGCGCGTGCCACCGCATTTTCGGGGCAGGTAAGCGGGCGGTCGGCTGCTGAACGCATTTCTGCAGTTCATTCGCGCCCGGCTTATTATGGCTGGTATGTTGCGCTTTGGGCCTTGGTGCCCGCGCTTTTCCTGATTTTGACATGGGCGCTGATCAGTGACGCATTTATCGCCGACAGGACGATTGCAGCACTGCCGATGGATACGCGTCCTGCGGACGGGATTGAGCGGCAAATGTTCCTGAATGAGGTCCGTGGAGTCGTTTCGGGAAAGCTGGCCGGAGCCTTCGATCCAAATGCCGATGCCGCGGTTCCGATATATCGCCATGTCGAAATGCAATGGAACCTTGTCATTGCCGGATTGTCTGCGCTGCTTGCCATTATTGGCGGCGGTTTTGCGTGGCTTAGGATCAAGCCGCAATTCTGGGCGCGCCCGCGCGTCGAGCGCTTTGTCATGGTCATGTTGGTGCTGGCCTCGATGGTTTCGATCCTGACGACGCTCGGCATTGTGCTCTCGCTGATTTACGAAAGTGTCGAATTTTTTCGCCGCGTTTCGCCCCTTGAATTCATCTTCGGTACGACATGGAGCCCGCAAACAGCCATTCGCGCCGATCAGGTCGGTTCATCGGGGGCATTTGGCGCAGTGCCGCTGTTCTGGGGGACAATCTTTATTGGCGCGATCATCGCCATGATCGTGGCTATACCGCTTGGCCTGATGTCCGCCATTTATCTTACGCAGTACGCAAAGCCGCGCGCGCGCAAGATCATGAAGCCCATGCTTGAGGTGCTCGCCGGTGTGCCGACGGTGGTTTATGGTTATTTCGCTGCGCTTACCGTGGCACCCGCAGTACGCGATTTCGCGATTTCCATCGGCATGAGCAATGCCAGTTCGGAAAGTGCGCTCGCGGCGGGCGCGGTGATGGGGATCATGATTATTCCGTTCGTGTCTTCAATGGCTGATGATTCGCTGGGAGCGGTGCCCGCTGCGATGCGTGATGGCAGTCTGGCGATGGGTGCGACACCATCCGAGACGATCAAGCGCGTTCTGGTGCCCGCGGCGCTGCCGGGTATTGTCGGTGGTGTCCTGCTTGCGGTCAGTCGCGCTATCGGCGAGACGATGATCGTGGTGATGGCTGCCGGTCTTGCCGCCAACATGACCGCGAACCCGTTCCAGTCGGTTACGACGGTCACTGCGCAAATCGTGCAGTTGCTGACCGGCGATCAGGAATTTGATTCTGCCAAAACCCTGTCTGCGTTCGCGCTTGGCCTTGTGCTCTTTGTCGTGACGCTGATCCTCAACATTTATGCGCTGACAGTCGTGAAGAAGTATCGGGAAGCCTATGAGTGAAGGGGTGATCATCGAACGCGCGCCGACAGATTGGGCGCTTCCGGCGATGCAGGCGCGGATCGGCAAGCGATACGCGGCGGAGCGTCGCTTCCGGATGCTTGGGCTTGGAGCGCTCAGCCTGGCGGGGCTGTTTCTTGCCTTTTTGCTCTGGACGATCATTTCCGATGGTGTGACCGGCTTTTTGCATACGCAGGTCGAGGTGACAGCAAAGCTTGATCCGGACGTGCTTGGGATTGATGCATCGTCGATTTCTGGCCCCGGCGGGGAAATGACGCTCAACCGTGCAAATTATACAGCCGTTATGAACGCCGCCGCGCGTCAGCGTGTAGAGGGCCTTGATGTTGATATCGCCGCTGTCATCAGCGATGGCGCGTGGCTGCCGCTGCGCTCTGCGTTACGGGAAGATCACGCGCTTCTTGGGCAAGAGATTACGATCTGGGTTCCGACCACCAGTGCATTTGATATGTTGGCGAAGGGGAGCATTGACCGTAATGCCCCTGCGGACACACGGCCGGTGTCGGATGTACAAATTGCTGCGTTCGACAGTTTGAAGGCGGAAGGCGCGATCCGCACACGGATCAATACGACGTTCCTCAGTCAGGCGGATTCTACCAGCCCCGAGCTTGCGGGCATATGGGGTGCGGCGAAGGGATCGTTTTTGACGCTACTCATCACGCTTGTACTGAGTTTTCCCATTGGTGTCCTGACGGCGATTTACCTGGAAGAATACGCGCCCAAAAACCGCATCACCGACATTATCGAGGTCAGCATCAACAACCTTGCCGCTGTGCCGTCGATCATCTTCGGACTGCTTGGCCTTGCTGTATTTCTCAACTTTTTCGGAATGCCGAGGTCGGCGCCGATCGTCGGTGGTTTGACGCTTGCGCTGATGACGCTGCCGGTCATTGTCATTGCCGGGCGCGTCGCCATCAAGTCGGTACCGCCATCAATCCGCGATGCTGCGCTTGGTGTCGGTGCGTCGCCGATACAGGTGGTTTTCCACCATGTCTTGCCGTTGGCCTTGCCGGGAATTTTGACCGGTACGATTATTGGCATGGCGCGCGCACTTGGCGAAACGGCACCGTTGCTGATGATCGGGATGCGGGCTTTTGTCGCCGATGTGCCTTCGGGCCTTGATACACCCGCGACCGTCCTGCCGGTCCAGATTTTCCTGTGGTCGGATGAAGTTGCGCGCGGGTTCATTGAAAAAACCTCTGCGGCGATCATTGTGCTATTGATTTTCCTGCTGTTGATGAATGGCTTTGCCATTTATCTTCGCAACAAATTAGAGAGACGCTGGTGAAGATTATGAACTTAACAGCTCCTGCAGTTGATGTTGCAACATTGCCGACGGCAAAAATGACCGCGCGTGATGTGGATGTCTTCTATGGCGATAAACAGGCGATCAATTCCGTCTCGATTGATATTTTTGAAGAGCATGTGACGGCCTTTATCGGTCCGTCCGGCTGCGGAAAATCGACGTTTCTGCGTTGTCTTAACCGCATGAACGACACAATTGACAGTGCCCGCGTTACCGGACGGATGGAGCTTGACGGGCAGGATATTTATTCGCCTGCCATGGACGTCGTACAGCTTCGCGCGCGGGTTGGCATGGTGTTCCAGAAACCCAATCCGTTTCCAAAATCAATCTACGAGAATGTTGCCTATGGGCCGCGCATTCACGGTCTTGCCGCGTCAAAGGCCGAGATGGATCAGATTGTCGAGGCGAGTTTGAAGCGCGCAAGCCTTTGGGACGAGGTCAAAGACCGTCTCGATGAAAGTGGCACGGCGCTGTCCGGCGGGCAGCAGCAGCGCCTGTGCATCGCCCGTGCGATTGCGGTCGATCCCGAAGTCATTTTGATGGACGAGCCGTGCTCGGCACTTGACCCGATCGCGACGGCAAAAATCGAAGAGCTGATCGACGAACTGCGCGGGCGCTATGCCATTGTCATCGTGACCCATAATATGCAGCAGGCCGCGCGTGTCAGCCAGCGTACGGCGTTTTTTCATCTTGGGACGCTGGTTGAATATGGCGATACCACGGACATCTTCACAAATCCGCGTGAACAACGCACCAAGGATTATATCACGGGCCGCTTTGGATAGAGGCCAGGCAAAAAGGCAGGCAGAACATGAATTCGCCAACCGCACATACAGTTAAATCCTTCGACGACGATTTGCGGCAGTTGCGCTCGCTCATCGGACAGATGGGGGGGCTTGCAAAAGACGCGGTCGATCGTGCGACAACATCGTTGATCTCGCGCGATGAGGAGGCCGCGCAAGCCGTGGTCAAGAATGATCGCAAGATCGATGCGCTTGAAACCGAGGTCGAGGCACTCGCCATCAATACGATCGCGCGCCGCGCGCCAATGGCCGATGATTTGCGCGAAGTGATCGCGGCGCTGAAGATATCGGCGGTCGTCGAGCGCATTGGCGACTATGCCAAGAACAATGCCAAGCGCGTGTCGTCAATTTCGCAGGATTCGCCTGTGCAACCGGTGGTGATCGTACCGGAAATGGCGCGGGTCGTGTCAAGCATGGTGCATGACGCGATGGACGCCTATGCGCGGCGCGACCCGGCGCTCGCCGAAGATGTCTGGAAACGGGACAGCCGCGTCGACGAATATTATAACAGCCTGTTCCGGGCGCTGCTGACATTCATGATGGAAAATCCGCATTATATCACGCCATCGACGCATCTGCTGTTCATCGCCAAGAATCTTGAACGTATTGGCGATCACGCGACCAACATCGCAGAGGTCGTTTACTACACGGCAACCGGTGGTCACCTGGTTGACCGTCAAAAGGGTGATGACACCGTCTATACGGTCAGTGATGACATTGAAGACAGCGACAACGAATAGGCAGGCTCGTGAAACCGAAAATCCTTGTCGTTGAAGATGATGTCAACCTTGTCGAGCTTGTCAAATACAACCTCGAACAGGAAGGTTTTGACGTTGTAACGACCGAAGACGGCGAAGAGGCGCTTGTGCTTGCCGACGAGGAAAAGCCCGATCTGGTCCTGCTCGACTGGATGATCGTCAACCTGTCGGGGATCGAGGTCTGTCGCCGGATGCGGCGCAATGCTGAGACCGCGAACCTGCCGATTATCATGTTGACGGCACGTACCGAGGAAGCGGATCGTATTCGCGGCCTTGAGATCGGGGCAGACGATTATATCACCAAGCCGTTCAGTCCACGCGAACTCATCGCGCGCATTCGCGCCGTGCTGCGCCGTTTGCGTCCGGCGCTGGCTGGCGGGAACCTTGAATATGGCGATATCTATATGGATACGACCAAGCACAAGGTGATGCGCGGCGGGCAGGCTGTGACGTTGGGTCCGACCGAATTCCGGTTGCTCAGGCATTTTCTCGAACATCCGGCCCGCGTATTTTCGCGCGAGCAGCTCCTCGATTCAGTTTGGGGACGCGATGTCTATGTCGAGCAGCGCACGGTCGACGTGCATATCCGGCGGCTGAGAAAGGCGATCAATCTTGACGGCATGGCCGATGTGATCCGCACAGTCCGCTCGGCGGGCTATTCGCTCGACGCCGATGGCAAAGCCGAAGCGGCCGGCTAGGCTTCGACCAGCTTCAGAAGCTTGCGTTCCAGCGGCGCCAATAGTGGACCAAGGTCGTGGCCGCGTCGCAGTACGACATCGCCTTCACCAAGCAGCATATACTGCCCTTGTTTCGCGCGCAGGTCGGGACGTTTGACGACGCGTACTTCGGGGCGTTCCGATGCGCGGCGAAAGGCCGAGAATATGGCCTCATCCTTGCCCATGGTGATTGCGTAGTCGCGCCATAACCCCTCGGCGACCATGCGGCCATAAAGGTTCATGATCTGATTGATTTCGACGCGCTCGAAACACACTTGCTGCGCACCGCGCTTCCCGGTGAAAAGCGGTGTGACATTGCTCATGCGCGAAAGCTCATGCCTTGCGCGATGCCTGCTTGCGGGGTTTGATATCCTCGTTGGTCAGGCTCGCCAGCCGCTTTTGCAGCGTTTCCACCTCGCAGCGCAGGATTTCCAATTGCTGCGTCTGCGGATCAAATTTTTCACTGCACGGTGTGCCATAGGGCACGAATTCCTGCGTTTGCGGCTTGACCTCGACAAGCGTCGAACGGGCCTTCGGGCCAACCATCGTAGCGCCAGCGGGAACATCGTGGGTCACGACAGCATTGGCGCCGATGCGCGCCTGCGGGCCGACTGTGATGGGGCCGAGAATTTGTGCGCCGGACCCGACAATAACGCCGTCCTCGAGCGTCGGATGCCGCTTGCCGCTTACGCCGTTCGTGGGGTTCGTTCCGCCAAGCGTGACACATTGATAAATGGTGACATCGTCGCAGATCTCGGCGGTTTCACCAATGACGACGAAGCCGTGGTCGATGAAAAAGCGTTTGCCGATTTTGGCGCCGGGGTGAATGTCAATGCCGGTCAATATGCGCGAAACATGGTTGACCAGTCGGGCCATGAAAAATAGCTCCCCACGGAATAACCAGTGGGCGATGCGGTGGAAGCCAAGCGCATGGACGCCGGGATAAAGCAGAACCTCCCAACGACTACGCGGGGCAGGGTCGCGGGATTTTATCGATTCAAGGTAGCCAATGAAGCGATCCAGCATAGGTATCTCCTTGTACGCCGTGACCCGTAAAATAGGTGATGCGATTGTGGAACGCCAGCCCTTGACCCAAATTTCCTGATTATTGGTCTATGCCCCCGGGGCATGAAACATTGAAACTGTCAGCAATAATTATTATCTTCTGAATGTAATTTCCATTATTGATCGAATTTGCCAATGAGTTTTCTGCCAACCTTGAAGCAGTTGCAATATCTCGCCGCACTGCACGAACATGAGCATTTCGGGCGCGCAGCGGAGTCTTGCTTTGTCACGCAATCGACTTTGTCATCAGGGATACGGGAGCTGGAATCGCTGCTTGATGCGGCGCTTGTCGAGCGTACGCGGCGCGTCGTTCGGTTTACACCACTTGGTGAAAAAATTGCCCGCAAGGCGATTTCGGTGCTGCGCGAGGCCGATGACCTTGCGGCAATGGCGCATGCCGAGGCGCGACCGCTGTCCGGAGAAATCCGGCTCGGAGTCATCCCGACGATTGCGCCGTTTTTTTTGCCACGCGTGCTGCCTCAGCTTCGTGAAAATTATCCGGACCTGAAATTATATCTCCGAGAGGAGATCAGCGGCGCGGCGTGCGAGGCACTGGCGCGCGGTCAGATCGATTGTATCCTGCTGGCATTGCCCTTTCCATGCGGAGACGTCACCAGCATCCCGCTGTTCAGGGACCGCTTCTATTTCGCCGCGCATCAAAATGAGATGGTGAAGCCGGGGAAATTGATTCTGCCTGAAGACATTGATGCCGAACGGCTTTTGCTACTTGAAGATGGGCACTGTCTGAAAAATCACGCGCTTGCCGCGTGCGGACGTCCCGAATATCGCGCCGATACATCGGTCGTCGGCACTTCGCTGCATACGCTTGTGCAGATGGTCGACAATCGTCTTGGCACAACGCTTGTTCCCAAAATGGCGCTCGATGCCGGCATTCTGAAAGACACCAGCGTTAAAACCCGACCAATAGACGGCACTGCGCCTTATCGCGATATCGCGCTCGTCTGGCGCAAATCAAGCCCGCGTGAAGAGGAGTTCCGGCTTCTTGCAGCGGCGCTTCTTGAAGCGGGCGGCGAAGGCTGAAAGGCCGGGCGTCGGGTGATCCTTCACAGCCCCTCGCGCCGCCGCAGCGTTCTGATCGCGGTCTCCAACTGCTCCCACGGCGACAAGGGCCGAGGATCGCCCTGTTGCCAGATTTTGTGAACATCGAGCATGTCGTAATCCGATTGCTGCCCTTCGACCTCGACCCGTTTGCCGACAAGGTCGGTGACGTCCTGCAAGATGTCGAGCCGCCAGCGGTGGCCGCCTTTCATCTCGAGAATATAGAGATAGTTGAACCGTGTCCGGCGCAAAGTGCCAGTGACGTGGTGATGCGTGCCCAATGTCATGTTCGACGTCTCCCCGGTGAAGCCGGATGCGGTGCGCCCCCGCTTTCGACTTCACGCCTGATCCCTGGTGATCGGGGAGTTAGTAAACCGAAGTAACTCGGCCCTGCGGCCTTTAGACCCGAGAGCCCTGGACATACGCCACAGGCTCCCCGACCATAAGGACAGGAGTGTGACGCTGTTGCGGTCAGCATCAACCGGTTACTTCGGGGCTACTAATCCCCAGCGCCGTGCGTGGCGGCACCGTCAACATGTATGGGGCAGTAACGTCTTGCAGGCAATGGCATTTGTGTATGCGCGGGCGGCGTGAGAGGCGCAGGACGGGTGCAGTCAGCAAGCTGGAGGGAAGGGAGAGGAAGCGACTGGCTTGTCAGGACTTTGTCGGTTTTTCCGTCACCATCGGCCTGCCGCAAAGCAGGTGCATTTTGCTGAAATCAATCCAGCGTCACCGGGACCGCGTCGATGGACTTCCAGCCATGTGCGGTCAGGCGTTCGATGGGACGAAAGCGCGATTTGTAATTCATGCGATCGCAGCCTTCGATCCAATATCCAAGATAGACATAGTCAAGCCCGGCGGCTGCGGCGCGTTCGATATGGTCAAGGATGATGAAGGTGCCAAGTCCCGATCGCGCCGGATGATCCGGGTCATAGAAACTATAGACCATCGACAGCCCGTCGGCCTGGCGATCGGTCAGACAGCAACCGATCAGGCGACCGGGGCGTCCATCTTCGTGGGGCAGCTCGCGATATTCGACGATCAGCGTATGGACAGGCGTCTGTTCGACCATTTCGGCATAATCGAACGCGTCCATCTTGGTCATGCCGCCTTCAGGGTGACGACGGTCTAGATAACGGCGCAGCAGATCATATTGTTCAGGCGTCGTCCAAGGCTCGCAAACACTTACGTTAATGTCGCTGTTGCGGCGATGAATTCGGCGCTGCGTTGAAGACGGGGTAAAGGATTTTGCCATAACACGTACCGAAACACAGGCTTTACAGCCCTCGCAGCTTGGCCGGTAGACAACATTCTGGCTGCGCCGAAAACCGATGCGCGACAGGGCCTCGTTCAGCTCTACGGCGTCTTCGCCGCGCAATTCGGTAAAAACCTTGCGTTCCATCTTGCCCGGCAAATAGGGGCATGGGGAAGGCGCTGTCACAAAGAAGCGCGGAAAGCGAAAGGTCTGATCGGTCACAGTGCGACGATTATGCTTGATGCGTAACGATTCGAGAAGTGCAGGCCCCGCCGCATGCCATCAACGCTGTGCATAAATCGCCTGATCATCGATCCCAAAGGTCCTTTTGAAGCGGTATAGAGACCCTTTATAGGCAACAAACCTTAACCAAGTTCGACCTGCGTGACTTCGTATTTCGCAGCACGAAGCGCGGCGATAAGCCGGTCGAGATGATCGCGGTCGCGGGCCTCGCATTCGATTTCGGTGATCAGACCCTTGGCCGACAGGTCGGTAAAGATCCTGTGGTGATAGACTTCCAATATGTTGACCTGATGCTCGTCAAAAATCTTGGCGACGCCGAACAACTGCCCGTGACGATCCTTCAGATGGATTTTCAGACGGCCAAGCCGTCCTGACCGCGCCAGATCGCGTAGCAGGACGTTGGCCAGCAGACGCGTATCGATATTGCCGCCGCAGAGCGGCAGACCAACAGACCGTCCCTTGAATTTTTCGGGGTAGGAGAGCAGCGCGGCAAGACCCGCTGCACCGGCCCCTTCGACGACGGTTTTTTCGATATTGAGCAGCATGGCGACCGCGGTTTCCAGCTTTGATTCATCAACAAGCACGATGTCATCGACAAGCTGGCGGACGATTTCGGCAGTGATTTCGCCGGGGTCCTTGACCGAAATGCCTTCGGCGAGACTATCGCCGCCGCAAACCGCATCCGCGCCATTTATCTTGGCCGCCATTGATGGGTAGAGCGCAGCCTGTACGCCGACGATTTTGATATCCGGCTTGATGTGGTGCGCGGCAATCGCCATACCAGAAATCAGCCCGCCGCCGCCGATCGGCACGACGAGCGTGTCGATTTGGGGCGCATCCTGCAGCATTTCGACCGCAACCGTGCCTTGCCCTGCAATGACCTTTGGATCATCGAACGGGTGCACGAAGGTAAGGCCGCGTTCGGCTTCAAGTTCGCGCGCGCGATTATAGGCATCTTCGAATGTTTCACCGTAAAGCACGACAGTCGCGCCGTGGCCTTCGGTCTGTTTGACCTTCACGATCGGCGTGTGGCTTGGCATGACGATCGTTGTCGGCACGCCGAGCCGCTTGCCGTGATAGGACAGCCCCTGGCTGTGATTGCCGGCAGACGCCGCGATCACGCCTTTCGCGCGCTGCTCATCGCTTAACGACATGAGTTTGTTAAGCGCACCACGTTCCTTGTAGGCGGCGGTGAACTGAAGGTTTTCAAACTTCAGGTAGACATCGGCGCCGACGATCGACGACAGCGTCTGCGATTTTAAACAGGGCGTACGAATAATGTGCGGTGCAATCGCCTGATGCGCGGCTTCGATGTCCGCGAAGCTGACCGGCAAATTTGCATTGTCTTTTGTATTGCTCATTATCAAACCCTGTTCATTCTGGTTTGGAGCGCCTTACCCGATCTGGAGGCGCACGCAAACCATGCTACTGATCAGAGGGTACGGTGAAGGGGACAAATGAAGATGGCAGGTGTGGCGTTTTTGGGTTTGGGGGTGATGGGTGGACCGATGGCACGGCACCTGCTTGCTGCCGGGCACGATGTAACTGTCTATAACCGTACGCGCACGAAAGCAGATGATTGGGTTGCCGAAAATGGCGGAAAATCAGCCGCAACACCCGCAGAAGCAGCGCATGGCGCAGAAATTGTGCTGGCGTGCGTCGGAGAGGACGCTGACCTTCGCGCTGTGACACTTGGTAAGGATGGTGCATTTGGTGCGATGGCTGCGGGCAGTCTTTTTATCGACCACACCACGGTTTCTGCGGCAATTGCGCGCGAACTGGCGCAAATTGGCGCTGAAAAAAGCATAGCCTGTCTCGACGCACCGGTTTCGGGCGGGCAAGCGGGCGCTGAAAACGGCAAGTTGACCATCATGGTCGGCGGCGAACGAGACGCCTTTGTCCGCGGCGAAGCCATCATGAAAGCCTATGCGCAGCGTATTGGTCATATGGGCCCACCAGGCAGCGGCCAGCTGACAAAGATGGTCAACCAGATCTGTATCGCCGGTGTGCTTCAGGGCCTTGCCGAAGGCGTGAATTTTGCGATTGAAGCTGGTCTCGACGCCGATGCGGTGATCGATGTCATATCAAAGGGCGCGGCGCAAAGCTGGCAAATGGACAACCGCGCGACCACGATGATTCGCGGCGAATATGATTTCGGCTTTGCCGTCGACTGGATGCGCAAGGATCTTGGCCTTGTCCTGTCGGAAGCCAGCGACAAGAACGTCCCGCTGCCGCTCACAGCACTTGTCGATCAGTTTTACAGCGATGTGCAGGCAATGGGTGGCGGACGACAAGACACGTCCTCACTGTTGCGCCGGTTCAGGGGTTAATTCATGCCCCCATCATCCCGAGCGAAGTCGAGGGACCGCAAAACTGTGGAGACACCGTGCGTCCCTCGACTTCGCTCGGGATGATGGAGGTCCGTGGCTATCGGTAAAGCCGTGAACTTGGGTTCGGCGGGCTAGCCGAGCAGTTTAGCGGCGGTTGGCGCGTAATAGGTCAGCACACCTGAACAGCCTGCGCGCTTGAATGCGGTCAGGACTTCGATGATCATGCCGTCACGGTCGGACATGCCACTTGCCGCAGCCATCTCCAGCATCGCGTATTCGCCCGACACCTGATAGGCGAAGACCGGAATGTTGAACGTGTCGCGAACCCGGGCGATGACGTCGAGATAGGCCATGCCCGGCTTTACCATGACGCTGTCAGCGCCCTCCGCAATGTCGAGACCAACTTCGCGCAAGGCTTCGGCGCCGTTTGCCGCATCCATCTGATAGGTTTTCTTGTCGCCCTTCAGATAACCGCCCGACCCGACGGCGTCGCGGAACGGTCCGTAAAAGGCGGACGCATATTTCGCCGCATAGCTCATGATCTGGACGTCATGGAAATCGCCCGCTTCAAGCACCTTGCGGATCGCTCCGACGCGGCCATCCATCATGTCGGACGGTGCAATGATATCAGCGCCCGCACGCGCAAGGACAAGCGCCTGTCCCTGCAGCATTTCAAGCGTCTCATCATTGAGTATCCGGCCATCGTCGGACAATAATCCATCGTGACCGTGATCGGTATAGGGGTCGAGCGCGACATCTGTCAAAACGCCGATATCGGGAACCGCATCCTTGATCGCCTTGGTGCCCCGACACATCAAATTTTCAGGATTCAGCGCCTCACGTCCGTCCGCGCTACGCTTGTCAGACGGTGTGTTCGGGAAAAGCGCAAGGCAGGGGATACCAAGGCTCCGCGCCTCTTTTGCGGCTTTGCCAAGCAAATCCACCGACAGCCGATCAACGCCGGGCATCGATGCAACAGGTTCGCGTACATTCGATCCGCTTGTTATAAAGACCGGCCAGATGAGGTCTGCTGGCGACAGGCGTATCTCGGCATGAAGATCGCGCGACCACGCGGCGCTTCTTGTGCGGCGCATCCGGGTCGATGGGAAAGTTGCTTGCGTCATGCGATTGTCTATGAGCGAAGTCGCATAGGATTTGAAGCTTCTATATGCACAGGCGTAGCAGGAAAGGCATCGACATTGACGGAAATTCTGATCGACGCCGTCTTGACCGGAAAGATTCAGGCCTTCTCGGCGAGGGGGGCAAGCGCCATCCACAAGGCGGCGGTATCCGGACCTGTCGAAGTTGACGTAACCGGCCTTCGCGGTGATGAACAGGCTGACCGCCTCAATCACGGTGGCCCGGATATGGCCGTGCACTATTATCCGCACGACCATTATGGTTTTTGGAACCAATCCATTGGGCCACACGACCTGCTTTCCGCGCCGGGTGCCTTTGGCGAGAACCTCTCGGCAACCGGCCTGCTGGAAACCGAGGCCTGTATTGGGGATCGCTATCGCGCCGGGACGGCATTGCTTGAAATCAGCCAGGGGCGCCAGCCATGCTGGAAACTCGCGCACAAATTCGGTGTCAAATCGCTCCCGGCGAACATTGTCGAAACGGGGTATTGCGGCTGGTATTTCCGCGTGCTGGAACCTGGCACCATCAGTGCAGGCGACGGGCTGCGCCTGCTTGACCGTCCGAACTTGGACTGGACGGTGGCGCGGGTGTTTTCGCTCCTGATCGCGGGCGGTGCCAAGGCTGATGCCGACACCGTAAGGGCGCTTTCGAAGCTTGAATCCCTTTCGGATAACTGGCGAGGGCGGGCAGCGCAGCTTGCGGCGGCATGATGCCGGGGCAATTGCCAATGCCAGCATCACCTTCTATCGATTGTCGCGCATGAGCAATACAGTCGATCCGATCCTGATTTTCGATTCCGGTATTGGCGGTCTCTCGGTGCTTGACCCGATCCGCGACGTCTTTCAGGTTCTGGCTCAAGCTCGCCAGAGAAGATGGCTGGGAGGACTGTGCCTGGCTCACTGCCTGGGAAGTGGCAAGCCCCAGCCACATCATTGAGAGGCAGACAAATGTTTTTTGCAGGCCCAGC
>JBFKAE010000059.1:0-17758 GCA_041621755.1 Sphingomonadaceae bacterium | reverse complement strand
ATGTTGCCGAGATGGTCACGGTGAGGAAAAATTCACTGACGCTGACAGTACCAATGACCTTGCGCGGATTTGCACCCTGAATAAGCAGGTTGCTGGTCACTATGGGCCCCCAGCCACCGCCGCCTGCTGCGTCCATGAAGCCGCCGACAAAGCCGAGCGGTTCGATGATTTTTGGCCTTTTATCCACGGGCGGATATTTGATCCCCCGCCACAGCAAATAAAGGCCGATTGTGCAGAGATAGGCGAGCACGAAGGGCTTTGCCGTGGCGGCGTTGATCTGTGTCAGGATATAGGCACCGAGCGCACCGCCAATAACGCCGGGAATGACCAGCCTGGCAAACAGGCGCCAATCGACATTGCGGTGCAAGGCATGGCTGATCCCTGAAACAGCGGTTGTGAAGCTTTCAACGGTATGGACGCCCGCGGACGCGGCTGCTGGCGGTACGCCAAGGCTGATCAGGAGCGTGTTGGATATGACCCCAAACGCCATACCGAGCGCGCCGTCGACAAGTTGAGCGGCGAACCCGACAGCGATGAAGGGTAGCAGGTCGGCGGCTGTAAAAGTACTGAAATCAAACATTTAAAATACCGATCAGGCAGATATTCCGTGGGTTTCGACAGTCGTTCCGTTCGCCAGAAACTGCCGTCCGGGTATGATTTCAAAACCTGGATCGAATTCGGCATAGTTGCAGGTCAGTTCTTCTCCTGCCGCAATGTCACGTAACGCATAGCCTGCCTGGGGATCGCTAAAGCACGTATTGGGCGCGATTGTATCGTGATTCATGAAGCGGCCATTATCGAGCTCGACGATCAACGTCTCTGGGTCAGCGAACAGCGGATAGGCATAGCGATCGACAAATGCCTGCATCAGCGGGGCCATAGTCAATAATTCGGATTTTTTGATAAGCCGGTCGAAGTCTGGCTCAAGTCGCCAGATCAGCGTCCCTGCGGGAATATCTTCGGCAGCAAAAACGCCAACGCCTTCAATGGCGCTGGGGGCGACATACGTACTCACGAGCAGCATGACGATGGGGTTCCGGCGACCAAAAGGGCGGGGTCGCCATCGCACCTGTGGCACCTGCCAAGGCGGCGTTGATTTTACGCATTTGCAGAAAAATACAAGCGCTATTTACTTGGATATGGACAAATTCTTCTGATGCCGCGTCGGAGATTCATTCTGCGGCGAACGACAAGCCGTTCTGCGACTGTTCGGAGCCTTCCATGATGTACGCCTGCATGGTTGCGCGTTGCTCTGGCGTCAGTGTTTTTGGATTGGCGATTCCGGCCTCTATTGCGGCCCTGACGCTGGGCAATGGTGGTGTCGGTTCAGTGTAGCCGGGCGTGCCGGGACCAGGAAGTGACGGTGCATCAACAGTCTGTTTCGACATGGCGACGTCCTGACTTTGCGTGGCCGCGGGTTCAGGCGCTTCCGTCTCGGAATCCAGGACAGCGTCAGAAAGCGGCAATTCGGCAAGAAGCGAATCTATCCGAGGCGCCGTCGGTTCAGGGTTTGGTGTGAGTATAAGAGAAGACGTGCCCTGCGATGTTGATCGCGTGTTTGATATGCTGCTTATGATCGTCTGAAGGTCGAGTTGATCATAGCCATAAAGAGCCGCTCCTGCGATGAGCAGCAGCAGCGCGCCCGCCCCGGCGATCGTGCCGCGTGCGTCGGCAAGCCGGGACATTAAACGCTCTCCCCCGGTCTGGTAGACGGCTGGCGGGATCGCCGGGACGTCAGCGTCTGCCTTCGCGGCAACAGGTGCTTTGGGAGCAGCAAGAACGATTTCAGATTCGACCGGCGGACGTTTGCGCACAGACGTGACGTACGTGCTGATTAAAAGCGGTGGTCCAGGTAACGGCGCTTTGTCGATAAGCGCCTGATGGGCGTGCTTCTGTTCGACGTGCTGCGTGTCGCTGAACATGGCGTTGAGCAAAGCAGCATTGCCGAGCATTTTGAGAACACGTGGGACGCCATGAGATGCGACCGTGATTTCGTCGAGTGCAGCAGGATGGAACAGATCGGGCCGACCAGCCTTTGTCGAGCGATCAATAAGAAAATCGCGCGATTCTCGCGCGGTCATGACGCCCAGTTGCGCGATCAATGACGAATTAATATGCTCAATTGGTTCAAGGCTGGTCAGTAGCAATATAGTGCCAAAGTCTTCGGCGCGTTCGATCAACGCCCGTAGCTTGGCGGCCTCGGTCTGGGCCGTTTCATCGACAAGCGCGACATCGATTCCGGCAAAATCAGACGTTGCGGCGAGTGCCGGGCTGGCGAAAATCGCAGCCGATTTACCGCGCGCTTTCAAATTAAGGCGCAGGCTGTCGAGAAGTACGGATTTGCCGATCCCCGGCGGTCCGACCAACTGGATCGGCGACCGCCAGTGAATGATGGCGTCGACGACTTGCTGCTGGGCAAAGGCCATGGCTTCGTAGGTAAAATTATCGGCATCGCCCTGCCGCTGAAACGGACTGATATTCAAACCAAAATGTGAAATAATGTCCATCGCAGCGCAAATATCGGCTCTCGCCGGTCATCTCCATATTGGGTGAGTGATGCTGTACGCGAACTCCATGCGATTGGAACAGGTCGGAACCCGTTCGTCAATCGTCATCACTTCGATACTGGTATGCAAACACACAGGTTTGACGATCTCGTAGTGTTAATTGATTCGAATGCGAAGCAAAATATGAAATCCGGCGTACCCTGCTCAGGACAGGCGATAAATGAGTGAGAGGTTGTTTGCAGGCATTTCATGCAAATGGCACAGTGAAAAGCCGCTTTCGCGCGCAAGAGCGCTGACATTTTCGACGTAACGCAGGCCCCAAGCCGGGTTGCGCATGCGAAGGCTGGCGTCGAAATCTTCATTCGATGGTGTGGTTTTGACGCCCTCGCGACGATAAGGGCCATAAAGATAAAGCAGACCACCCGAAGGCAGGATACGCGCGGCGCCTGCAAACAGGCCCTCTGTCGCTGACCAGGGACTGATATGGACCATGTTGATGCAGGTGATTGCGTCGGCGTGGTCTACCGGCCATTCGATTTCCGTATTGAGCGCGCGTGGTGCTTGCAAATTAACGAGCCCGGATTCGGCTACCCGCGCGGCAATCGACGCCCGCGCATCGGCATCGGGGTCGGTCGGTAACCAGTCGAGCCCTTCGAAGCGCGATGCGAAGTGAACCGCATGAATGCCGGAGCCTTCTGCAATCATGAGGACCAGGCCGGAGGAGGGCAGTTCTTTGGCAAGAATATCGGCGATGGGGTCGGCATTGCGCAAGGCGGCGGGGGATGAGAGTTTTGCCATTTGTATTTACGCGATGCGCACCTGAAGTTTATCGAAGAAAAGCAGTTTAAAGAAAGTGAGCGTGATGGACAGGCTGAAATTCTGGCGAAAGGATGGACGCGTCGATTTTCGGATATTGTTGGTCTTTCTTGTGCTCACGTCCGGGCTGCTTGTGTTTGGGAAACTGGCTTCAGAAGTCATTGAAGGCGATACGATGGCGTTCGATCGGATGATCGTCGCAGGGCTGCGCCAGCCGCTTGATCCATCTGCGCCGATTGGGCCGCACTGGTTGCTTCAGGCGATGCGGGATATCACAACATTTGGCGGTATGACGGGACTGGCCGGTGTGACGGCAATCGTCACCGGCTATTTGCTGGCCGCACGCAAAAGTCATACGGCAGTGTTTCTGGTGTTTGCGGTTGTTGCCGGCTCGCTGGCGGCGCGACTGCTGAAACTGTTTTTCGATCGCCCGCGCCCCGATATTGTCCCGCATCTTGTTGATGTTGGCAGCAGCAGTTTTCCGAGCGGCCATGCCATGAATTCGGCCATCGTTTATCTGACACTCGGTGCGTTATTGGCGCGCGTCGAACCGCATCGACGCGTGCGCGCCTATGTGCTTTTTGTCGCCATCGCCTTGCCGCTGACGATCGGATTTTCGCGCATCTATCTTGGTGTTCATTGGCCAAGCGATGTGCTTGGGGGATGGGTTGCAGGCGGCATCTGGGCGCTTGCCATGTCGGCGATTGCAATGCGGCTGCAAAAACAGCGCAAAATCGAAGCGTCGAGTAGTGACGAATCCGGGTCCGGGGGTGTGACACGCTAGACCCTCGTCAAATCCGCCGATGATGTTATGAGTCGGTTGATATGCACGGTTTTGCCAATCCAGCCCGATTCCTCAAACTAGCGCGGCCGCTGACCGCCGTGACGTTGTGGCTGGGCCTTGTGGTGACCGCAGCCGGGTTGTGGTGGGGCGTATTTGGCGCGCCTGCTGACTATTTGCAGGGCGAGAGCGTACGGATCATGTACATTCATGTGCCGACCGCATGGCTGTCACTTGGTGGCTATCTTGGGCTTGGCATCACCGGGATCATGATTCTCGTCTGGAAGCATCCGCTTGCCGAAGTCGCACTGGGCGCGTTGGCGCCTGTGGGTGCCGTCTATGCCGGGGTTTGCCTTGTCACCGGATCGATCTGGGGACGGCCGACATGGGGCACATGGTGGGTGTGGGATGGCCGTCTGACGTCGATGCTGGTGCTGTTTTTCCTGTATCTTGGCGTGATTGCGCTTGTCAGCAGCTTTGACGACCGCAGTCGCGGGGCGCGGACGGCGGCGGTGCTCGCCATTGTCGGTCTTATCAATCTGCCGATCATCAAATTCTCGGTTGAATGGTGGAATACGCTGCACCAAAGCGCGTCGATCACATTGTCTGGGTCGAGCATTGACGCCTCGATGTTATGGCCGCTTCTGACAAGCGCGCTCGGACTTGCGCTGTTGTTTGCATCGGCGGTCCTGATGCGGATGCGGACGGCGATCGCCGGTCAGCGGGTTGCGGCGCGCGCGGCGCGGTTGGCCGGAGAGACGGCGTGAACGCGCTCCCCTTTGTCATTGCCGCCTATGGCATTGCATTTGTCGGCCTTGGCGGTGTGATCCTGCAAAGCTGGGTCGCTATGCGTCGCGCTGAAAAGGCTGCGGACGCTTTGCGCGGGAGGCGGCAATGAAGCCCAAACATCAACGTCTGGCGCTTGCCGGTGCCGCGGTCGGCGCGCTGCTTTTGGCGGCGGCGCTTGCCATACCCGCACTTCAGGACAAGGCCGCCTATTTCATGGCGCCTGCCGATGTTGAGGCAAAGGGCATCGAGCCGGGCCGGGCAATCCGTCTGGGCGGACTTGTCGAGGAAGGCTCGCTCAAGCGGTCAAACGACGGGCTGACGATCCATTTTCGCGTGACTGACAATCTTGCGACCGTGCCGGTGCGCTATACCGGCCTTGTTCCCGACCTGTTTCGTGAAGGTCAGGGCATGATCGCCGACGGCCGGTTCGAAGGCAACGGAACATTTATCGCTGACACGCTGCTCGCCAAGCACGATGAAAATTATATGCCGCCCGAGGTCGCAAAGGCGATTGCAAGGTCCGAGGCCGCGGCAAAGGCGCGGGCCGAATGACGCGCGCTCTTGCGGCTGGAGTGGCTGGCCGGTGATTCCCGAAATCGGTCATGCGGCCCTGTGGCTGGCGGCTGGCCTTGCGCTCGTACAAGCATTGGCACCGGTCTTGCGGGTGACGGGTCTTTCGGTCCCCGCAGCACTCGGGCAGGCAATTTTGTGTCTGATCGCCTTTCTGGCGTTGATGTGGGCGTTTGTGGTTTCGGATTTTTCGGTCGGGCTGGTCGCGGCGAACAGCCACACGGCAAAACCGATGATTTACAAAGTGACCGGCGTCTGGGCGAACCATGAAGGGTCGATGCTGCTCTGGGTGCTTATCCTCGCGCTGTTTGGCGCGGTCGCGGCCTTGCGCGCGCGCGCAATGGGAGAGCGGTTCCGCACCATATTGCTGTCGGTGCAGGCGGTGCTTGGTATCGGGTTTTACGCGTTCCTTTTGCTCTCTTCGAACCCGTTTGAACGGATTGCGCCGGCACCCGTCGAAGGATCGGGACTCAATCCGTTGTTGCAAGACCCCGGACTCGCCTTCCATCCGCCGCTGCTCTACCTCGGCTATGTCGGGCTGTCGGTCACGTTTGCATTTGCGGTGGCGGCAATGATCGAAAACAGGGTCGGCCCGGCGTGGGCGCGTGCGGTCAAGCCCTGGGTGCTGGGCGCGTGGAGTTTTCTGACCGCAGGCATCACGCTTGGCAGTTTCTGGGCCTATTATGAATTGGGCTGGGGCGGCTGGTGGTTCTGGGACCCGGTTGAAAATGCTTCACTTATGCCCTGGCTAGCAGCGACGGCGCTGTTCCATTCGGTCGGCGTTCTGGCGGCGCGCAATGCGCTGCGGAACTGGACGGTGTTGCTTGCCGTCATTGCATTTTCGTTGAGCATGATCGGAACATTTATCGTCCGCTCGGGGCTGCTGACCTCGGTCCATGCCTTTGCCGTTGATCCAGAGCGCGGTGTATTCCTGCTGATCCTGTTGGCGCTTTATGTTGGCGGCGCGCTTTGCCTTTATGCGTGGCGTGCCGGGTCGGTCACTGCCGGTGCGCCGTTTACGCCGATCAGTCGCGAAGGCGGGCTGGTGGCGAATAATTTGATTCTGTCAGCAGTGCTGGGCGTCGTATTTCTGGGTACGCTTTATCCGCTCATGCTCGAAGGCGTGACGGGCGAACAGGTATCTGTGGGTGCGCCTTATTATGAAAGCGCGCTGCTGCCATTGCTGTTTTTATTGCTGCTGGTGATGGCGGCAGGGCCATTGATGCGTTGGCGCGCGATGGATTTGCCGACGCTCGGGCGACGGCTGGTGCCAGCAATTGCCGGCGGATTGGTGCTGGCGGGTATTGGCGCAGCGATTGGGCCGCGATCCGTTCTTGCGCTTGTGGGTCTGGCGTTTGCCGGGTGGTTGGCGATTGCCAGTCTGATGATTTTGCGCGGACGGAAATTACGCCGTGTTCCGGCGAGCGTCTGGGGCACGGCGATTGCACATATGGGTGTTGCCGTGTTGACCGTGGGGGTTTCGGTCAGCGGCGCGATGTCGGTCGAAAAGCTTGCCAATCTGCGCCCCGGCGAAAGCACCTCGATCGGGCCTTATGAGGCAGTTTTGACGCATATCGAACCGGCTGGAGGTCCCAACTTTACCGCAGTTCGCGCGACGATTGCCGTAAAGCGATCCGATGCCGTGACGATGCTTTTGCCCGAGCGGCGCAACTTTACCAATCCGATGAATGAAACCACGGAGACCGATATTCTGGTGGCTGCGGATGGCAATCTTTATGCGGTCATCGGGCAGGGGGATGGCGGTGGACGCTGGCAGGTGCGTTTGCACTGGCAACCATTTGTCGCATGGATCTGGTATGGTGGCCTGATGGCGGCGATTGGCGGACTGGTCGCGATGATGGGCGGGCGCAGGCGGACGGGCAGGGCTTTGCCATGATGAAGCGACTTGCGATTTTTGTGCCCTTGCTGATGTTCATCGGCTTCGTTGCGCTCGCTTTATTTGGTCTTGGAAAGCCGACCGACAGGACAATCGAATCGCAAATGGTTGGACAAAAAATTCCCACGTTCGAACTGGCCGGGCTTGATGACGCGCATCCCGGTCTTAGCAACGAGGATCTGGCGCAAGGCACGGTGACGTTGGTCAATATTTTCGCCAGTTGGTGCCTGCCGTGCATTGCCGAGGCGCCGACGCTTGGCAAGCTGGCCGATGCGGGTGTTGTCATCCATGCCATTGCCATTCGCGATGCGCCGGAAGACGTGCAGCGCTTTTTGACCAAGCATGGCGACCCTTACCGTCGTGTCGGAATGGATCATGACGGGCGAACGCAGATCGCCTTTGGGTCGTCAGGCGTGCCCGAGACCTTTCTGATTGACGGCACAGGGACGATCCGACGACAATATATTGGTGAAATTCGTGCAGATCAGGTCGATGACGTGCTTGCCGCAATCGCAGAGGTGAAGCGATGAGGGCGATGTTCGGCATCTTTGCTTTTTTGCTGATCGCGGCTGCGCCGCTGGCAAATGAACCGCTGCCCGATCCGGATCAGGAGCGTACTGCGCAGGCGCTGATGCAGGAGCTGCGCTGCCTCGTCTGTCAGCATCAGTCGATCGTCGACAGCGATGCGGAAATGGCTGGCGATATGCGCGCATTGGTGCGTGAGCAGATTGCCGCCGGAGAGGAACCGCAGGCGATCAAAGCCTATCTTATCAGCCGTTATGGCGAGTGGGTGACGTTCAATCCGCCAAAAACCGGCGTAAACCTGCTGCTGTGGGCCGCGCCTGCGCTGTTTCTGCTGATCGGTGGATTTCTGGCATGGCGCATGTTCAAAAGGCAGCGGTCGTGAACGTGCGGGCGATCATCCTTGGTGGACTCGTGCTTGGTCTTGCAGGCTATCTCGTTGCCGGTCAGCCGATGATGCCAAGCCGCCCCGCGCCGCCGCGGGCGGTTGAAGCCAATATCGCACCCGAACTCGACAAAGCGCGCGAGCAATTGCTTGCGCGTATGGGCGATGCTGCGCTCTGGATGAGCTTCAGCGACCTTCTGGTGCGGCAGGGCAAGGCGGATGAAGCAATCGAGGGGCTGCGGATGGCGACACGCGCAATGCCCGATAATGCCGACCTGTGGGTGACCTATGGCAATGTGCTGCTTCAGCATGCAAACGGCCAAATGACACCAGCTGCGCAACTGGCGTTCTCCCGCGCATCAGAGGCGAACCCCAATCACCCGGCACCGCTTTATTTCCTCGCGCTTGCGTGGTTACAGGCAGGCGAGCCGGACGAGGCGCTTAAGGTCATGCAAGTCCTCGAGGCGCGATCACCGCCCGATGCACCGTGGCGTCCAAGACTTGAACGCATGATGCGCGGCGCACGCGCAATGATCGCCGCCGGTGTCGATGGTGGCCGATTCAATCCGCCGGGCGACGACGCACCGGCTGCCAGTGGGGAAACGCCTTAGTGGCGCAGACCGTCAAGTTCTTCTTTTAATCGCAGCTTTTCCTTTTTGAGCTGCGCGAGGCGGACAAAGTCGGGCATGGGTCGGTGCACTTCGCTGTCGATCCGGCTTTCGAGGTTGGCATGTTTTTCCGAAAGCGCATTGAGATGTGCGTTGACCATAGTCCGTTCTCCTCAAGAATTGGATTTCAGGATGACGGATTAAATCATAACAAAATGTAATTGTCAGCGGCTTTGCGACGGGTGGTGGAAAAACCCCAGCAATTTTGGGCATGTTGAATTTTGTTGTTGATCTCACGCACCGTCTTACCGGAAAACGACTCGTCGCGACGGGCGGTCGGCTGTGCTAGTCGTCCACTTTGATTTTGGTCGATTGGGAGCATGTCTGGCTGTGGATGAGGCGGAACTGAGAGCGCGGCTTGAGTCGCTCCTCGAGGAGCATCGCGACCTAGACGCAGCTATTGGCGCTTTGATGGAAGTCGCCGCGCACGACCAGATCCGCCTTGCGCGCATGAAGAAGCGCAAGCTGAGACTGAAAGATGAAATCGGTTTGCTTCAGGATCAGTTGCTGCCGGACATTATCGCCTGAATCAGGCGGCCCGGCCTTTCCCAATTCCCGCTATTCAAATTCCAGAATGATGTCATCGACGGCGAGGCTGTCACCGGCCTTGACGTTGACCGATTTCACTGTCGATGCTTTTTCGGCGCGCAGGATGTTTTCCATTTTCATCGCCTCGACGACGGCGAGCACCTGTCCCGGTTCGACCTTCGCACCTGCCTCGACATTGACCGAGACCATCAATCCCGGCATCGGGCAAAGCAGGAAGCGTGACAGGTCGGGCGGAACCTTGTCGATCATGTGCTGCGAAAGTGCCGCTGTGCGCGGGGTCAGGACGCGAACATTGTGCTGTGAACCCTGCAATGTCATGCGATAGCCGGGGGCTTGCCGTTCGACCTTGACCGCGATCTGACGGCCATCAACGTCAGCAAGGAAGGTGCGGTCACCCGGTCCCCAGTCAGAACGCAGATTGTGAACGTGGGTCTGGCCGTCGACTTTATGTGTGATGGTCCAGTGATCGTCATGTTCTTCGGCATGCACGGAGAATGCATTGCCGTCGATCTGGACGATCCAGTCGGCGCCGAAATGTGCGCCCTGACCGTTCAACTGGCCTTCGATGAACTGCGCACGCTGGACGCTGAGCGCGTTGATGACGGTGGCGGCGACGATGATGCTGTCGCGCTTGGCATCAGTGAAAGGAGCACCCTCAAAGCCTTCGGGGTATTCTTCAGCAATAAAGCCGGTCGTGATGTTGCCGTCGCGAAAGCGCGGATGCTGCATGACCGCCGATACGAAGTCGATATTGTGGCCAATGCCTTCCAGTTCATACCGGTCCAGCGCTTCGATCATCAGGTCAGCAGCAGCGAGACGCGTCGGTCCGTGGGTGACAAGCTTTGCGATCATCGGATCATAGAACATCGAGATTTCGCTGCCCTCGACAACGCCGGTATCGACGCGCACGCCACCATCTTCCTCGGGCGGGCGATAGCGTGTCAGGCGACCGATTGACGGCAGGAACCCGCGATAGGGGTCTTCGGCATAAATGCGACTTTCCATCGCCCAGCCGGTCAATTTTACATCGTCCTGCGTGAAGGAGAGTTTTTCGCCAGCCGCAACGCGGATCATCTGTTCAACGAGATCAAGGCCGGTGATGCATTCGGTCACCGGATGTTCGACCTGAAGCCGGGTATTCATTTCAAGAAAATAGAAGCTGCGGTCCGCACCCGCGATGAATTCCACTGTACCGGCGGACGTATAACCGACGGCGCGGGCAAGTTCGACCGACTGTTCACCCATTGCCTTGCGCATTTCGGGTGTGACGAAGGGTGAGGGCGCCTCTTCGATGACCTTCTGATGGCGGCGCTGGATCGAGCATTCACGCTCGCCGAGATAGACATAATTGCCATGCGCATCGCCGAGCAGCTGGATTTCTATGTGACGTGGATCTACGACAAATTTTTCGATGAAAACGCGTTCGTCGCCAAAGCTCGATTTGGCTTCGTTCCTGACCGACTGAAAATTCTCCAGAACTTCCTTTTCGCTGTAGGCGAGCCGCATCCCTTTGCCGCCGCCGCCCGCTGATGCTTTCATCATCACCGGATAGCCGATCTCGTTTGCTATTTTTGCAGCATGCTTGGTGTCTTCGATTTCGCCGACAAAGCCGGGGACAACCGATACACCAGCCTCCCGCGCGAGCTTTTTTGATTCAATCTTGTCGCCCATCGCGGCGATGGCAGATGGCGGCGGACCGATAAAGGCGATTCCGGCTTCGCCGAGCGCCTTGGCGAACCATTCGCGTTCAGACAGAAATCCGTAACCGGGGTGGACGGCATCGGCACCCGTTGCCTTGCAAACCTCGATGATTTTTTCACCAAGCAGGTAGGATTCGGCGGCTGGCGATGGACCGATATGCACAGCTTCGTCCGCCATTTCGACATGCAGCGCTGCTGCGTCGGCGTCCGAATAGACTGCGACCGTCTTGATCCCCATTGCCCGCGCGGTTTTGATAACGCGGCAAGCAATCTCACCCCGATTTGCGATCAAAATTTTCTTGAACATCTATTCCTACCCGTGCGTTCTTGAATGTGTCGCGAACCTTCAAGCGGAGCCGGGTAGCGGCGTCAAGCCGGGTGCGTCATATATTACCATCTGTATACAGATTGCGGAAGCGCGGTACGGCAAGGCCCTGGCCTTCTGTGATCTGCGGAATGCCGAAGTCACAACGTGGGTTGGTTTCGATCAGCATCGGCCCGCTGTCCGTGAACGCAACGTCCCATGCGTGAATTTTAAGTCCCGGCATTGCCTTGGAGCCTGCAATGACGAGGCGACGCGCTTCGGGCCAATCGGGCAGGACAAACCCAGCATAAGGCGCATTTGTGTCAGGATGACAGTCGATTGTTTGCCAGTTCAGGCCGATGCCCGAAAGGACATCCTTGAATGCGCCGGTCTCAAGGTTGATCCGCGCGAGCATTGCACCGCTTTTGCCGCCGTGAAAATTATCGACCATGCTGCTGCCAGATGGAATACGAAAACCACCGCGCCAGATTTCGGGTTCCGCTCCATCGGTCAGCACGATGATGCGCGCAGTTGCCGCACGATCGCCGATCAGGGCACGCAAAGATGCGTGCGGTCGAATCAACTGCTGAAACAGCATTGGTGGACTACCCGGTCTGCCGTGACGCGCGGAAAAGTCGGTGACGGTCTCGCTTGAACCGTCACGAAAGTGGAGCATTTCGGTTGCGCTGTCATAGCGTTCGACGAGTCGGTTGCCATAACCGCGATAGCTGACCACGGGTTTTGAAAAAAACGGGTAGGGCGCGGTGCGAAGCCAGTTGGTCAGCGCCGCTTCGGTGTTGAGCGTAACAATGTCGGAAAACGGCTCGCCGGCTTGTGTAACGGCGATGAGCCTGGGGTAGGGCAGGCCGCAGGATTCAAGGTGTCGGTACGTGCGCAGCTTGTCGCTGCCGAGTGCGACGGCTTCTGCGTTTTGAATGCGAAAGATACGGTCTTTTACCCACGAGCCGACAAAGGCTTGCTTTTCCATCCATGTTATCGCCGGATCAAAAAGACGGTAATCGAAATATTCTTCTGCGCGCAGGCGAAAGGGTCCGTAGCGCAGACGCGGGATCTCGAAGAGTTGCGCCAGAACAGATCGTCCCGTTTGTGCTTTTGCAGTGCGTGCGTCGCACAGGATTTGCGAGAGGCTCATGTGCTGAGCTTTCGCAGCAATCCCCGGGCTTCGCTTGCCAGAAACCGTGCGAATTCCCTGAAGTAAATGGCTCTGTCGCCGCGAAAATTAAGGTCAGACCGGCTGCGTGGATCAAAAAAGCGCAGCAGGAAACTGAATGCGGCCATGACCTTGCCTTTTGGTTTTCTGAGCGCGTTTGCAAGCCATGCGAATTCGCCAGGGAACGTATCGCGGCCGATAATATTCTGCTTGGGCCTTATCTTTTGCGGCACCTTGCCCTCAATAAACCATTCGGCGGCAAGGCGCGGCAGATCAACGCCTGCATGGATATCAAGGTGCAGATATTGCCAGAAACGCGCATTGACCTCGATGACGTGAAAAGCCCCGCTGGCGTCGTCGCGGCGATATTCGACCATTGCGCAGCCAACCCATTGAAGCGCCTTCAGTCGGCGAACGGCGTCGTCATAAATGTCCTGATGCCATTGTGATCGGCGCAGAGACATCGTCCCATTACTATGCGGGTGTTTATGGCAATCGACGACGACGTTGCCGGAAAGCGGACCGTCTGGTCCCATCAGCAGGCTGACGCCGACTTGCCGACCGGTCACGCCACTTTGAACAAGGACGTCATCATGCCCCTCTGCGTGCATGGCGGAAATGTCGTGGAGGGCATCGTCGATACTGCAGCATCTGCTTAGACCCTCGCCATCAATGTCGCTGTCACGCCCACCCTTGACGTAGATGGGCAAGGCAAAGTCCGAAAGGTCGGGCGCTTGCCCGATCCGTGCAACAATGGTTCTGGGATGATGATTGAGAAGTCCTGCCGCCTGCCAGCATTCAAAGACGGAGACCTTATGGCCGGCGCGGTAAACTATGGCCTTGTCTTTTGCGACCGGCAGTACATGCTGGAAATCTTCAAACCGTTCCCGCACCGCACTCAATAGACCGCTTGAAGGTACGATCATGCGAATATTGTGGGCGCTTATATACGTGGTAAGCCAGTCGCAGAACGCCGCATCCCCATAGGCCGGGTGGATCACGGTGTGCCGCGCATAGTTTGACCGCAGGCCCATTGCGCCTTCGTCCGACGCTGCTGCATGGGTTTCATATCCCGCCCGTCCAAGCGACCGCAGCGCTGCCAGTTGCGCGCGCGTTTGTACGTCAGGAACAAGGATTGCAGGTTTCATTTTGTCTCGTCATCGAAGCTAAGAGCGATAGTATCGTCGTGCTGTACAGCAGTTTTGTAGGCTTTCCCGAACCGGTGTCGTGTTCGCAGGTCGGCGATCGGGCGTAGCGGGGTCTTGCGGGCGCTTCGTATCGCTGCCTGATTGTCGCTTTCAACTGCGCTGACCACCTGCCGTATGCCAAGGTTGCGGATCATGTGATGAATACGCGCGTTTTGCAGGGCGGCGTGCATTTGTTGCCCGCGCGCCGAGGGATGTACGAAGCCGCCATAGATGACGCCAGTCATTTCTGGCCAAACGATGCGTTGCTGGACGTATGGATAAAAGCTCTCGCGGCTATTGGGATCGGCAAGGCCATAACCGAGCAGCGGTCCGGTTTTATCGGCGATTGTGAAGATTAATATGCCATTCTCGACATATGTGTTGCAGTCGGCAAGGAATGCCTTGCGCGGTTGCCAGCTATTGACCTGCTCGAAGCGTTCGAGATGCGCGCGATCATTGATACGAATATCAAGCGACGAGGTCATGGTTGGGGCCACATCGGTGCCGAGCAGGTGCAACGTCCGGTCGCTCCACAGCCTGACGATCGCGGGCTGGTAAAGAATTTTTGCAATGATGCCTGTTGGTGCCATAGCCTGTTATTGGGTTTCCGCTATTTATTGGTCCGATCAAGCGGTTGAAAGTCCCGGTGCTTGTCC
Source organism: Sphingomonadaceae bacterium (assembly GCA_041621755.1). Taxonomy (GTDB): domain Bacteria; phylum Pseudomonadota; class Alphaproteobacteria; order Sphingomonadales; family Sphingomonadaceae; genus Sphingosinicella. The sequence continues at coordinate 3,256 of JBFKAE010000059.1, read as the reverse complement.
TTGACTATCCGAATACGAATCGACGTGCACTCTATACGCGAACAATGAATATTTTGACCTCAATCTACTTCAAATGCCTCATATCCTCCAATAGTGTAATAATTCTCGGTACTTCGAGGGTGCGATCTTGCGTGCCGATGTAATTCACATAAAGATTTTATAAGCATATCGACATTGTCGAGGTGCCTGTGAATTGCCCGTGGCAACAGGGCCAATAGGGGATAAAGACGATGCGCCGCCGTCGAAATGTTAAAGCCGATTCAGTGTTAGCGGCAGGCCATCACGCGGCTTTGGCATGGGAAACATCTGAAAGTCTTCTGCATAATCGTCCGCGAGGATGATCTCGCGCTTGTCGAGCAGTTCAAAGAAAAACGCCTTGGCCTGCATATAGGCGAAGTGCAGGCCAAGGCACATATGACCGCCGCCGCCAAAAGGCACCCAGGCATATTTGTGTCTGCCCTTTGAGTTTTCGTGAGAAAAGCGGGTGGGGTCAAAGCAATCCGGGTCGGACCAATATTCGGGCAGACGGTGCGTCATCATCGGATTGATGCCGACATGGGTGCCCGCGAGAATGGTGTGGTTGCCAAAAGTGAAATCCCTGATCGCGCGGCGCGGGATAGCAGGCACAGGCGGCAAGAGACGCATGGCTTCCTTGAACGCCCATTCGGTCTTTTCGAAGCGTCCAAGCTCCTCATAGGGAATTGTGTCGCCGAAATTCTGGCGTATGCCCCGGACTTCGTCACGCAAAGTGTGTTGCCAGTCGGGGTTGCGACCAAGGAAATAGACGGTCGATGTCAGCGATGACGTCAGCGTGTCATGGGCAGCCATCATCAGGAAGTTCATATGGTCGATGATTTCCTGGTCGGTGAGATGCCGCGTCTTGCCCGTGGCCTCGTCTTCATGTTCGGCGTTGCAGATCTGTGAGAAAATGTCATCGCCGTTCGCGCCGCGCCGCTTCGGGATTTCGGCAGCGAAAAAGCCGCACATGAAAGCGCGCGCCTTCACGCCACGGCGCATTTGCGTGAATGGCAGTGGACTGCGGATGATTCCGACCGAGGCTGCGACCATGTCGACAAACGCCTTGTTGATCTTGTCGGCTTCGGCTCCCCAGGGGATGCCGAGAAAGGAAGTTGCGGCGAGGTCGAGTGTCAGCTGTTTGATCGCCGGGTAGAATTTCATATCTGTTGGCCAGCGCGCAACACGACGCGCGATCCCATCCTGCAACGCACCCAGATAATTCTGCATCGGCGCTGGCTTGAAGGCGACCGACAAGGTTTTGCGGTGAACGCGATGCTCTTCAAAATCCATCAACATCAATCCGCGTGGGAAAACATAGTCGAGCACAGGACCCCAGCCTTGCTCGGACGAGAAGGTCTTGTCCTTGTTCATGAAGACGAGTTCGTTTGCGTCAGGTCCGATCAGCGCGACCTGCCAGCCATTGCCGAAATTCTGATGGCGGTAGACATGGCCGTATTTTTCGAGGCGGTCTTTTACAATGGTCAGTGGGTCACGAAGGAAGCGAACGGTTTTGAGCAGAGATGCAAGTCCTGATGCTTCATCTTCTCCGGGAATATGTGCGACACCCGAGAAGCGCGGAAGCGGTAGCCGTGCATAGCGCTCCGCTGGCGTTGAACCGTCATTGGTATGAAGTTCAACGCTGTTTGCCAATTGACCGGGCGCGTTCATGGCGGACTATCCCATCGCAATTAAAATTTGCGGAGTAATAATACGCAAAATATCACTGGGCGCAACACGTCTTTCTACAAGAACGTTCATAATGGCGGAAAATTCTGAGCAGTAAATCGAGAAAAAACAAGACCAACAGGTCCGTCAATGCGACAAGTTGTTGCATTACCGAAATTACAGCTTAGGTTCCCATGCCGGAGGGAGGGCCTCCAGAGTTGTCGTAATTGAAACCAAGTGAGGAGGAAGTCGCATGGAGAAGGTCTCTGCAGTTGCGCGGGTGTTATTGGTGCTGGTGGCCATAGCATCTGCATTTGTCGATGTGCCGTTTGGTGCTGCGTTGCTTGTTGTTCTGGGGATCATTGGCGCAATCGGCTATGCTGGTGAAGCGGCGCTGGTCCTGATGCTGACGGCACTCGTATTGTCAGGCTTCAGCGGCGTTCTTGACGCCATACCTGAAATCGGTGGCTATTTGAGCACGATCTTTAGTGGCATTGGTGCTGCTGCTGTCGGCGGATCGATCGCGGTTATCACGATAGGGTTTTTCAATCGCATCAAAAGCGACTGGGCCTGATATTCAGTCAACAGGTTTCTATCGAAACATGGAAAGGCCCGCAAAGTTTGCGGGCCTTTTTACGTGGGGAGCAGAAAAAAGGCGGTCCGGATTTTGAAGCCGAACCGCCTTAAACTGTCCCAGACAATATGATTATGCGGCGGCGGCTTCGCCAGCCGTCTGCTCTTCACCTTCCGGGTCGCGCAGCACATAGCCACGACCCCAGACGGTTTCGATATAATTGTCGCCGGCGCAGGCTGCCGATAGCTTTTTACGCAGCTTGCAAATGAAAACGTCAATGATCTTGAGTTCGGGCTCGTCCATGCCGCCATAAAGGTGGTTGAGGAACATTTCCTTGGTGAGCGTCGTGCCCTTGCGCAGGCTGAGCAGTTCCAGCATCGCATATTCCTTGCCGGTCAGGTGGACGCGGCTGCCGTCGACTTCGACGGTCTTGGTGTCGAGATTGACGCCAAGCTTGCCGGTTTTGATGATCGACTGGCTGTGGCCTTTGGAACGGCGGACAACGGCCTGAATACGGGCGACGAGTTCTTCCTTGTGGAAAGGTTTCGTCACATAATCGTCGGCGCCAAAACCAAGCCCGCGCACCTTCGATTCCATTTCATTGGCACCAGAAAGGATAAGGCAGGGTGTGCCGACCTTCGCAAGGCGCAGTTTTTTCAAGACGTCATAGCCGTGCATGTCCGGCAGATTGAGGTCGAGAAGGATGATGTCGTAGTCATAAAGCTTACCAAGATCGAGGCCTTCTTCGCCAAGGTCGGTGGTGTAAACATTAAAGCCGTGGCCTTCGAGCATGAGCTCGATGCTCTTTGCAGTTGATAGATCATCTTCGATCAGCAAAACACGCATGTGTAACCCCTCTTTCCGTTTTCCCCGTCCCGGTGCTGCATTTCATGGAAACCAGCAGCGACAACCGAGAGCAAATCGTTAACCATCCCTGTTATCGGTTACAAAGGTTAACACGAGGTAAAAGGTTAATTTAAACCTTAATAGATCGAGCCT
>JBFKAE010000058.1:0-17862 GCA_041621755.1 Sphingomonadaceae bacterium | reverse complement strand
TGTACGACCGAGAACGATATGGCGCATATACGCGCTGCGATCGACGCGGGTGCTGACGAGTATATTATGAAACCGTTCGATCGTGACATGATCGAAGCAAAACTTTCGCAGGTTGGTTTGATCTAGGTGGGCCGACGGCAAATGTCGGCCCTTGTAACGATTGTATTGTCATGTCCTCAGTAGAGTTCGCTTCCTCAGTTGGTGCAACTGAGACTTTTGCGCGTGTGCGCGTGATGCTGGTCGACGATTCCGGCGTTAGTCGTGCGCTGATGGCGCAGTGGCTGGAAACTGATCCAAAAATCAAAGTTGTCGCTTCTGCAAGGACCGGCGAGGAGGCAATCGAATTTGCTTCAAAATATGACCTGGATGTCGTGGTCCTCGACGTTGAAATGCCGGGTATCGGCGGTATCAAGGCATTGCCGAAGATCGTAGCCGCAGCCTCAGGCGCGCGAATCCTGATGGCGTCGACATTGACGACGCGTAACGCTCGCATCACGCTTGAAGCGCTCGAACTTGGTGCAACCGACGCCATTGCAAAGCCGCAGGCCGGGTGGGCGAGCGCCAGTGGACCTGAATTCAGAACCGAATTTATCCGAAAGGTTCATGAACTTGGCGCTATTCGTCCGAAACGTGCAGCGGGCAAGATCAATAATCCGGGGCGACCTATTGTCAGTTCACCTCCCGCGGCAGCAGCCATTTATCCGCGCGCGGAGCCTTCGCATGTGAGGCCATCAGTGCTTGCGATCGGTGCATCGACGGGCGGTCCAAATGCACTGCTCGAACTGACGGCGGCGCTGCCAAAACCGGTCAATATTCCGATATTGATTACCCAGCATATGCCGCCAATGTTTACCGCGATTCTGGCCGAACATATTGGTCGCCGCAGCGGCTTGCCGACATTCGAGGCGGTGGATCATATCATAGTCGAACCGGGACATATCTATGTAGCGCCGGGTGGGCTGCACATGGAGGCGTTGCGCGTCGGTAATCAGGTCCGTCTGAGGGTCAGCGGTGCGCCGCCTGAAAACTTCTGTCGCCCGTCGGTTAATCCGATGCTGAGATCGGCTGCAGAAGTCTGGGGTAAAGGGACGCTAGGGGTCATGCTTTCCGGCATGGGCACCGACGGTCTTGCCGGTGCGCGCGAGGTCGTGGCTGTCGGAGGGACAATGCTGGCGCAGGACCAGGAAAGTTCGGTTGTGTGGGGTATGCCCGGTGCGATAGTGCGTGAAGGTCTTGCCGCCGAAATTCTGTCGGTCAGCGGCCTTGCCTCGGCCATCGGTTGTTTGCTCGAGCCAGTGAAATGACAATTTCGAAGGCCGGCTTCACGCGCATCGCGGAAATTTTTCTGGAGCGCGCTGGAATCGTTCTTGCCCCCAACAAATCTTATCTTCTGCAATCGCGGTTGACCCATGTGGCAAGGACACATGGGTTTTTGACAGTTGCGGATTTGGCTGACGGGGTTGCAGCGCATGGCGGCAGCGAAGCGCTTTACGGCGACATTGTTGAAGCCATGCTCAACAATGAGACGTTCTTTTTTCGTGACACCCTGCCGTTTGAGATGCTGCAGAAAAGTATTCTGCCGAGGGTACGCGCGGCAAAGGCGCATACGCGGCGTATCCGGATATGGAGCGCGGCAGCGTCGAGTGGTCAGGAAGCCTATTCGATCGCGATGCTGTTTGCCGAGGATGCAGCGCTTTGGGATGGCTGGACGATCGAGATTCTGGGCACGGACCTTTCTGCACAGGCTATAGAAAAGGCCGTAGCTGGCCGGTATTCACAGTTTGAAGTTCAGCGCGGCCTGACCATACACCGCCTGATGCGACACTTTGAAAAAATCGACGAAAACTGGGTGTTGAAACCGGAGATCAGGAGAAGGGTTGAATTCCGACGGATCAACCTTTGTGATCCTTGGCCGTTTCGTGGCGGGTTTGACATTATTTTTTGCCGGAACGTGCTGATGTATCTGGCCCGATCACACAAGACAGAGATCCTGGAGCGGATGGTGTCGTATCTGGCAGCGGGTGGGGGTATCATTCTGGGTGCCGCTGAAACCGTCATTGGTGTCACCGACATGCTGGAACCCGATTGGGATAATCGTGGCCTCTATCGACCGGCCGCAGTCCAATCCCGCACACTGGCGGTTTAATTTTACGGTCTGCGCCTAAAAGCATTTCCGACTTTTGTCGATGATGCGCTAAGAGCCGGGGCCTATGTCGATCTGGGGTAAACTTCTGGGCACCGCTGCGGGACTGGCCATTGGCGGTCCGCTTGGCGCGCTTGCCGGCGCCGCGCTTGGCCACGCCATCGATGTCGGCGCGGCACGGCTTGGCCGGGGGGAGCGCGCGCAGGTTGCCTTCACAATTGCGGCGATTGCACTTGCAGCGAAGATGGCGCGGGCCGACGGCTATGCATCGGCTGATGAGTTTCAGGTGTTCCAAAGACTGTTTCACGTCGCGGAATCGGAAAAGCACAATGCGCAGCGGTTTTACGATCTCGCCAAGCGCTCGACCGACGGATACGAGGTCTATGCTCGGCAGGCGCGCAATATCATTGGGGCAGGGTCGCCAGTGCTTGACGATCTGGTCGAGGCGTTGCTGTTGATTGCCGCGGCCGATGGCATTACCCAGGCGGAGCTTGATTATGTCGACCATGTGCGGACGGAATTCGGTATGGACGATGCGAGCTATGCCAAGATCAAGGCGCGCTATATCGCACCCGATCCCAGCGACCCTTATGTTGTACTTGGCGTACCGCCGGGCGCCGACCCGATAGTCGTACGCAAGGCGTATCTTGACCTTGTGAAGCGTCACCATCCCGACCGGCATTTTGCCGAAGGGACTCCCGCGGAATTCATCCGTGTCGCCGACCTGCGCATGGCGGAGATCAATGCAGCCTATAAAGCGATCATCCAGGCATGAAGCTTCCGCACCTGCTGTTTATCCTGCTGATCGATCTGATCTGGGCGTCGAACATTGTCACGATCAAGCTTGCAATAGATGAGACCGGCCCGCTGACAGCTGTGTTGATGCGCTATCTCTTCGTTTTCGTTCTGACACTACCCTGGCTCCGCATCGTCAAGGGCCGGATGAATGAAATTTTCGTTGCCGGCGTAGTGGCGGGCGCGATGTTCATGGGGATTGGCGGCGTTGGCTTTGCAGTGACGGATAATGTTGCTGCGCTCGCCATTGTCAGCCAGCTGGGTGTGCCGTTCAGTCTGGTTCTGGCGGTTATTTTCCTGAAAGAAACAATCCGCTGGATCCGTATTGCAGGCACGGCGCTGGCGTTTCTTGGTATTGTGATCATGGGCTTCGACCCGGCGCTGTTGAACGAATGGCTGGGTATTACCTTGACGATTGTTGCGTCGTTTATCTGGGCTGTGGGGTCGTTGCTGTTTCGTCGGATGCAAGGCATTAATCCGCTGACCATTCATGCGTGGCTGGCGTTTGTCAGTTTGCCGGTTCTGTTCTGTGTGGCGCTTGTGTTCGAGCCCGAGCAGCTTGCTGGAATTGGGCAAGTGCGGCCCGATTTTTGGGGGTGGATTGCGTTTTCAGCGATCGCTGCATCGATCGTCGGACATGCCGGTATGAGTTGGCTCCTGCAAAAATACCCGGTTTCAGTGGTGGTGCCGCTTACCTTGCCGACACCATTGATCTCAGCGGCAATAGCCACCTTTGTCTTTGGGACGCCGGTCAGTGGAGCCTTCATTTTCGGCGCGCTGGTGACCTTTGCAAGTGTAGCGGTTATTACGTGGCGCAGTGCAAGCAAACAGGATGACGCTTCACTGGTTCGGGAATGGGCGCGCGAGATGAAGCGATGAGCGTTGCATATATCGATTGTCCGTCACCCAATCACGACGTGCGCGCACAGCCGGTCTCTATGGTTGTCCTGCATTATACGGGCATGCAATCGGCAGATGATGCCTTGCAGCGCATGACCGACGCCACGGCGAAAGTGTCGGCGCATTACATGATCGCCGAGGACGGCAATATCGTGAAGCTTGTCGATGAAGACCGCCGCGCATGGCATGCAGGTCTGTCGTCATGGCGGGGCATTACAGACGTGAATTCGGCGAGTATCGGCATTGAACTTGTCAATCCGGGGCACGAGTTCGGCTATCGCCCGTTTCCCGATGATCAGATGCAGGCGCTATTGCCGTTGCTCGCGGATATCGTGGGGCGTTATGATATCAAACCCGGTAATGTGGTTGGCCATAGTGACATCGCGCCTGCGCGTAAGGCCGATCCCGGTGAACTGTTCGATTGGCCGCTGCTGGCAAGATACGGCCTCGCGACTCCGATTCCAAGGCCACTTGCCGATCCGCATTGGACGGATGGTGGCATGATGCTGGCGCTACAGCGCTATGGCTATGATGTCTGCGTTGAAAAAGCGACTGTCTCTGCGTTTCAGCGCCGATTCCGGCCCGGCAATGTTGATGGCGTGATTGACGGTGAGACGCGGGCGATCCTGTTGGCGCTCCTGACCGCGACGCCGATGGAGGAACTGCGCCTCGGTTGATCGAGCGGCTTGCCAATGTGGATCATGCAACCTATCTCGATTTCAGGCCAGAGGGTTGGACGGTCGCCGCGCCGATATTCGAAAGGATGGCGGGGAGGAAAGTCCGGGCTTCATGGATAAACGGTGCCGGGTAATGCCCGGCGGGGGTGACCCCAGGGACAGTGCCACAGAGAGGAGACCGCCCAAGGGTTTCGACCTGCGGGTAAGGGTGAAAGGGTGCGGTAAGAGCGCACCGCGCTTCTGGTAACAGCAGCGGCACGGCAAACCCCACCGGAAGCAAGACCGAATAGGGGCGGCATATGGGGTATCCGCCCGGACCGCCCGGGTAGGTTGCTTGAGGCGGCTGGTAACAGTCGTCCTAGAGGAATGGCCGTACAGGCGCATATGCGCTGGACAGAACCCGGCTTACAGACCCTCTGGCCTGATTATCCGCAACTTCCCCCGCCGAGCACGCAGAATTGTGCGCAGTGCCGGTGGTTGAGCGCGACATCATGTGCGGCTTCGGCGATGCTTTTTCCAAGATCAAATTCAGGGTCATAGGGAAGGAGGGTGCAGGCTGTCAGGCTCGCCGTGCTTGCGTTCTTGCGTCGGACCAGCATCCGCGCATTTGCGCACATCAGCTCTTGGGAGTCCTTGTCGAGTATTTGCCAGCACGCGGTGGTGATTTCAGGAACGTCGGTCGTCTCGTCCATTTCGGGAAAGAGTACAAGCCGCTGCGGATCGTTGGCGTCGATGGCGACGGATTCAGAAGCGAACAACGCGGCAAAACCGGCGCGGAGGTCGGTCTCGCTCTCACCCCACAGCGTGCGTCCGGCCACGGCAATGTCGAAACCATTCGCAGAAAGCCACTTCAGCCCTTCAATCGATGGCTGCCAGCTACCCGGTCCGCGTTCTTCTTCGTGCCGTGATGCGGTAAAATGATCAAGACTGACGCGAAGTGATAATTGCGCACGATAGCGCGTGTTCAGAGCCAAAAGCGCTTCTCTGTGGTGGCGCATGGGTGTCATGGCGTTGGTCAGCACCATCACGTCAAGATCGGCGGAAAGGCAATCTTCCAGAATCGCATCGATTTCAGGGTTCATGAACGGCTCGCCGCCGGTAATGCCGATCATCGTCAAGGGTTCGTTGCGCTGAGCAGCTTCATCCAGAAACTGCCGAACATCGCTTTGCTTCAGGTAAGCGAGCCGGTCATTGGTCGGAGAGCTTTCAATATAGCAGTGCGTGCAGGCAAGATTGCAAAGCGTGCCGGTATTAAGCCACAGCATTTCCAGTCCGCGAAAGGTGACGCGGGCGCGCGGCTCGCCCTTGGCGGTAAAGTCGGGGTCGGAAAATGCATGCGGCATACTCATAGTTCGTGCCGCAACGGGAAAAAGTTTCTCAGACCGGTTCAACCAATAGTGTTGCGCCATCTATGCCAATGATTTTGACGCGTTTTCCGATTTCGGTGTCAGGGCCGGTGGCCAGCCAGGGGGAGTCGCCGATCTGAACCTTGCCCCGCCCATCGATAATTGCGACGGCGACGGTTGCCGTTGTGCCGATCAGCCGCTCGCCACGACGGTTGAGCGTATTATCCGTGGTTTCAAGCGGATTGCGTAACAAGTAATTGCGCCCGACCAGAATGGCGGCAACGGCAAAGACGCCGAATATGACAAGCTGTAATTCCCAGCCAATAGCAAAGACGAAGGTTGCAAGCCCGGTGACAAGCGCCGCAGCAGCCAGCCAGATCATGAAAATGCCGGGTGCTATGATCTCTATGACCGCAAGTACAAGCGCAGCGGTAAACCATCCCCAATATGTGAAGTAAAAATCGGCTGGATCTGGCATGACGACCTCCCCTAAGCGGTTTCGAATGGGCCCGGGCGGCGCGGCGACGGCGCGTCATCGCTGCGCACGGCCTTTACCAGTTCGCCGATCCCGCCAACGGTTCCGGCAAGATTGGTGAGTTCGAGCGGCATGAAGATGGTTTTGGCGTTCGGTGAGCGCGCAAAGGACTGCATCGCTTCGACATATTTTTGCGCGACGAAATAGTTGATGGCCTGCGGGTCGCCCTTGGCGATGGCTTCGGACACCATTTGTGTGGCCTTGGCCTCGGCTTCGGCCTCGCGTTCGCGGGCCTCTGCGTCGCGGAAGGCTGCTTCCCGGCGGCCTTCGGCTTCGAGGATTTGCGACTGTTTTTCACCCTCGGCTTTCAGAATTTCTGACTGGCGCTGGCCTTCGGCTTCAAGGATTGAAGCGCGTTTTTCACGTTCGGCTTTCATCTGCCGCGCCATGGCGTTGACGATGTCGGCGGGCGGGCGAATGTCCTTTACCTCGACGCGGGTGATCTTGACGCCCCACGGTGTTGTTGCATCATCGACCACGATAAGCAGCCGGGCGTTGATTTCGTCACGACGCGACAGGGTTTCATCAAGGTCCATTGACCCCATGACGGTACGCAGGTTGGTGGTCACAAGGTTGAGGATCGCATTATAGAGATCGGAGACCTCGTACGCAGCCTTTGCCGCGTCGAGCACCTGAAAAAACACAACGCCGTCGGTTGAGATCATGGCGTTGTCTTTGGTGATAATTTCCTGTCCCGGAATATCAAGAACCTGTTCCATCATGTTGACCTTACGGCCAATTTTATCGATGAAAGGTATTAGAAGGCTGAAGCCGGGTTTCATGGTGTGCGTGTAACGCCCGAAGCGTTCGAGCGTGTATTCATATCCTTGTCGAACGACGACGACCGCGCTGTACACGATTACAATCGCCAGGATCGCAAAGACCAATGCTACAATTCCACCGCCCATGTTCTACACCCCGCTCTTTGATTTCATACCCTAATATGGCCGTTAAGTTACCAAAATACGAGCAGCATTGTTGAATGCATGATGAAACCGAGCCTATGCGCATTGTGATTGGTAATGAGACATAATCACATTGACAGGATATAACATATCATTCAAAACGCAGCACATAGTATTGCGAAAGGGGCGCTGCTCAAATGCAATTTCAGATAATGGCCGGAATAATGACGTCGTTGGTGGCGTTATCCGCGCGTGCTGCGGGCAATGATATTGCGACCGATGATGTTCACAGCGAGGCGCAGAATATTGTCGTGACGGCGCCTTATGGTCAGGTTCGCGCTGACCTGCTGTCGAGTGTATCGGTGCTTTCTGGTGAAGCGTTGAGCATCGCGGCCAAGGGCCAGATCGGCGATACGATATCCCGGCAGCCCGGTGTTTCCTCAACCAGCTTTGGCCCGGGTGCGGCGCGTCCGGTTTTGCGTGGATTTTCGGGCGAACGCATTCGCGTTCTTACCGATGGCATAGGATCCATCGACCTGTCGAACCTGTCGGCTGATCATGCTGTTGCCATCGATCCGTTGACTGCCGCGCGCGTCGAAATCCTACGAGGCCCCGGTACGTTGATGTACGGTTCGTCTGCTATTGGTGGTCTTGTCAACGTGATCGACAAGCGCATCCCGAGGGTCATCCCGCATGATGACGTGCATTTTGACGTGGTTGGCGGATTTTCGACAGCAGCGAACGATTATAATGCCGGGGCGAGCGCTGATGTTGCGATTGGAGAGCGTATCGCCGTACATGTCGATGGCAGCTATCACGACAGTGGCGATCTTGAAACCGGCGGATTTATTCTGGCGCCTGCCGTACGCGCTATGGCTGCGGATTTCGGCAATCCGCTTGCCGATCAGAAAGGCAAACTGCCAAACAGTTCGGTGCGCACTTATACGGCGGGAAGCGGCTTTGCCTTTATCGACGATGGCGGAGAGCTTGGCGCGTCGCTTGGCTATTATAATAGTGAATATGGCATCCCGATCCGGCCAGCATTGGCGACAGATCAGGAGGAAGAGGCTGCGAGTATCAAACTGCGCCAATATCGTTTTGATGTGCGCGGCGCGGTCGAGTTGCCGGGGTTTTTCGAGCGTCTGCGTCTGCGTGTCGGTGCGGCCGATTACGAGCATAGCGAAATCATCGAAGGCGAGATCGAAACAACGTTCAAGAGCAAGGGTCTTGAGGGACGTTTTGAGTTGATCCAGGCCGATCATGGCGGTTGGCGCGGGGTTGTCGGTGGGCAGTTTTTTGCCTCGAAGCTCACTATCGAGGGAGAGGAGGCGCTGCTCCCTGACAATGACCAGACCGGCATTGGCGGATTTGTCGTACAGGAATATCAGACCGGCCCTTTCAAGGTCGAGCTGTCGGGTCGGATCGACCATAATACGGTGAACGCGCCTCTTGTCGGCTATAAACGCAGTTTTACGGGTGGATCCGTTGCGCTTGGTGGCAGTATTGGGCTTGGCAGCGATGCACGTACCGGCATCAACCTGTCGCGGACCGCGCGTGCGCCGTCGGCGAACGAACTGCTGATCCTTGGCCCGCATATCGCGACGCAATCGTTTGAAGTTGGCGACCCCGCACTGGGCCTTGAAAAGCAGACCGGGGTTGAAGGCTTTATTCGCGCCGATGGTGCGCGGGGGATCGCAAATCTCACGCTTTACTATAGCCGGTTCAGCGGTTTCGTTTACGAGGCGGCGACGGGTGGTTTCGAAGACGGTTTGCCGGTCTTTGAGATCACGCAAGGCAAGGCAACGCACTGGGGCGCGGAATTCGAGGTTGAGCGCGATCTTTTCACGACAGGCGCGTGGACGTTCGGGACGGATATTGTTGCCGATTATACCCATGCAAAAATCGACCATGTGGGGCCTGCACCGCGCATTCCGCCGCTGCGTATATTGGGCGGGGCAGAGATGCGCAGTACGCGGCTAGACGGCAGGGTCGAGGTCGAATGGGCCGATGCGCAGACCCGCGTTTCTACGTTCGAGACGCCGACCGAAAGCTATACGGTTCTCAACGCGCAACTGATTTACCGTCCCTTCGCAGAACGAGACGTCGCGTTCGTACTGCGTGGTGAAAACCTGACCGATCAGGTCGTACGCCGACATGCGTCGTTCCTGAAGGATTTTGCGCCGCTTGCGGGGCGCGATATCCGCTTGACGCTGCGCGCCAGTTTCTAGCGCCACTTGCGGCGCGGTCATCGCTGGGGCTATTGCGATGCGGCAATAGACCCTGAGGAGTGGTAATGATTGGACGATTAAACCATGTCGGCGTAGCGACGCCATCGATTGATAAGGCGGTCGCCGTCTATCGTGACATGCTTGGTGCGACGAAAATTCACGAAAAATTTGCGTTGCCCGAACAGGGGGTCTGGGTCTGTTTTGTCGATACGCCGAACAGCCAGATCGAGCTGATCGAGCCTTATGGCGACGATTCGCCTATTCACGGTTTTCTAAAGAAAAATCCGGCTGGTGGGCAGCACCATGTGTGCTTTGAGGTGCCCGATATTATCGCCGCGCGTGACGATATGCGCGCAAAGGGGGCGACCGTGCTTGGCACCGGTGAACCGCGTATTGGTGCGCACGGAACGCCTGTGATTTTTGTGCATCCAAAGGACATGGGCGGCGTACTGGTTGAGCTGATGGAGACACCGAAAGGCGCGCACTAATGACCAGCGAAGCGATGGTAAAAGACCTGATCGCTGCGCTGGACCTTGAGAAAATCGAGGAAAACCTGTTTCGCGGCCAGAATACCAGCGATGGGGTGGACCGACTTTTTGGTGGGCAGGTCATCGCGCAGGCGCTCGTCGCTGCGACTCGCACGGTGCCTGAGGATCGCCCCGTACACAGCCTTCACGCCTATTTCGTGCGTGCCGGAGACAAGGGGCTACCAGTTACATATCAGGTCGCACGGGACCGTGACGGGCGGAGTTTTACAACGCGCCGGGTGGTCGCAATCCAGCACGGCCGACCGATCTTCAACCTCGCTGCATCGTTTCAAGTGGAAGAAAAGGGGTTGGAACATCAATTTGACATGCCTGATGTGCCCGGGCCTGAAACCTTGATGTCGGATATTGAATGGCGCGCATCATTTATCAACCAGATCCCCGAAGACAAACGGGCGCGTTTTCTGCAGGGCCGTGCAATGGATTTCCGACGTGTGGACCCTTCAATTCCGGGAGAAGGGGGCGTCAGGGAGCCTCGCCAATATATTTGGTTTCGTACGCAGGTGCCCATAGCGGACGATGTCAGACTGCATCGCGCTATGCTTGCCTATGCATCCGACATGACGCTTTTGGCGACGAGCATACTTCCGCATGACGTTGACGAAAGAACGCACAATCTGCAAATCGCCAGCCTTGATCATGCGCTGTGGTTTCATGCGCCGTTCCGCATAGACGAGTGGTTGCTGTACGCGCAGGATAGTCCGCGATCCTCGGGCGCGCGGGGGCTGAATCGCGGACTGATCTATGACCGCAGCGGTGTGCTTGTGGCCTCGGTTGTGCAGGAAGGTTTAATCCGACTGCGCGATTGACTCGTCCGATGCCAACGGCCGGGATTTTGCGATCAAAAGCACGATCGCACCGACGACGCCCGACATCAGAGACCCGCCGAGAACGCCGATTTTGACTTCGTCGAGGAAAATGTCGGTTGAATATGAGAGGCCGCCTATAAACAGGCTCATCGTAAAACCGATGCCGCAAAGCAACGCCACGCCATAAACCTGAAGCGTTGAGGCACGGATGGGGTAGTCGATGATATTGAAGCGTTCCAAGACCCACATGACGCCAAAGACACCAATCTGCTTGCCGATAAACAGTCCAAGCGCAATGCCGAGCACAATCGGGCTGAGAAGGATTTCTGGACTGAGATTACCAAACGACAAGCCAGCATTGGCAAAGCCGAATATTGGTACGATGGCAAACGCAACCCAAGGGGCAATCGCATGTTCAAGCCTATGCAGCGGCGACCCTGTATCGTCGGGATGGCCGGGCGCCGGGGTAAGCGGGATGGTGAATGCCACGATGACGCCTGCTAACGTCGCATGGACGCCTGATGCCAGCATCAAAGCCCAGACGCCGATGCCGATCAACAGATAGGGCCAGATCGACAGGACGCCACGCCGATTGAGCACCATCAAAACGCCGAACAGGCCCATAGCGCCCGCAAGCGCCGCCAGGTTGAGCTGCGCGGTGTAAAAGAGCGCGATAATGACGATGGCGCCAAGGTCATCGATGATTGCAACGGCGGTCAGAAATATCTTCAATGACCCCGGCACGCGTGAGCCGAGTAGCGCCAGAACGCCAAGTGCAAAGGCAATGTCGGTCGCGGACGGTATCGCCCAGCCACGTATGGTCTCTGGATTACCGCTGTTGATTACAAAAAAGATTAGCGCTGGCACAATCATACCGCCTGCTGCCGCGGCACCCGGTAATATGCGCCGTTCCCACGTCGATAGCTGCCCATCGAGCATTTCGCGTTTCACTTCCAGCCCGACCAGCAGGAAAAAGATCGCCATCAGACCATCATTGATCCAGTGACCGACCGACAGGCCGCCAACATAGGTTTTGAGTATGCCGAAATAATCGTCTGCCAGCGGCGAGTTGGCGACGATCAATGCGGCGGCGGCGGCGACCATGAGGATGATGCCACCAGCGGATTCTGTCTGAACAAATTCGCGAAGCGCCGAACGCGGACGTTCGATCACGACCCGCTGTAAAATACCGAGCATATCTGTGTCTGTTTCCATCAGGTCTGACTGAATGAACGGGTTACATCAGCGACAAGTTCCCGAAAACCCCCTGCGGTGGAAAAAACTCTTTCAAATGCTCAATCGCGGAAGACGACGGTTTTGGTGCCATTGATGATGACGCGGTTTTCAAGGTGGTAATGCACGGCGCGGGCAAGGACGCGTCGTTCGATATCGCGGCCTTTGCGAACAAGATCTTCAGGCGTGTCGGCGTGGCTGATATGTTCGATGTCCTGTACGATGATCGGGCCTTCATCAAGGTCGGCGGTTACATAATGCGCGGTTGCGCCAATGATCTTCACACCGCGGGCATGAGCTTGATGATAGGGCTTTGCGCCTTTGAAGCCGGGCAGGAAGCTGTGATGAATGTTGATGCAGCGGCCTGACAAATAGCGCGCCATGTCGTCCGAGAGAATCTGCATATAACGCGCAAGCACGACCAGTTGCGCGCCCGAGGCTTCGATGATCGCCTTGATCGCAGCCTCCTGATCGGCCTTCGTCTCTTTGGTAACCGGTAAATAATGGAACGGGATGTCGCCCATCGAAGACAATTTCATGGCTTCACGCGGGTGGTTTGAAATGATTGCGGTGATGTCCATGTTAAGCTCACCCGTGCGCGTGCGGTAGAGCAAGTCGCCAAGACAATGATCGAATTTTGAAACCATCAGCACGACGCGCTTTTTCTGCGCGATGCCGGTCATCGTCCAGTTCATTGCAAATGTGTCGGCAAGCGCGGTGAAATGTTTGCGCAGCACTCTCTCCACGTTAGGCCCATCTTTCAGATCGAACACAACACGCATGAAAAATTTGTTGGTCTCAACGTCGTCAAATTGCTGTGCTTCGAGAATGTTTCCACCATTCTCGAAGAGCAATCCGGCAACTGCAGCAACCAGACCGGGCCGGTCGGCGCAGGACAGGGTGAGGATATAGGCATTTGTCATGTGTGCGGCCCTGAGAAATTTTAAACACGTCTGGTTAAGCAGGCTAACGCCCAAGTGTAAATGTGACGCTACTTGTCGTGATCAGGTCTGTGCAATTGCGTGTGCCAGCTCGCGACGCAGGGATTTAAGGGCACCTTGTATCTTGGGGACGAGATGCCTGCGCTGCGGATAGACTGCCCATATGGGTTCCTTGGTTGGTCGAAAGTCCTCGAGAACAAGTTGCAAACGCCCTTCATCCAGCAGTTTGAGAACATAAAATTCGGGCAACTGGCAAATCCCCATGCCTGCGAGCGCGGCTTCGACGACCGTGGTGCCGCTGTTGCAGCGCCAGCGCCCATCAGGTTTGTGGAATATATCCATATCGCCTTGCCGGAATCGCCATGTCGCACTCGTTCCCATAAGGCATTCGTGGTGGGTAAGGTCAGAAACAGTCGTGATTGGTGGCGCGGATTTTAAGTAATCCGGCGATGCGCAGGTCAAAAACGCACGGCTGGCAACGCGTGTTGCAATCAACCGAGAATCTGAAAGTTGGCCTGTGCGGATAGCAAGATCATAGCCTTCGCCGATCAGATCGACGATTCTGTTTGTGAGATCAAGTGACACGATAAGTTCAGGATGCGCCATAGCGTATTGCCGCATAATGGGAGCGACAAAGCGCTCGCCCATCGCGGTTGAACAGGTCACCCGCAATTCACCGCGCGGTTCGCCCTGCGCTGTCACCGAGGCGAGGACTTCATCGCGTTCCTGCAACAGCCTCCGACACTGATCCAGTATGGCACGGCCAGTGTCGGTCAATGTGACGCTGCGCGTTGTCCGGTCGAAAAGCTGGGCCTGAAGGCGTGATTCAAACTGTGCTATGATCCTGCTCATGCGCGTGGTCGAGGTTCCAAGAGTTTTGGCGCCTGCCGAAAATGAGCCGGTCGTGGCGACCGCGACAAATTCGTCCATGCCTGTCCAGTTCTGCATAGAATATCCCGTATTCGGCATAATGAATTGCGATAATGTGTCTTTATCGCGAATTTGTCCATATGCTATGCAGGGCGAATATTCCGTTGAAAAGAGAGATTCCAATGAAAACCCGTGCTGCCGTAGCCTTTGAGGCAAAGAAACCTCTTGAGATTGTCGAACTGGATCTTGAAGGTCCAAAGGCGGGCGAAGTTCTGGTTGAGATTATGGCGACAGGGATCTGCCACACCGACGCCTACACGCTGGATGGCCTCGATTCAGAAGGCCTTTTCCCAAGTGTCCTTGGCCATGAAGGTGCAGGGGTCGTACGCGAGGTTGGTGCTGGCGTAACCAGCGTCAAGCCGGGCGATCATGTCATCCCGCTCTACACGCCCGAATGTCGTCAGTGTAAATCCTGCCTGTCGGGAAAAACCAACCTGTGTACAGCGATCCGCGCGACGCAGGGGCAGGGGTTGATGCCCGATGGTACATCGCGCTTTTCCTATAAGGGTCAGACGATCCACCATTATATGGGCTGTTCGACTTTTTCGAACTTCACAGTCCTGCCGGAAATTGCGGTGGCGAAGATCCGCGAGGACGCGCCCTTCAAGACAAGCTGTTACGTTGGCTGTGGCGTGACCACCGGGGTCGGTGCGGTCGTTAACACCGCCAATGTGCGTCCGGGCGATAATGTGATTGTCTTTGGTCTTGGCGGCATTGGTCTCAATGTGCTGCAAGGCGCACGCATGGCCGGGGCCAATATGATCGTCGGTGTCGATATCAATCCGGACCGTGAGGAATGGGGCAAGAAGTTCGGGATGACGCATTTCGTCAATCCCAACGATATGGATGGCGATATTGTCCAGCATCTCGTGACGCTGACCGACGGTGGTGCGGACTACACGTTTGATTGCACCGGAAACACGACGGTGATGCGACAGGCGCTTGAAGCCTGCCATCGCGGCTGGGGAACCAGCATCATCATCGGCGTT
This sequence comes from Sphingomonadaceae bacterium, assembly GCA_041621755.1. Taxonomy (GTDB): domain Bacteria; phylum Pseudomonadota; class Alphaproteobacteria; order Sphingomonadales; family Sphingomonadaceae; genus Sphingosinicella. Next base: position 2,886 of record JBFKAE010000058.1, on the reverse strand, counting down.
GCCGAAGCGGGCAAGGAAATCAGCACGCGTCCGTTTCAGCTTGTCACCGGACGTAACTGGCGCGGGACGGCTTTTGGTGGCGCCAAGGGGCGTACCGATGTTCCCAAGATCGTCGACTGGTACATGAGCGGCAAGATCGAGATCGATCCGATGATCACGCATGTGCTCAGTCTTGAAGAAATCAACAAGGGCTTTGACCTGATGCACGAAGGCAAGAGCATCCGGTCCGTTGTCGTTTACTGAGGAGAATAAAAGTGACGGTAATTTCTGGTGATGGTGTTTTTTCGCATACATGTGTTGGCGCAAAGGATCTTGTGGCTTCAACGGCGTTTTACGATGCTGCGCTTGGCGCATTAGAGGTCAAGAATCTTGGACCTTTTGGTGATGCCTGTGTGCTTTATGGCAAGGGCAAGCCAGCATTTCTGGTCTTGAATCCCGGTAATGGCGAGGCACCTTCGAGCAACGGTGTGACGGTTGGATTTGCTGCGGCTACTCCGGCAGATGTTGACGCTTTCCATGCTGCTGGGCTTGCAGCTGGCGGCACGGATGAAGGTGCTGCAGGTCCGCGGAGCCACTTGCCGGGCGCCTATGCGGGTTATCTTCGGGACCCGTCGGGCAACAAGGTTTGTGCCTACGCCTTTCTGGACGAATAGCGCCGGTAGATTGGTCGCCCGTGGATGTCCCCGCGGGCGACCAAATGCTCCGCTGATAGTCGTTTGCCATGTACTGAGAGTGTAAGGCTGCTATATGATCTGCTGCATTGAGGTCATGCTGGAACGTCAACGCATCGATCTATCTGGGTGATTTACATTTGCCAATCTGAATGGAGACTTTCCTATGCTCAGTCATGTCGCGCTCGGAGCCAATGACCTTGAGGCTTCAAAGGTTTTCTACGACGCAGTTCTGGGGGCGTTGGGGCATGGACCGGGTATGGCTGCGGGTGAGCGCTATCTTTATATGCACGATGGCCAGATGTTTCTCATCACTCGACCTCTGGATGGTCAGCCTGCCAGTCACGGCAATGGCAGCACGATTGGCTTCACTGCAGGCTCGCCAGAGCAGATCGACGCCAGCCATGCTGCAGGTGTCGCCAATGGTGGAATAAGCTGTGAAGAGCCACCCGGCGTTCGGGAGACTGCTCGCGGAAAGTTGTATCTTGCCTATTTGCGTGACCCTTCGGGCAACAAGATCTGTTTAATCCACCGCATGAGTTGATTGGGTGTGACGTTGGACGACATTTTAGCACGCCATAAAGGCAAAGAGGGGCCGCTTCTGCCCATTTTGCGTGACGTGCAGGACGCATATGGGTGTGTCAGTGAGGCTTCAATCCGCGAAGTTGCGCTCGCGCTGAACCTGTCCCGCGCCGAAGTGCACGGGGTTGTCAGCTTTTATCACGATTTTCACGAGGAAGCCGACGCGCGTCCTGTGATCAAGTTGTGCAGGGCGGAGGCATGTCAGGCGCGCGGGGTGGAAGCCCTCGTCGCCGGAGCAAAGTCCCAAAACCGGGTCAGGATTGAAAAGGTTTATTGCCTTGGCCTGTGCGCCGTTGGGCCGGCGGCGCTGGTCGGCGACGAGGTTCATGCGAGACTAGACGCGGAAAAATTTGCCGTGCTTGTGAATGCGTCATGATCATACGCATTGCCGATGATGCTGTGGCGCTTGCCTGTGGAGCCGATGCCGTTGCGGACGCCTTCGCTAAAGCGGGAGAGGTGAAGCGAGTCAGCAGCTGGGGCATGCACTGGCTTGAACCGCTCGTCGAGATTGACGGGATTGGCTATGGGCCGGTCACTGTTGACGATGTTGACGCCATTCTTGGCGGTGATACGGCACTGTCAATTGGTCGGATCGAAGCTCATCCCTTTATTGCAAAGCAGCAGCGCTTGACTTTTTCGCGTGCCGGAAAGACGCGACCTTTGAGCCTTGAGGATTATGCCGCGACGGGCGGCTGGAAAGGCCTTGAGGTCGCGCGCGTTGCAGGTCCTGAAGCCATCGTGGACGCGGTCACAAAGTCTGGTCTGCGCGGACGCGGCGGTGCAGGGTTTCCCGCCGGGGTCAAGTGGAAGACCGTGGCCGAGGCCAAAGGCAATCGCAAATATATTGTCTGCAACGCCGACGAAGGTGACAGTGGCACTTTTGCTGATCGTATGCTGATGGAAGGCGATCCCTATTGTCTGATCGAAGGCATGGCGATTGCGGGGTTGGCGACGGGCGCGGGCAAGGGATTTGTCTACATAAGATCCGAATATCCGCACGCGATCGCCAAGATGGAAGCCGCCATTGAAGCGTCCGCTGCGCTTGTTGCGCCGTTTGCAATAGAGGTGCGCGTAGGAGCGGGAGCCTATGTCTGCGGCGAGGAAACCTCGCTATTGAATTCGCTTGAAGGCAAGCGCGGCGAGGTTCGCGCCAAACCGCCTCTGCCAGCGCACGAAGGCCTGTTCGGTCAACCAACAGTGGTCAATAATGTGCTGACACTTGCCGCTGTGCCGTTCATCATGGCCGAAGGGGCCGAGGCTTATGCCAATTATGGTATGGGACGCTCGCGCGGGACGATGCCCGTTCAGCTTGCGGGCAATATAAAGCATGGCGGCCTTTTTGAGACGGCATTCGGGATTACGCTTGGCGAACTCGTCAACGATATTGGCGGCGGTACAGCCAGTGGACACCCGGTGCGTGCCGTGCAGGTCGGCGGACCGCTAGGCGCCTATTTCCCGCCTGCGCTGTTCGATACGCCGTTCGATTATGAAGCCTTTGCAGCGGCTGACGGTCTGATCGGTCATGGCGGTGTCGTGGTGTTCGATGACAGTGTCGATATGCTTGCTCAGGCACGGTTTGCGATGGAATTCTGCGCAGTTGAAAGTTGCGGCAAGTGTACACCTTGTCGTCTTG
>JBFKAE010000057.1:0-17936 GCA_041621755.1 Sphingomonadaceae bacterium | reverse complement strand
TGTACTTGGCAGAGAAATCGGGCAAGCTTTTGGCATCGTCGGGATACAGGCGGGCGCGTACATTCGAGTGGCTTTTCTGGCAGGTCGGCGGTCTTGGTCCGATGGCGGGTCAGACGCATTATTTCAGGCGGAACGCGCCCGAAAATACGCAGGCCGTGGAGCGTTACACTGCGGAAGCCGCCCGACTGTATCGTGTGATGGATGCCCGGCTCGAAGGCCGGGACTTTCTGGCCGATGACTATAGCATCGCTGACATAGCCTGCTGGGGCTGGGTCTGGTTTCACGATATGCACGCACAGGACCTCTCGCTCTATGCGAATGTTGCGCGTTGGTATGCTGCGGTTGGAGCGCGACCAGCTGTGATGGCAGGCCGCAAGATTGGGTTGGATCTGGTTGCTCCCGAACTCCGCTCTATGCTGACGCGCGATGAAGACTGAAACTGCTATGCAAAAATTGTTCACGCCGGTGAAACTGGGACGGCTGACTCTGCCGAACCGAATCGTTATGGCGCCGATGACCAGGTCACGCGCAGCGCAACCGGGCGACGTGCCAACAGCGTTGATGGCCGACTACTATGCGCAGCGTGCCAGTGCTGGACTTATTATCACCGAAGCCAGCCAAATATCCCCCGAGGGCAAGGGATATACCGGCACTCCAGGTATCTACAGCGCGGCGCAAAGCAATGGTTGGCGGTTGACCACCGATGCCGTTCACGCGTCTGGAGGGCATATCTTTTTACAGATCTGGCATGTCGGACGGGTTTCGCATGTCTCGGTGCAACCTGAAGGACAGGCGCCCGTGTCGGCTTCTGCAATTCAGGCGCGCGACACCAGTGTCTATCTTATTGATAAAAATGGCGTGCCGGGTTTCGTGCCCTGCAGCCCGCCGCGTGCTTTGGAGACGCGCGAAATCGCCCGCGTCGTCAGTGATTATCGCCGCGCGGCGTCGCTTGCCATTGAGGCAGGATTCGATGGCGTTGAGATTCACGGCGCCAATGGTTACCTGATCGAGCAGTTCTTGCGCAGCAACTCGAACCATCGCGATGATGATTACGGTGGTTCGCCCGCCCGACGCGTCCGGTTTCTGGAGGAAGTCACGACGGCTGTCGCCGAAGAGATTGGCGCGGATCGAATCGGCGTCCGGCTGTCTCCATTCATTACCTTCAAGGATATGGACGATCCGGAAATTCTGGAGACGATTGGACTGGCGCTCGATCGGCTGGATGCGATTGGTATTGCCTATGTTCATCTCGGCGAGGCCGATTGGGACGATGCACCGGTTATCCCAGAAGCTGCGCGTATTGATTATCGCAGACGCTTTCGAAACCGCCTGATTGTGGCTGGTCGTTACACAGTTGAGCGCGCTGAAACGGTGATTGCAAACGGCCATGCCGATCTTGTCGCGTTCGGGCGTGCCTTTATTGCCAACCCCGATCTCCCGTATCGTCTATCGCAGAACCTGCCGCTGGCCGACTATAACATGGATACGGTGTTTGGCGGCGATGCGCGTGGATATGTGGACTATCCCGCATATGAATCTGACTGACCAAGCATCACCACATGCGGCATCGGTCGGATCAATATATTATATTGGTTAGCCAAAGACTTGCTGGCTAGTCTTTGTGAAAAGGAGAGGGCGTGCGGATTCAGATCAATCCATTTCGAGTGGAGGCATGGTACGGCGAAAACCTGCTGCCTGTTCTTGATCTTATTCAACTTGCCGATCGCAAGGGCATTTACGCAGTAGACCTGCCCGAGCATGTCGTAATGGGCACCCGCGACCTGGATGCCTATCCTTACGCGCCGAATGCAGAAGCGCGAAGCGCGATGTTTACCGAGTATACCAATTTTCCCGAACCCATCGTGCTGTTGTCAACGATAGGTGCAATGACGAAAAATTTACGGCTGTCGACGGGGGTTCTCCTCGCCGCGCTGCGTCCTGCGGCGCTGTTGGCCAAGCAGCTGGCGACACTCGACGTTCTGACTAAGGGGCGCGTCGAACTGGCAATCGGCACGGGCTGGCAGAAAACCGAATATGATGCTGAGGGTATTCCATGGGAAGGACGTTTTGGCCGCCTGTTCGAGACCGCCGAGGCGTGTCGCCTGCTCTGGACCCAAGCCCCGGCGACCTTCAAGGGTAAACATATCGAGTTCGAAGATATCTACTGCAAGCCTTTTCCGGTACAGCCGGGCGGGCCGCCCCTGATGTTTGGACTTGCTCCGTCCGACCTGAACATTGAACGTATGGCGAAATGGGCCGATGGCTGGACGCCGCTTGGAATGCCTGTGGAGCAGGTTGGTCTGGCGCTTGAACGCATCAAACGGCGCATGGAGGAGTTGGGTCGTGATCCGACGAAATTCCGTCTGCGGCTGAATCCCGATCCCGTTATTCGTAATGGTGCGCTTGACGTCGATGCAACGTTCGCTCGCATACCGGAGCTTGCCAAAATTGGTTGTACCGACGTCTCTCTCTTTGTGGCAGGCTTTTGCCAAGGCCCTGATGATTTCGAGCCGTTCCTCGATAAATGTCTCGCTTATGGTGAACACTAGAGCTGAAGTTCAGAGGGAGGTTGATCATGGGCTTTCTTGACGAACGGGCGGGCCTGACAGGCAGGGTTGCAGTTGTAATCGGCGGAGGCGCAGGTATTGGAGAGGCTGTCAGCCTATCCCTTGCCGAGGCCGGGGTTGACTTGGCGATCTGCGATTGGGATGTTGAAGCACTCGCGGCAACCGCAGGCAAGGCCGAGGCGCTTGGTCGCAATGTTTACTGGACTGAGGCGGATGTACTGGATCCAGCCTCTATCGAGGCATTTTATACTGGTGTCGAGAAGGCGTTTGATCATGTCGACATTCTTGTAAATCTGGCTGGCGGTACGACCCGCCGCCCTTTCATGGATACTACGCCTGAAAATTGGGAACATGATATACAGCGCAACTACCGCTATATTCTGCAATCGGTACAGCGCGCGGTTCCTCTGATCCGCAAGAGCGGTCGCGGCGGAAGTGTCATCAATTTCACAACGATTGAAGCTCATCGGGGTGCCGGAACCTTCGCCGTATATGCAGGTGCCAAAGCTGGGCTGGAGAACTTCTCACGTGCGCTGGCTGTCGAACTTGGCCCCGAGAAAATCCGGGTCAATACGATCGCGCCCGATCAGACTCCAAGCAGAGGCAACTGGAACGCCATGCGAGAAATGGGTCTGGCCGAAATCGAGGCGCTGCCGCCTGAGTATTTCGAAGCGGCATGGAAAATGTACATTCCAATGGGCACGCCCCCACCGGTCGAGGAGCTTGGAAACGCCGTTCTCTATCTGGCCGGTGATCTGTCGGCATATGTGACAGGCACGACCTTGCATGTCGACGGCGGCTGCCACGCTTCGATGGGGTTCAACAACTGGCCTTATGGCGACAGCTGGGTTCCGGTTCCGATTGGTGGGACGTTGCCGCAAATGTTCGGAGAACTGTCAGACGACAAAGCCGAATGAATTTGGTGTCTGAACTGGTTGAAGAAGTGCTCGAGCCTGATCTGGTGTTTTGCGATCCACACCATCATCTCTGACATCTCGACGAACATAGAAAATCGGAATTGCTGCAATTGATTTCCGCTCGCCACTATCTTTTGCCCGTCTGCGCGAATTCGAGCTGTCATTCCATGCATGGCTCTACCATCCTCAGATACCCGACCTGACCGCGCTGGCCCGAAACGTCCCCGACCAGCAGATTGTACTTAATCATATTGGTACGCCGCTCGGCGTCGGCGCCTATATGGAACAGCGCGATACAGTCTTCATAATCTGGCACCGATCGAATATCGAGCTTGCCACGTGTCCAAACCTGTCAATCAAACTCGGTGATTTTGGCATGAGCCTGTGCGGTTTCAACTGTGGCGGCGCGCCACTTGCTTCGGAACGCCTTGCGGCCGCCTGGCGGCTTTATATTGAGGCCTGTATCGATGCTTTTGGCGTAGAGCGCAGCATGTTCGAAAGCAACTTCTTGGTTGATGGCTCGACCTGCAGTTACCGTATGCTCTGGAACGCGTTCAAGCGCATTACCAGCGGCTTCGGAAGAAGATTAGAGCTGGCTTTGCCGTCGTGCCGCTGAGCGATTTTATCGGATTGAGGTACACGACTGACAAGTGGCATGTCTGGAGCGATTGCCCGCCCCTAGATATCGATACAGATCTTGCCGAAATGCTGGCCAGATTCCTGATATCGGAATGCATCGGCCAATTCTTCGAGCGGAAAACTGCGATCAATGACGGGCTTGATACCACTGGCTTCAACAGCGCGGATCAGATCGAGTTGATGTGATCGGCTGCCAACCGTCAAGCCGATCAGGCGGATTTGTTTGCGCATCAGTAACGCTGTGGGCATCGGTCCTTCCCGGCCGGTGAGCGCGCCAATCAGGGCAATATGACCGCCGTTGCGAACAGCTGAGATTGATTGGGCCAAGGTGCCCGCTCCGCCGATTTCGACGACATGGTCCACACCGCCTCTTCCTGTCAATTTTGCCGCCTGAACGCCCCAATCAGCAGTATTGTGATAGTTGATCAGATGGTCGGCGCCGAGGGCCTTGAGTCGGCTTAGCTTTTCATCGGACGATGATGTTGCAATCACTGTGGCCCCCGCCGCCTTTGCGAGTTGTAGTGCGAAGATCGATACGCCGCCCGTGCCCTGAACGAGAACCGCGTCACCACTCTTCAACTTCCCGTTGACGGCAAGCGCGCGCCATGCGGTGACACCTGCACATGGTAATGTAGCGGCCTGTTTGAAATCATATCCAGCAGGCATGCGGGTCAGCGTGTTAGCCGGCATGATGACGTGTCGCGCAGCAAAGCCATCGCATCCGTCGCCAGGCACAGGCCGGAAACTGCCATCGGGTAAATTGCCGTCCTGCCAGTTGGTAAAGAAGGTGCCGAGCACATGATCGCCGACGCTGAATTCGTGGACTTCCCTGCCGACCGCGACGACCTCTCCGGCGCCGTCCGACATCGGTATACGTCCATCCTCCGTAGGCAGCCCACCCGAGACAACCAGATAGTCATGATAGTTGAGTGAACTTGCCCGTACTCGAATAAGTATATCGTGGGGTCCAGGATCGGGTACGTCCTTCGTTGCAAGATGCAGGCTGTCGAGCGTGGCTGGGTTTTTCACCCTGATTGCATCAGTCTTCATGATTTGTCTTTCTAAAGGGTGGCCCATTAATGTCGGTCAGGGCGTAACGATCAACTTGCCAACCGCTTTGCGGTCGGCAAGTCGGCGAATGGCCTCGCCACCGCGTTCTAGCGGGAAGGTCTCTGAAATCAGAGGGTTGATCGCGCCTTCGCAGTACATTTTTAACAGGGCCTGATTATTAGCTTGATGACGTTCGGGGTTGCGCTCCAGCCATGCCCCCCAGAAAATTCCGATGATGGAGCATCCTTTCAACAACGTGAGGTTGAGTGGCGGGGTAGGGATGCCAGCCGGGAAGCCAACGACAAGATAGCGTCCTTCCCAGGAGATGCTGCGCAATGCCGGTTCGGCATAGCCACCGCCGACAGCATCGTAAATAACGTCAGCGCCACTAGGCAACGCCGACTTGAACAGGGCAGTGATGGCGCGGGGATTGTCAGGAACGGTCGGGTAGATCACCACATCGGACGCGCCCGCCTTCCGCGCAACCTCGGCTTTTTCGGATGAGGAAACGGCAGCGACGACGCGAGCGCCCAAAGCACGCCCCAACTCGATTGCGGCAAGCCCGACGCCGCCCGATGCACCGAGTATCAGAAGCGTTTCATCGGGCTTCAGGACCGCTTTGTCGATCAGTGCGTGATATGTTGTGCCATAGGTGACGAGCAGCGACGCTGCGGCATCGAAAGGCATATCATCAGGAATAACCAGACATTTGGCTACCTCGGCATTCACCTTTTCGGCAAACCCGCCCCATCCCACGCTGGCGATGACACGTTGTCCTATTGTCAGTCCGCTGACTTCGGGGCCGAGCGCTTCGACGATTCCCGCGACTTCAACGCCTGGTGAGAATGGACGATCGGGTTTGAACTGGTAGCGGTCCTCGATAATGAGCACATCAGGATAATTGACCGCGCATGCGCGCACTGCCAGCCGGACCTCGCCGGGGCCTGGAACAGGATTGGGCAGTTCGCCCAGCACGAGGGTTTCAGGTCCGCCAGGCGCGATGCTTAGCAATGCTTTCATGAAAAGTTCTCCTGTATGTCATTGAAAAATGCATAGGATGGATCGTCCTTCCCATGTCGCCCCACCGTAAGAGCTTTGATGTCGTTGAGTCGCGATGGTTCGCTCCCATATTCGCGGATAAAGTCGATCACTACCAATCTCCGATAAATCTTCCAGACCCCGTCGCGCCGCTGAAACCGGTCGATATAGCGCCCGTCCACGGCTTCCACCCGGCGTGTGTCGCTTCGCAGCCTGTGCTGGGACGAGAAATATGTTTCGACCACGGCCCCGTCGGCAGCAAATTCGATATAGGATTGCCCCAGTCGGTGCGCTGTAGCGCAATACGCATCGGCCATGAAGGTTAGAATGAATGGCACAAAGTCCGTGGCGGTGCCTTTAAACACGCCGTGATCATCGATCGCATCGGGCCAATAGGCTTCGGCAATTCTGTCTCCGTCCATCCGGTCGATTCCGCGACAATAGCTGCCAAGCGCATGAGCGATCGCCAAGCGATCAGCCAATTCTGAGTCCATGCTCATTTCCACGCCTTCCCCTGATTGACGGCAATTATCGCTCGTAGCTTGCCCGATTATTGGGCAACATTTCGGTGAATTACACCATAAGTACGCTTGTCCATAACAGGCAAAAAATGTAGTACAATCCAAGAGCAATATAAAGGGCCAAAAAGTGGATATAAGCCGAAGTGCGCGCAGCATGGAATTGGGTGAAAAGTTGGAATCGTTCATGGCGGAACACGTCTATCCGAACGAGAGACGATATTATCTGGAGGCTGAAAGATTAGGCCCATGGGCAAGCTATCCGGTTGTCGAGGAGCTCAAGCAGCTCGCCAAAGCAGCAGGCCTTTGGAATCTGTTTATGCCTCTGGCGGAATCGCCCGATGGGTTGAGCAATGTCGATTATGCGCCCTTGTGCGAGATCATGGGCCGGTCACTATTCGCTCCCGAAATCTTCAATTGCTCTGCACCCGATACCGGCAATATGGAAACGATTTTACGCTATGGAACCGACGCGCAGAAGGCACGTTGGTTGAAGCCATTGCTTGCTGGTGAGATCCGCTCGTCTTTTGCGATGACCGAGCCGGAAGTCGCTTCGTCCGACGCCACCAATATTGGCAGCTCAATTGTTCGTGACGGCGGTGTTTACGTCCTCAACGGCCGCAAATGGTACACGACCGGTGCCACCGACCCACGATGTGAAATCATTATCTTCATGGGCAAAAGCGATCCTGAAAATACAGACAGCTATCGCCGTCAGTCGATGATTCTTGTACCCAAAGACACGCAAGGCGTGCGTGTCCTCCGCGCTTTGCCGGTGTTCGGCTATTATGGTGTGCCGGATCGGGCTGCTGAAGTCATTTTCGATAATGTCCGCGTTCCGGTCGAGAATATGTTGCTGGGCGAGGGGCGCGGCTTCGAGATAGCACAGGGTCGGCTCGGTCCTGGACGTATTCACCACTGTATGCGCCTGATCGGGTTGAGTGAACGTGTGCTCGAACGCATGTGCCGCCGGTCGTCACAGCGCTCTGCATTTGGTCGCCTGCTGTCCGAACAGACCGTCTCTCTTGAGCGGGTCGCGGAAGCCCGTATCATGATCGAACAGGCACGGCTGCTGACAATGAAGGCTGCATGGATGATGGATGCTGTCGGCAACAAGGCCGCGCGTCAGGAGATCGCCATGATCAAGGTTGCTGCACCACTCATGGCGCAACAGATTGTGGACTGGGCCGTGCAGATGTTTGGCGGCGGCGGGACCGGCAACGATCATTTGTTGGGCGCAGCATATGCCACGGCACGTTTGTTGAGGCTCGCGGATGGTCCCGACGAGGTTCACCGCAATCAGATAGGGCGGCTCGAGATACGTCGTTACCGTGACATTGACCCAGCGTCGACAGGCGGTGAAGCCGATGTGCTTTCGATCGAACAGGCAGAACGCATGGCTGCCGAAGGACTATGGCCCAACCCGGCATAATGTTGATAGATAAGGGATGTGAAATGGAGAAGATTGGTGTAGTCGGCGCTGGCTTGATGGGTGCGGAAATCGCACTCGTCTTTGCAATGGCGGAGCATGACGTGCTTCTAAGCGATCGTGATCAGCCAAGTCTGGACCGGGGAATGGCCCGGCTGATGACATTGCTCGACAAGAGTGTCGAGCGTGGTTTTCATCCTGCCGAGGAAGCCGCGTCAGCACTCGGGCGTATCCGCACGACCACTAATATTGACGATTTTGCCGACAGGGACATGGTAACTGAGGCGGTTTTCGAAGCGCAGGATGTCAAGGCCGACGTGTTCGCTGGACTTGATCGCGTTTGTCAGCCCGATTGTTTAATTGCCAGCAACACTTCTACAATTCCCATATCGAGCCTCGCGGCCATGCTTCCGCAAGCTCGACGCAGTCATTTTGTTGGCACCCATTATTTTTCCCCGGTTTCACGAATGCAGCTTGTCGAAATCATTCCGGGTTTCGAAACTGCGCCAACGACGGTTGATACAGCGGTAAGACTTACCGAGAGGGCCGGCAAGACACCAATCCGTGTCAAGGATGTGGCCGGCTTTGCAGTCAATCGCATGCTGCATATGTTCATTATCGAGGCTGTCCGGCTCGTCGAGGAAGGTGTTGCTACGCCCGAAGATCTTGATACGGCATGTCGACTGGGACTTGGTCATCCGATCGGGCCCTTCGCGCTGATGGATGCCGTCACTTCGAGCTTGTGTGTTCAGGCGCAAGAGATCATGCAGGAAGCCTATGGTGAACGATTCCGCCCGCCCGCTTTGCTCAAACAACGAGTCCGTGCCGGCTTTGTCGGAGGAAGAGAAAAACCCGGCTGGTATAATGCATCGGCCAGATGATGGCAGCCATAGCCCGCGCGAGAAGGTTGTCCGCAACATAATTCGTGGTCTGTATGAGGGGCGTTACAAACCCGGGCAGCGGCTCAAGGAAATCGAGCTCACCAAGAGCATGGGCGTAAGTCGGGGGCCAGTGCGTGAGGCGCTTAACCGCCTCGCGGCAAACGGCATCGTGTCATTGACGCTTCAGCGAGGGGCTCAGGTCCGCCAGCTGTCGCACAGCGAGGCGATCGGAATATTGTTTGTCGTCCAGTCTCTCGTAGGTCTTGCTGCACGATTCGCTGCAGAACGTATAGTCGTCGAGAACTCGGGGCGGCTTGACGCGGCCCTCGACCGGTTGATGCGCTATGACCCGTCCAGCAATGCGCCTGAGCATGCATTGGCGCGCGACCATTTTTACGCGACACTGACTGATATGGCAGGCAATGCCGAGCTCAAGCGGATTCTTCCAACCGTTCAGATCCACTTGATCCGCACCCAGTTTCGCGTCGAGATGGCTGCTACGAACCGCTACCGTCATAATGATTATCGCCGGATTTCTGCTGCGGTCACAGCGGGTAATCCAGCAGCAGCAGAGAAAGCCGCCAAAACTCATATAGCGCGCGTCATAAACGCACTACAGGCCAACGCCTGAAAAAGCTTCGACAGATCTGCTTGAAGCAAGCCTGTAGTCTCTCGCTCAACTTTCCGCGATTTCCCACCCGATCCCAGCCAATGGCGCAGCTTTCCCGCCGACCTCCGCTGCATCGTCCGAACTTGCGGTGCCGTCTTGTGCCCGGCGCCACACGCCCTGCAGAATGGCGGCTACGCGGAACAGGCTGAACGCCAGATAAAATTTCCAGTGCGGGAGATCAGGCCGGCCGGTACGCTCGCAATAGCACTGAATATAATCCGCTTCTTCCGGAATTCCGAGCGAAGCCCGGTCTAGATCGGCAAAACCGCGAAAGAGATCAGCACTGACCCGCCAGACCATCGCGTGATAAGCGAAATCGGCAATCGGGTCACCGAGCGTCGACAGCTCCCAATCGATCAGCGCAATGACACGTGGCTCTGACGGGTGAAAAATCATATTGTCGAGGCGCAAATCGCCGTGGAAAATGCGGGCGGGCTGTTCAGCAGGCAGATTGCGTGGCAACCAGTCAATCAATTTCTCCATCGCCGGAATGGGATCACCTTCGCTGGCACGATATTGGCGCATCCAGATAGAAACCTGGCGCTCGATGAAGTTCTCCGGTCGCCCATAGCCTTCAAGGCCGATCGCGAAGGGGTCGATGCTGTGGAGGCTGGCGACCGCTTCATTCATGCCATCAAAAATAGCAGCCCGCTCGTCTGGCGCAATGCCAGGCAGGCGCTGGTCATAAAAAATTCGTCCCTCTGCAAAAGCCATCACGAAGAAAGGGGCCCCGAGCAGAGATGAATCTTCGCATAGCACATAGACCTGAGGTACCGGTGCGGACGTCCCGCCAAGTGCGCTTAATACACGGAATTCACGTTCAATTGCGTGGGCTTTAGGAAGCAATGTGCCCAAGGGCTTGCGGCGGAGCACATAGCTGCCAGAGGGTGACGACAGTCGAAACGTTGGATTGGATTGGCCAAACCCGAATTTGGTCAAGATGCCGGGGCCGCTATATCCTTCGACATGACTTTCCAGCCAAGCTTCGGCAGCAGGTGATAGTGGCGTATCAGTCGGGTCGGACATTGTCATCGCATGCCTGCTCTCTCCATGGGCGTTATTGTCACATGCTATAAAATGTCCTACATTAATTGCAACATCCAGTGGGGTCGAAAGGTATCCAGCCGGTCTTTTACATGACTGCCGCAAAGTCTCACTTTCGATCAAAACCTGTCCGCGTTGCAGTTCGTCATATTCACTCGCGCGCAAGCCGGTCAGCATATCCCGAACCTAGTCCGATGCGCTCATAATGAATCCGAACAGTTTCGAGCTTGGTAAAGACGACTTCGTGGCCCAGTGTCTTTCTCCGTGAGTCGAAGTACGTGTAACCTCCCGTGACAGGAAACAGTGTGGCCATTTCGGCAACATCCTCGGGAATAATCAGGGTGTTCGTCTCGCCCGGTGCTCGAACGCATAATCACCCGCGAATGCAATCCAGTCATTTTCGAGGTACCGCTAGCTTCCGTGCAAGGTAAAGGCATGGCATGGACAGGGCCGCTATATCGGTGTCGGGACAGAACGCCGGAACGAGGCATACGCAAGATGTTGAGTTGTTAGACCTGACTGACATTCAATAGCAGAGGTTTGAACGAGACGTCACCCGACTGAGGAAACTAATCCGCCCGTCACCATCCAGATCAAGCGCGCCGGAGATAAAGATATCGGCGATCATGCTGCCAGGTTGTGGCGACTGATATGCTATTTTCTGGTGTCCTGTATCATGCCCTCAGTGTTGCAGTCGCGCGCGCTGCTGGCCAGCTTTGTATGGGGCGAAGCTGCTATGGTGGTCGATCACAAATGCCGCTGCAATGGACCTGAAGGAAGTCGTCATTTATATTCAGGTCGTGTCCACAGACGATCTTGCCCGTCATCAATGTCTAAATTTTGTCATGTCGACACCGATGCAAATGTTGGTGTAGTTTATGTTCCGGTTGACCACGAAGGTAACATCGTCGCCGGCGGTCGTCTGGTGCAGTTCATCCTCTGCCTGTGCGATCAGCGAGACATCAGCCCCAACCGCTTCGCAGAAGCTGACAATCGCAGAAACAGTCAGCCGCTCACCATCGCGCGCCGCTGCGACAATCGCCTATACCCTCTCGGTCGATGCTGTCCGCCCCGACGGTCGCGGGATCATCATTGGCTTGTCAGTTCCATCCAGAGACGCCAAACTGTCAATAGGCGTATTTACATTCTTTCTTTTCTGAAAATATTAGGATCAGTCATTACGCCCGCAATGTTGATAATGGATGCCTATTCATAAAGCGTGTCGCTGTTTACCAGATCTTCCAGCAGTCGTACAAATCGGGCAGCATCGGCACCGTTGATGACGCGATGATCATAGCTCAACGAAAGAGGCAGCATTGTCCGCCATGCAATCTCTCTTTTGTCCCCCGGGAATGGAACGCTGCGACTGCGGGAAACGCCGAGGATGGCCACATCGGGCGCGTTGATGATAGGTGTGAACCCGGTGCCGCCGATGTGGCCCAGCGACGAAAGTGCTATTGAGCTGCCGGACATCTCTGGCATTGACAGCCCTTTCGTACGCGCCTTTTCTGACAAGGCCGTCAGTTCGGTTGCGATCTCTGCAAGTGACTTGGATTCGCACCCCCGAATAACAGGGACCAGAAGTCCCCTTGGCGTATCCACAGCCACGCCAATATTGAAGTATTTTTTCAGGATCAGGGATGTGCCGTCGTCGTCAAGCGAAGCGTTGAAGTGCGGAAAGCTTTGCAGTGCCTGGGCCAATGCTTTGATCAAGACAACGACCGGCGTGAGCTTCACCTCGGGATGGGCCTGCTCCCACATGGCTTTGTGTGCGCCGATTGTGTCTATGTCTATGTCGTCATGATGGGTGACGTGCGGAATTGTGAGCCAGTTCCTGCCCAGAAAGCTCCCGGCAAGCTGTTGATAACGCGTCAGCGGGACGATCTCGACCTTGCCGAATTCCGTAAATTCGTTCGGGGGTAACGGGGCCAGCCGCGCGAAGGTTTCCGCAACTGTCGACATGTCTATCTCCTGACTTCCATTTCGCCGATCGCGACGGTGCATCGATCCAAATATGTCTATGCGCAAACCACCGCCGCCTCCAATATAAACCCCACCGGATTTCGATACCGTTCTGTTATCAAAGGCGACCAATGGAGGAGATTTATATGACGAACGGTTTCAAATGGACATGACTACTGATTGGCCACATACTACCGCGGCCGGTCTTGTCAGACTAAAATTGCCGTTGGCATGATCGGCGGATAATTAGTCGGGATGATCAAGCCCGATAATCCCTTTCATTATTTTCAATTCATCACCTGAAGTCATCCGCCTCGTGGTGATGATGTACGTTCGGTATCCGCTTTCGTTGCGGGACATTGAAGACCTGCTGTTTGAACGCGGGATTGACATTTGCCATGAGATCGTTCGGTTCTGGTGGAACCGTTTTGGTCCGATGTTCGCGGCTGACATTCGTCGTCAGCGTGTGTCGTGGATGATGAGCTTTCGCCACTGGCGCTGGCACGTCGATGAAGTCTTCGTAAAGATCAATGGTGAGATGCATTGCCTCTGGCGCGCGGTCGACCATGAGGGTGAGATACTCGAGAGTTACGTCACGAAAACTCGTGATAAAGCAGCGGCCATGAAGTTCTTTAAGAAAGCGCTGAAGCGCCACGGGAAAACAGAAACCATCGTAACCGACGGACTAAGATCCTAACCTGCGGCAATGCGAGAGCTGGGCAATATCGAACGCCGCGAGATGGGCCGCTGGCTCAACAATCGCGCCGAAAATTCTCACCTGCCGTTACGACGACGAGAGCGAGCGATGCTGCGATTTCGACTGATGAAGTCGCTTTAGAAATTGACCTCGGTCCATGCTTCCTTCCACAATCACTTCAATTCCGAACGTCATCTCGTCGACAGGCAGACATATAAGAACCGTCGCTCGGCTGCCCTGGTCGAGTGGCAGAAGCTCATGGCCTGACATAATCTCGATATGGCCATTGGTGCGTCGATCAGAGACAAGTTGCAGTTAGTCTGACAGAGCACCATCGTGGATCGTTGAAGCCGCGCTGGCAAGGCTTAGCCAACACTCATATCCCCGAAAATCACATGGCCGGAATGGTGGACGGCGCGGGGATGAGCTAATTTGAGGCACTGACCTGTCCATGACCTGCCGAGCAGCTTGCCATTGCCTGCACGCCGACTTGAAAAGCTCGGCGCTAAAACTTCATATGCCGCATCGCCGCGTCCGTATCGAAGTCAGACCTTTTCAGACGGGCGTGCTTCGCGTGACCACTGCTCCTGCCGGCCACTAATCTGCGCGGTGGCACGGTTCCAGAAAGCTGCGCCTTTTGCCAGGAACTCGATATTAAAATGATCGACATTACGAAATTCGAGCACCTCGACGCCGGTCGGCCCCGCCGTATAGCTGTAAGGAACGTCAGCGCCCACGAAGAACCCATCGCCGACGCCCAACATCTCCGTTCCGACTCTGATCGAGCCTGAACAAATATAATATAGGCAGGCAACGTCGTGTTTGTGCAGCGGCACCGGGTAACCACTCTTGAACCATGCCAGCGCGAGGCTGAAGCCGGGAACCTCGAACACGACCTGAATCTTTCGCCCTTCGCTTGCTCCGGCCCGTTCGACGCTCGCAATGCCGGCCTCGGTCGTTGGCGACAGGGGCAGGATTGTTACTGCCTCCCCCGGCAGATCCACCGCCTCGCACGCGCGGAAAATCTTGAAGCTCGGCGATGCGCCGCTGTTCCTATTATCCATTAGCTGCCACCTCCGTGCTCCCGCTCGCGGAACCATTGCTCCACTGATCCGAATTGACCAGCTACGAACCTCTTGCGCAGGCCAGGCTAGTCTCAACAGTTAGATGTAAGATTGCACACAAAAGTGATAAATTCAAGTTCGATGAACAATCCGTCATCTCACTCTTTCCGTAGATTTCTATGCCATCTGTAGGCTTTTAAAGCAAACAGCTTGCTAACAATTTATGAAATGCATACAAGTTCCGCCGTGCGGCCGCTCATTTCGACGACCCGGGCTAGGTGGTGTGAATGAGACGACAAAATTCCGACACGATTGGCGAACAGTATCTCCCAGCCGACAGTGCTGACGACGCGGCAACGAGTGAGTGGCGCGCTGGACGCTTGCCCTTGATTGCGAGCATGCTCGGCTATGGTAGCGGCCTTGGCCTCGTCATTTATATGAGCGGCCTGTTCATCAGGCCGATGCAGGCCGAAACTGGCTGGTCGACTACCGCTGTCACCTTTTCTCCTATCATCAGCATCCTTGTTGGTATCTGTTCACCATTGGCCGGTTGGCTCGTTGATCGCTGGGGTAGCCGTCTCATCGCGATCTTCGGGCTATCGCTATTGGGATCATCACTTTTGCTGCTCGCGATGGCTCCGCTTACGCAGATGACGCTCTATGCCATCGCTGTTCTGATCGGGGTGGTGGGTCCTCTCTCCAGTACAACTCCATTTGCGCGATGTGTGGCGAGTTGGTTCCGCGCGCGGGTCGGTTTTGCACTCGGATTAGCGATGAATGGCGTGCCGCTTATGGCGGTTTTGGTGGCGCCGATCCTCAATGCCGTCATCTATCGTTTCGGGTGGCGTGCGGGTTTTGCAACGCTTGCGTTCATAGTTCTGGTCGTCGGACTTTCGGCGGTGCTGGCGTTGATGAAAGAGCGTCCGCAAGTGCGCCCGCGATCCACAGTCGCTTCGCGTGGCCTCGGGAAGAATTTTCGCAGTCCCTCCTTCTGGCTGGTGTCGCTCTCGATCGCTGCGGCGTCGGTCCCGCTGGGTGGTTTTCTTATGCACTTAGCTTCGATGTTAGCGGTCAAAAACATTCCGATCGCCACGGCGACCAGCCTCTTGATGCTCTATGCCATTTCCATCATGCTCGGCCGCGTCGGCGGCGGGTTTCTGATCGACCGGCTGTGGGATGGTGGTGTTGCCTTCTTCCTGCTTGGCCTGTCGGCGATCGGCGCGGTTATGCTCGGCTTGGCGGGGGCAGGCGGGTTGATGCCGATCATCGTGATCGGTATCCTCCTCGTCGGCATGGGGCAGGGCGTAGAAGCTGATATGATCGCCTATTTTGCGCAGAAAATCTTCGGAATGGAGCATTATTCGACGATCGTGGGGAGTTGGACGTTCGTATCGTCGCTATTGCTGGCATTCGGTAGTTGGTTGTTCGCATACCTCTTTGATCATTCAGGTAGCTATCAGTCGTCGTGCATCGTGGGCGCGATCTGCTTTTTAGTGTCGGGCGCGACATTGCTGCTCGCGCGTCTTTTGTTCGCCGAACGCGACGCCATGTAGTGATGCGCTGACAACGACTGGGTCAGTGAGGCAGGCTTACGATCACTGCCATTACGGCAGTCGATATATCGGGTCTTTCCTACAGAGCAGCCAATGGGAATGAACCTGCGCGGTTCATGACAGTGGATTGCGAATCCAGACGGTTGTCACAGAATTTTGGAAGGCTCTGTCATCATTTATGTTCGGCCAGCCATTACCGTATGTCGTAGTGTTCAAATAACGGATTACGGAGCCGGGCGAATATCTCGGCCCCCCGCCAAGGTGTGTTGATGAAGGAGCGTCCCTGCGCCGTCAGATAATAAAAGCCCTGCCCGAATTTTTCCCAGACCAGTTCGTCAGTTTTTGCGTCAACTTCCCGATTGAATGCCTCGAACGCATCGCGCCGGATCTCAACGGTGCGGGCGCCCTGCTCGATGGTCCTGACGATCATCTTTAGGGTGTAACGCGTCCACGATTCAGCCATCGAATAGAATGAGCCGGAACGCCCTTGCGAATTCGGGCCGAAGAACATGAAGAAGTTCGGGAATCCCGGGGCGGTAAGGCCCAGATATGCCCGCGGGCCATCCTTGCTCCATAGATCCTCGAACGTTGCGCCATCACGTCCGACATAGTGTGCGGGCCAAAGGTAGCGCGTGGTTGAAAATCCGGTCGCACAGATCAGCACATCGAAATCGTTGACAGTCCCGTCCTTGGTCACAATGCCGGTTGGCGTCGCATGGTCGATCGGGTCCGTTACCAAGGTGACGTTGTCGCGTTTAAGAGCATCGTACCAGCCGTTGTCTACTGTCGGCCGCCGTGCCATCGGCGGGAATGGAGGAATGACCTTGTCGATCAAATCTGGCCGCTCGGCGAGCTTTTCGCGAATGTAACCAATCGCCGTTTCACGCAGGGCATCGTTGCGCTCGTTGACCACGCCACCCTTGCGCTGCCATTCGGGGTCCTGCTCCTGCAGCGGCTCGAGCTGGGCATTGAGAAAATGCATGCCGTAGCTGTGCCAGTGCCAGTACAGAGGAAAGTTTTCGAACAGCCACTGCAATTCCGCCGGAAAGGCATCTCGATAACCTTCCATCGGCAGGACATAATTGGGAGTGCGCTGGAACACCGTCACACTCTTCGCTGTGCGGGCCAGCTTGGGCATGAACTGCACGCCGCTTGCCCCTGTACCGATCTGGCCGATTCTGCGGCCTGCCAGCGGGATATCGGACTTCCAGTCAGTCGAAAAGATGACATCGCCAGAAAATGTGTCAATTCCAGCGATGTTCGGCAGTTTTGGTGTGCTGAACATGCCGCCCGCACTGATCACGAATGCCGCGTCCATCGTGCGCGGGATTTCATCGCTGCCACGTACGGTAAGTTGCCACTTGCCCGCAGCCTCGTCCCACATCCCGCCTTCGACAACGGTGTTGAAGACAATCTTGTCCGCGACATTGTATTTTTTTGCGCAATGCTCGAGATATTTCAACGTTTCGCCAGCTGAGGCAAAAAACTCTGACCACGGGTACTTTTTTTCGAACTTGTACTGGTAGATCAGGCTTGTCGAATCCACCCGTGCCTCAGGGTAATTGTTGAAATGCCATGTGCCTCCCAACCCTGATCGCCGCTCGATGATCGTATAGCGCAGCCCCAGCTGCTCAAGATGGATTGCGGCGCACAGTCCGCTAAGGCCTGCACCGACAATGATTACGTGATATTGGTCAAGGACTTCTGGTGCTGGCTTGGATGTCCACTTTACCTCACGTGGGAAATCGTCAAACGCGGCCTCCTCATAACCCATTAGGAAATCCTCCTCGGGTAATGGCCCGTGGCCGAACAATTCCATGGTCGGTCGCACGCTTGCAGGCGACTTGAATGCTTCCTCGTTAACTTTGCCCCAGTTCTGTGTCAGATACTCGAACGCAAGTTCACGC
>JBFKAE010000056.1:0-18324 GCA_041621755.1 Sphingomonadaceae bacterium | reverse complement strand
TCGGCGCGGTCTGCTGCGCGACCTTGGGCAGACAATTGCCGATGTTAATCGTCATGGCATGTCTGCGGCGCTGATTTTTATTGATGTCGATCGGTTGAAGCAGATTAACGACAATTATGGACATAGTATCGGCGATGCCGTGCTTATTCATGTCGGTGTTACTTTAAAAGCACATGTTCGCGAATCGGATAGTGTGGCGCGACTTGGTGGCGATGAGTTCGCCGTGATCCTGCGCCACGTCAATCAAAAGCAGGCGCAGACAAAAACGGCCGAACTGATGGACGCTGTTGCCGGTGCACCGATTACAATGCAAGGCCACCATATCGTGCTGTCAATCTCAGCAGGGTTTCAAATGCTGGCGCCCGGACAGAGCGCGGAAGCCGCCCTGTCCGGTGCAGATAAGGCGATGTACGCACATAAATTGGCGCAGCACTGTTAGGATCAGGCTCCTAGGTGCGCTCTTTCAGATAATAGCGATCCACTTCGTTCAGGCCGTCATCAAGCTCATAGACCAGGGGCTGGCCGGTCGGGATTTCAAGGCTCGGAATATCGGCATCCGAAATGCCCGACAGGTGCTTGACCAATGCGCGCAGGCTGTTGCCGTGCGCTGAAATGATGATGCGTTCGCCAGCTTTGAGGCGGGGTGCGATTGCGGCCTCCCAATAGGGCAGGACGCGCGCGATCGTGTCTTTGAGGCTTTCAGTGCGCGGGACTTTGATTCCGGCATAGCGGCGGTCGCTTGCAACATCATATTCGCTGCCGACTTCAAGATCGGGTGGAGGAATGTCAAAGCTGCGGCGCCAGATATGCACCTGTTCATCGCCGACTTTTGCAGCCATTTCCTGCTTGTTGAGTCCGGTAAGGCCGCCATAGTGACGCTCGTTCAAACGCCAGTCCTTGGTAACGGGAAGCCAGAGCCTGCCCATTTCCTCAAGCGCAAGGTTGAGCGTCTTGATCGCGCGTGTCTGGACGCTGGTGAAACAGGCATCGAAATCAAAACCGGCCTTCGCCAGCATCTGGCCGGCAGCGCGGGCTTCGTCGGCGCCCTTTTCGGTGACATCGACATCCCACCAGCCGGTGAAGCGGTTTTCAAGGTTCCAGGCTGACTGGCCATGGCGAAGAAGTACAAGACGTGGCATTGATATTCCTGTTTATGATCTAAGCGTTGGTAATATTTCAAGACAGGCCGCAAGGCATTCGCGCGCGAGCGCCTTGCTGCGCCCGGGTGACCAGCCTGCGACCGGATCGGGTGCGACATCGGCGTCCTTGAACGGCATTTCAAGTGTCATGGCAAGACAGCCGAAGCGTTCGGCAAGATTATTTCCGGCAATCGACAGGTTCGCCTTGCCCGGCGAATTGGGCGGATAGCCCTGTTCGGTCTGAAAATCGGGCGACATACGTTTCAATATGGTTTTGTAGCTGCCCAGCAGCGCCAGTTGCCGGTGGGTGAGCGACGGTATGCCTTCGAAGCCGGCGATGAAATTGTTCGGAATGGCTTCGTCCCCATGCACGTCGAGTACAAAATCCGGGCGATGCGCCTTCATCTTTTCGAGTACGCAGAGGACTTCGGGGCTGCGTGCTGCGCTTGGCTCATGCCATTCGCGGTTCAGGTTTACGCCCGCCGCATTCGTCCGCAAATTGCCCCGGCACGCGCCGTCGGGGTTCATGTTGGGCACGAAATATAGCGTCGCGTGCTGCCGCAATGCGCGCGCGACCGGGTCCGCAGGGTCGACCATGCGTTGCAGCGCGCCTTCCATCCACCATTCCGCCATCGTTTCGCCGGGGTGCTGGCGGGCGATGAACCAGAGATTCACCGGGCCATCACCAATGGTGACAAGGTCCATGTCCTGACCTTCGATCGATTGGCCGAGGACGTCGGTCCGGACACCCGGCTTGCTACCGATGGTTGCGACGAGATCATGATGCCGTTCCATGCTGTAGGGCGCGAAATAGGCAAACCAGGCGCTGTTTGCGCGCGGCGTATAACGAATGGTGAGCACACCGGCTTCATATTCCGTTTCCGTGCGAAGCCATGTTTCGCGATCTTCCGATACCACGGCGCGATAATTCGGCCATCCGCCCGGATAAGCCGATTTTTCAAGGTCGGTTATACGGATGACACACGGCTTTCCGGCTGCGCCCGACAGGCGAAAATAGAACCACTGGAAAAAGTCTGCGTGTTTGTCCGCGGGAATGGTGAGTTCGATATCGCCGGGCGCTTCGGCGCGTGTCACGGCGATTTTACCGCCGTCGAATGCGGCGCTGATCGAAATCGGCATTATGTCCCCTGCGGCGATTGGCTATGCACTATTGCTTGTAGCGTATCGTTTTGCCCGATGGGCCGGGAAAGTCACGCAAAAGTGCATCAGCCAGCACCGGAATTGCTGCAGACAATGCAGCCTTGCTGCTATTGCCGTCGGTTTCTGCCGCCGCGCGGCCTTCCCAGACCGTTTTTTCATCAGCCACGTTCAGAAGGTAGAGTTGCAGCGTGTTGGTGACGATTTCGCTGGTTTTCTTTTTACCAAGGCCAAAGCTCGTTCCGACGCCAATGCCAACGCCGCCACCGCCCGTGCCACCGCCAATGCCGACACTGACGGGGGAGCGGCCGGGCAGGCCTTCACGGCTCGTCTGGCCATAGTCGACCTTGCCGATCAGCGTGGCCGTCTCGCGGGTTTCGGCGATCTCGAAACCGATCTCGCGCAGCTCGGTCGCGATCGCGGCAGCGTAATTCTGATATTCAAGCGTGCTTTGGACTTCATCATGTGCCGGGATCAGGAATACCGCACCGCGTGTTGGTGGCGCGGCGTGAAAACGTGTGACATCGGCTGAAAATCGGTTTTCGGCGCAGGCCGATAACAGGCCGAGCAGCGCAATAGCGGTAAATCTGATATTGGCAGTGGTCATGGCGTGCGTCCCCAATAATTGAGATTTCCGATCATAGCAGCAAGTCGATGAACTTATAACAACCGTTCATAGCTCCCCGTCATCCTCGCGCACGCGGGGATCCATTCACCCTGACCGTTTCGATCATGTACGGAATCGGTCGCATGCGTTGAAGACATCAATGGATCCCCGCGTGCGCGAGGATGACGGGGGACGGTCTTTAAGGTTGCGAATTTTCGATTCGCGTGACTAGTGCCTGCTGGGCAAAAATGGAGACATACCATGCAGGCACGGTCGGTACTGGTCACAGGTGGCGCGGGATATATTGGCAGCCACGCGATTTTGGCGCTGCGTGATGCGGGACACACGGTTGCGGTCATCGATAATCTGGTCACGGGATTTCGCTGGGCAGTGCCCGATGATATTGCTTTTTATGAAGGCGATATTGCCGATGAAGCGTTGATTGATCGAATCTGCGCCGAACAGGGGATCGAGGCCATCATGCATTTTGCAGGCTCGGTCGTGGTGCCGGAATCGGTTGAAAACCCGCTCAAATATTATCGCAACAACACCGCAAACAGCCGCAGTCTGATCGAATCCGCCGTCCGCAACGGCGTTCAGCATTTCATATTTTCATCGACGGCGGCGGTCTATGGCATTCCCGATCATACGCCTGTCGAGGAAGAGACGGAGCGCCACCCGATCAACCCCTATGGCACGTCGAAGCTGATGACCGAATTCATGCTCTCCGATGTCGCTGCCGCGCACCCGATCAACTATGCCGCGCTTCGCTATTTCAATGTTGCGGGCGCAGATCCCGACGGGCGCACCGGGCAGTCGACGGCAGGCGCGACGCACCTCATCAAGGTCGCTGTCGAAGCGGCGAGCGGCAAGCGTAGCCATGTTTCGGTGTTCGGCACCGATTATGATACGCCCGATGGCACGGGTGTGCGCGACTATATCCACGTCAGTGACCTTGTCGCGGCGCATGTGCTTGCGCTCGACTGGCTCGCGGAAAATGCGAACGAATCGATCACGCTCAACTGCGGTTATAATCGCGGCTTTTCGGTGCTGGAAGTGCTTGACGCGGTCGAGCGTGTGTCGGGCAACAAAATCGAACGCCACATGGAGCCAAGGCGCGCGGGCGATCCCGACGCGCTGGTGTCCCAAAATGCCAAAATCCTCGAAACCTTCCGCTGGCAACCGCGATACGGCAATCTCGACACGATCGTCGGCAATGCACTGGCGTGGGAGCAGAAACTGGGAGAGCGGGGCAAGGTCTAAACCCGGCGCCTTTCCTGCCATTCTTACCCTATCCTTACGCACACCCCTATCATCCCGAGCGAAGTCGAGGGACCGCAAATAGGCAGGAACATCCTGCGTCCCTCGACTTCGCTCGGGATGATGAACCTTTGTGGGACAGCGTGCCCGTTCAGGTCGATAGATAGCGGCGCTCTGTGCCTTCGATCATCAGCGCGGTCAGTTTGCCGCTGGCGTAAGCGCCGGTGTCGATGCCGGTGCGATTGTGGCGCTCATCGACCTTGGCGGTGATCGAATGGCCGTGAACGACGTGAACGCCGTGATCCCCGGGAAATTCGAGAAACGTATCGCGGATCCAGATGAGGTCGCGGCGGCGCTGTTCGTCGAGCGGCACGCCGGGGCGAATACCGGCATGAACGAAAAGATAGTCGCCCACCTGTCGCGACAAATCGAGGTTGTGCAGAAAATCGCGGTGCGCGGCGGGCAGAGCCTTGCTGAGGGCATTCATTGTGAGCGAGAGATCATCACCATAGATGATATCGGCCGGAAGCCCGTAGCTTGCCAGCGTCTCGCGACCGCCGTGATGTAGCCATGATGGAAATGTGCTTTCGTCTTTTTGGGCGTCAGATAGCAGGTGGAGAAGCACGGCTTCGTGATTGCCGATCAGACTTGTCCATTTCTGACCGGAAGAGGGGCCAGACAGAATCCGGTCTATGACAGCGGCAGAGCCGGGGCCGCGGTCGATATAATCGCCAAGGAATATAACTTCGACGTGTGGATGGCCCGCGCAGTCGGCTTTGATATCGACAAGCAGGCTGTCGAGCAGGTCCGCGCGGCCATGAATATCGCCAATGGCGTAAAGGCGCACACCGTCTGGCGCACGGAAGGTCGGTGCAGTCTTGCGGGATCGAAAACGTGAAAACATGACCATTAGATAGTGTTGATTTCTCCGCAAAGAAAGGGACTGGAACCGACGTCGCGTCTTGACTTCGTCGCCCGTCCCCAATATGTCCCCGCGCTCTTCAGACAAACACGCAGAATCACGTACAGGCCAGTCTCATGAAAATTCGTAACAGTCTTAAATCGCTGAAGGGTCGTCATCGCGATTGCCGCGTTATCCGCCGTCGTGGCCGTACATACGTCATCAACAAGACGAATCGCCGCTTCAAGGCACGTCAGGGCTAAGCAAGGCCCCTGTCCCGCGAACGGGCCATTGATGCCGTCATTTTCGATGTCGGCAACGTCCTTTACGACTGGCACCCGCGCCATCTTTACAAAAAGCTGATCCCGGACCGGGCTGAGCTCGACTGGTTCTGCGCGAACGTCGTGACGACGCAGTGGCATTTCCAGCATGATGCAGGCCGTCCGGCCATCGAAACCACCGCAGAGCTGGTGGCGCAATTTCCCGGATATCGCGCTCTTATCGAAGCCTATGTGCCGCGCTGGCTCGAAACCGTGCCAGGAGAAGTCGACGGCATGATCGCGCTCGCCCATGCCATCGCCGACGACGGGTTGCCGCTATATGGCATCACCAATTTTTCGGCGGAATTCTGGCCACGTTTCGTCGAAAGCGCGCCGATATTCACGCGGTTCGATGATGTCATCGTGTCAGGCGTTGAAAAAATAGTAAAGCCGGACCCGGCGATTTTTGAACTGGCCCAGCGCCGTTTTCCGGTTTCGCCGCAGCGGGCCTTGTTCATTGATGATCGGGCAGAGAATGTGCAAGCCGCCCAAGCCGCCGGTTATATTGGGCACCAGTTCCAGACGCGCGGACAATTGGAACTGATTCTGCGCGGACTTGGTGTCGCACTGTAGCGGCAGGATACGCACAATATCCCCACCATCCTCGCACATCGCCGGGGCGGCAATCTCTTAAAAAGGCAGGCTTGCGTGTTTCCACGAGGTGATGTCGGACCATTTCCAGCGGCGCGTCTTCGATCGTGCGGTTTCGAATTTCGATATTGCGCTGTCGAGGCCGTCAATGGGGGCAATCCAGCCGCGTGCGACAGCATCCTGCGCCATCCGTAAAAGCCAGTAGGCGCGGATCACATAATGCAGTTCTGCCCCGTCAAAACTGTCCGTGGGAAGTGCTGTATTGGCGAGGAGTTTTGCGACAATGGCCTGTTTTGTCGTCGCGCTGCCATCCATTTTGATGAGCGTGCTTCTGTCGGGGACGCCATCGACACCGCGTGCCCCACCAACATGATTGACGCGAAGGACCATGTTTTGCGCCAGCCGGGTCAAAAGCCCGCCTTTGCCGATGCTGGCAAACAGATAGGCGGCTTCGGGGCCATATGCCTGTCCCATGAACTTCGAATAGGACTCGCTTTCATCATAGGCCTTGAATGCCGCCATCATCTTCTTTTTGGGATCGCGCGATGCATCCATTGCGGCGATTTTTGTTCGCCAGTCGCTGTAGATATCATCGACCATCTTGTCGACGCGCGCCTTTGGCCAGAACATCTTGCCGTTTTCGGTCGTGATGTTGGCGGCAACGTCGCGCGCTTTCCACAGTGCCGAGAACGGGTTGAGCATCATGCGCTGATAATTGAACTGGCTGCGATAGCGCCCGTCGCCATAGCCGCCCTGCCATGTCCCGGCGAGACCATATGCACCGATTGCTTGCTGGAGGATCGCCGCGCGTGGATCGCCGGTTGCAAGCCAATAGGCGTAGCCGTGGTTGAACAAATGCGCGATATCGCGACTATGTTCGAAGCTTTGGCCGGGCCGGGCTTCGATGTCAGATGCATATGGGTGCTTGTCGGGCACCGTCCACTGCATTGAACCGCCATAGTTTTCGAGATCGATCCCTTCATTGACATAGGGCGTGTCGCCAGGAAACGGCTGCTGCGGGTCGCGCAGCATATGATGATTCTTCGACCAAATGACGAGATTGGGCAGGGACAGGCCATAAAGCATCTGATTGCGGACGCGCCGGGCCGTCGTATTGAACAGGCTGTTATTGCCCGAAAGTGCTGCGGTAATCATCAGCGCGTCGCGTTCGGCAAGGAAGCCCCGCGAACTGTCATATTCGCCGCCCTGACCCGATATGACGCCAATCAGATTGTCGCTGCTCGACCGTCCATAGATTCGCGCAGGGTCATAGTCACCCCCCGATCTGCCGCCGAAGGATGGCTTCACCGAAAAGCCGCTAAACGCTGCTGCGCCATAAGGAACGACGCGGCCAGCTTCAACAGCGGCCTTAAGGCGCGCCATGTCGGGCTTGACCGGCTCGCCATTGTCAGCGCAACGCATTGAGCCTTGCAGGACGCTCAGCCGATAGACTTTGTCGTCGACCGATACGGTGTGCACGGCCTCGTTCAGCACCCGTTTCGACGTCGCCCAGCGTACGATACAGACGCTCCACCAGTCGGGGCTGTCTGCCTTTTCGAAAAGATAGGCGCGCCCGTCTGCTACAGCGCCGAGGTCATGCACCGGCCAATCGCCGGTCGGCGTGGTAATGCGATCAAGAAAGGCGGGTGTAATTCCCGCGCCATCAATCGCGATCTGACGGACGGTCTTGGGTGGCAGGGCTTTGGCGTTCGCCGGAGTCGCAAAGGCAATGGACCCGGAATAGGTGCGCGCGATTGATGTGGGAGCGTCACGCTTGTCTGTGTCCATCCATGCCGTGATCGCAAGAATAGCAATCACCGCAATTGGCAGGCCACAAAGGAAAATATACCGCACGACGGTTCTCATGCGGCAGAGACTACAGCAAGCGCGATTGCAGACAAGGCCCCTGATTATGTTGGGATTATTATGCAGCCATTATGGCATGACGATACCGCGCCGTTGATAATAGCGTAGTGCAGCCGGATGTACGTGAGCCTCGTCGAGCGCAGGCCATGCAAGCATTGATCGCCGCTTCACGGGAAGGCCCGGATAACGCGCAAGATTCTTGAAGATACATTCGAGCAGGGCATCGACAATCTCTCCGTCGGTACTGTCCCAGGCCGCAAGCGCCTGCCCGAAAGACAGGAGATTAAGATGGTCGCCCGGCAGGTCGGCGAACTGCGTCTGGAAGCTGTTGTTGGCGTTGATGCTTGCAAGTGCATCATCGTCAATATCCAGAAAGTGCGCGTCTTTAATGGCAAGCAGCGGCGGGATCAGGGCCTTTAAAGCGGGGCCATCGCGATAGCGCATGTTCCACGTTGTCGCGTCGATCTCGCCGGATTGAATGGCCGCGCCGACATTGGGTGGAATAATATCCACCAGTTCGACATCGTCCAATATGCCCCAGCCATCGCGCAACAGGGCTTCGCTCAAGACTCGCACCGAACTTGGTCGCGGCGGCACGCCGATGCGCTTGCCCTTTAGATCCGCGGGAGTCTTGATGGCCGCATCGAAGGCCTGAACGCCAAGGCCGACATCATAGAGGGTCGAGACAAATTTCAGGTCACCATTGGCCCGGTTGAAGCCATGCCAGTCAGGACCGGTTTGCGTGCGTGCGGGAATGAAATCAACCGTGGTGACGATCGGTAGCAGATGGCCGCGCGTTTCTACCGGCATGGTCGCAATATCGTTGATGGAGTCAGGCAGCGGGACGGGAATGATGTCCATGTGTGGAAGGCCGGGCCAGCCACTCGCCGCGCGACCGAGATCGAGATTGAGCGTGTGCAACATGTTCGAGGCAGGTGCCGGGGAATAGATGATCATGGGTTGAACTCTGTCAATAGCAAGGTTTGCGCCTGGTTGCCGATGCGAGCAGGCGGCCAGTGTAAGAGAAAATGCACCAAGCAGATATTGTCTTCGAGTGAATTCCGTTGCCGCATCTTGAATATCCGATCGCATCACGACCTGAGCAGAAAAAGGTGCACCTGCTTCTCCCTTAAGCACAAGCTGATCTTATAATATGCATACACTTTTATGCTATAGGTCAATTTCTCACGGGTCAACATTCTTTCAGTCACTCCTCTCGAGGCGTTCATAACGGAAATTTATCCGGTTTTTATTGCATAAAGCTGCTTTGGCGCGCGTGGGCGGCTTTCAGGGAGGACATGGATAAAAGGACTTGACTTATGGATACACTTATTGCGAAAAATGCAATCATCCACAGGAGCTGGTTGGAAATGGCGCGCGACCGCGCAAGGGGAAGGCAATGAAAAAGAAGATGCTTTCGCTGCTTTTGGTGGCGTTGCCCAAGGGCATGCGGCTGGTTGCAAAGATCAATCCCGCGTTTCGCGAACATTTATGTCGCAGCAACGCCACCGTTCAGGTCAGGCTGACGGACAATTCGGCCGCGCATTATTTTACGATCGAAGATGGGAAAATTCGCGATGGCCGCGGGTTGCATCCGAAAGCCGATGTCGATGTCGCATTCCTGAATGCCGGTGTTGCGCTCAGCTTTCTGAAGCCTTCGCCAGACCCCGCCGACGTCGTGCATTTTGTCAAAAACTATCAGGTCGAGATGTCGGGTGACGATGCGCTTACCGTGTGGTTTGCAACGCTCGTCAAAAAAGTTGTGTCGGGGATGTGGAAGCAAGGGACGAAAATGCCCGACGGTTGCGTCCGCTTTACCACCAACACCAATGGCGGGCCGCTATTCGTTTACGTCAAGGACGGCAAAATTGTCAGGACGGCGCCCATAGACTTCGATGACAGCGATGCTGAAAGCTGGTCAATCGATGCGCGCGGCAGGACGTTTACGCCCAAGCGTCAATCCACAGTCAATTCGCATGCGCTGTCGCTGAAATCGGTCGTCTATTCGGATCGGCGGGTGAAATACCCGATGAAGCGCGTCGATTTTGATCCAAATGGCGAGCGCAATCGTCAAAATCGCGGCAAGTCGGGCTATGAGCGCATCAGTTGGGACGAGGCGCTCGACATAATTGCCAACGAAATCCGGCGGCAGAAGGCGACCTATGGTCCCGGCTCGATCACCACATTGCACGGCGCGCATCATCAGATGGGCAATATCGGTTACTGGCTGTCGGCGCTGATGCGTTTTTCAAACATTCTGGGCGCGTCGATGATGTCGTTCAGCCCGATCTCGTGGGAGGGCTGGTACTGGGGCGCGCAGCATCATTATGGCAACAGCATGCGGCTGGGCCTGCCCGGTGCCTATGGCACGATGGAAGATTGTCTGAAAGAATGCGAGATGATCGTGTTCTGGTCGAGCGATCCCGAAGCGACATCCGGCCTCTATGGCGGCGGCGAAGGGTCGCAAAGGCGGCTTTGGGCCAAGGATCTCGACATCGACTTTGTGCATATCGACCCACATTATAATGCGACGGCGCAGGCCTTTGGCGGCAAATGGCTGCCGGTTCGTCCGACAACGGATTCTGCGCTTGCCCATGCCATCATGTATGTCTGGATCACCGAGGATCTTTACGACAAGGCCTTCATCGACAAATGCACCACCGGTTTTGACGAATGGCGCG
This sequence comes from Sphingomonadaceae bacterium, assembly GCA_041621755.1. GTDB lineage: Bacteria > Pseudomonadota > Alphaproteobacteria > Sphingomonadales > Sphingomonadaceae > Sphingosinicella. The sequence goes on along the minus strand of JBFKAE010000056.1, from coordinate 7,801 downwards.
ATCATATTCTGGGCAAGGACGACGGGGTGCCAAAAACGCCTGCCTGGCAGGAAAGCGAAACCGGCATAGCGGCAAAGGATGTGGTCTCGCTGGCGCGGAAATGGGCGTCGAAAAAGACCTATCTTTCGGCTGGTGGTCTTGGCGTGGGTTTTGGCGGTGCGTGCCGCGCGGCGACCGGCCAGCAATGGGCGCGCAACATGGTGTTGCTGATGACCATGCAGGGTTGGGGCAAGCCGGGTGTCAATTTCGGCAATTTGCAGTGCGGTGCGCCGGTCGATCTTGCACAATATTTCCCCGGCTATGCCGAAGGCGGGATTTCGGGCGAATTGACGAAGACCGCGGCTGCGGTCCACAATTATGTCCGCATGCCGCATGTTCTGACGGTGAATCCGGTCGAGCAGCGCGTGCCGAGCAGTTTCGCGCCCGAAGCCGTGACGCAGGGCAAGACAGGCGCCTATGACTGGGATGGGTTCTCGATGGAGGCGCAGTTCCGCCTGCGTCCTTTCCCGGCTCCGGGTCATCCCAACATCCATATGATCTACCAGTATGGCGGGTCATCATTCGGGACGACGATGGATTCATCACGTCGCGTCGCCATGTACCGCGATCCGTCCATCGACCTTGTTGTCAGCCAGTCGATCTGGGACGAGGGTGAAGCGCAGTTTGCCGATATCATCTTGCCGGCCTGCACGGTCGTTGAACGCGCCGATATCAGCGAGGTCAGCGGCTGCGCGGCCTTTGCGCACCACAATCAGACGCAGATGAACCATCGCATGGTGGTGATGCAGCACAAATGCATCGAGCCATTGTGGGAATCGAAATCCGATTATCGCATCTTTGCCGATATCCTGACCCGGCTTGGCTTTGGTGCGATGTATACGGAAGGCTGTGACGAGCTTGACTGGTGCAAACGCATTTTCGATTCATCGGACATGGTCAACTATACGAGTTGGGCCAAGTTGTTGAAAAAAGGCTATGTTGTTACCCCGCCACAGTCGCCCGACGCGCGCGACAATGTTTATATGCGCTGGCTTCACGAGGGTAAAAAGAAGAACGTGCCCGAGCCGCACCCGCTGCCCGGCGGGCATTCGGGAAACTTTCTCGAAGGGTTGCAAACCCAGTCGGGGAAAATCGAATTTCTGCCCAATTCGCTGAAGCGTGGCGACCCGGATAACCCCGAGCGTCCCGTGCTCAACCGCTATATCCCGGCATGGGAAGGACGTCAGAGCTGCGGGGCATATCCGCTACAGCTTGTCTCGGGGCACCCGCGATACAGTTTTCACACACATATGGACGGCAAAGGCAGCAGTATTAATGCGATTGCGGACCACCGCGTTTCTATCGATGGTTACGCCTATTGGGTGGTCCGCATGAACAGTCGCGACGCCGAGGAGCGCGGACTTGCCCAGCGCGATCTGGTGAAAGTCTATAATGACCGTGCAGGTGTCATTTGCGCGCTCGACGTCTCGCCGCTGGTCGCGCGTGGATCGATCAAGACCTATGAGTCGTCGGCGGAGTTCGATTTTATCGAGGACGCGGATGGTAAAATTCTTGACCGTGGCGGCTGTATCAACCTGCTGACACCATCACGGACACAGGCCAAAAATACGACATCAATCGCGCCGAATTCCTGCTTGGTGGAAATCGAGAAGTGGACCGGCATTTGGGGACAGTCCGATGAAAACGTGGAATCTGGTGATCGATTCAGCCAAGTGCACGAACTGCAATAATTGCGTCGTTGCTACGCTTGACGAAAATCTTGGCAACGCCTTTGAAGGCTATTCAAAGCCGGGCGCGGCCAACCTGAAAGTGCTGGATGTCGAGCGCCGTGTGCGCGGTTCGGGTTCGATGGTCGACGTCCAGTTTCTGCCCAAAATGTGTAACCATTGCGCAGATGCGCCCTGCGTCAAGGCAGCGGACGGCGCGATCAGGCAGCGCGCAGACGGGATTGTGTTGATCGACCCCGTCAAAGCGATCGGCCGCCGCGACCTTGTCGACGCGTGTCCTTATGGCATGATCGTATGGAATGAAGAGCAGAACGTGCCGCAAGCCTGGAATTTTGATGCCCACCTGCTCGATCAGGGATGGGACGCGCCGCGCTGTGTGCAAAGCTGCCCGACCGACGCTCTTACCGTTGTACATGCAACCGATCAGGAGATGCGCACGAAAGTGGTTGCCGATCGCTTGTCGGTTTTGCGCCCTGAACTGGAAACTGGACCGCGCGTCTACTACAAAAACGCCAGTCGCTTTTTCGATCAGTTCATCGGCGGCAACGTCACGCGGGTCGGTGCCGATGGGGTGGAGAATGTGGCAGGGGCAGAGGTGGTCTTAACCCGCGATGGCGCGGTGCTCTCTGAAACGCGTACCGATGACTTCGGTGACTTCATCTTTGATGATTTGCCAAACGGCAGTGGCGGCTATGCAGTCAACGTTTCCTGTCCAGAATGTGCTGACGAGGTCGTGACAATCAAATCGGAGCTGAGTGAATCCATTGTCCTTAATGTGACGCTTTCCGCAGCCTAGGTTTATTGCATTTCGCGCGAGACCCTTACAGGGCGACCATATATAATGTATGCATAATTAAGCAGCATCGGGCTGTTTAGGATGTCATCCTGATCTGGATGCGTCGCTATGCGTATCGCGGCGTATGGCAGGATTTATCTTATATAACATATGAATCTTAATGCATTAATCCGAGATGCATTTTAGCAACATGCGATCAAAATTTAAAAGTGGATGCAGTATATGATTGATCGTGCCTATATTATATGTATCCACTTAAGGGGAAGTGTGAACGGATGATCTGTGGATCGGCGAATCCTGTCTGTGGGTCCGTAAAGGGGAGAGAGATGAAGAAACTTAAATCTGGTGTGGCGCTTGTGGCGCTGCTGGCGCCCTCTGTTGCTGTTGCGCAGGCCGAAGGTGGCCGGGGCAATATCGGCATTGACGATATTGTGGTTACCGCAGAAAAGCGGGCGACCAATTTGCAGGATACGGCGATTGCAATATCGGCGATCTCCGGCGACAAAATGGAAGATCGTGGCATCGACGATGTATCGAAGCTGCAATCCTATATTCCCAACCTGCACGTTGGGCAGGAACAGGACGGCTTCAAGATTTCGCTGCGCGGTATCGGCCTTCAGGGGACGACATCGATCACCGATCCTGGTGTTGCCTTTTACAATGACGGTTTCTACATCTCCCGCCCGGCAGGCGGCAGTGCGGTGTTTTTCGATATTGACCGTGTCGAGGTGCTGCGCGGCCCACAAGGGACATTATACGGACGCAACGCCACTGGTGGTGTTGTGAATATCATTTCCAAGGAACCAAAGCAGGTTCTGGAAGGGCGCGTCGGGGCGAGCTATGGTTCGCGCGACCTCCTCGAATTTCGTGGCATGCTCAACGTTCCGGTCGGCGATAATGTCGCGGCCCGGGTTTCCGCCGTGCGCTCGGAAGAGGGCGGCTATGTCAAAAACCTTTCCACCGCGCCGGGTACAAAGGACCTGTTCGGACGTGATGGTGACCTGACGGTGCGGGGACAGTTGCTGTTCGATGCTGGCGATGATTTCGAAGTTCTGGTTTCGGCAACCTATAGCGATCTGAATGGTTCTGGCGTCGCCATGCAGTTTCTTGAAAGAAATATTGGTGGCCCGCCGCCGACACGGGCGCTGCTGGCCACGGTACCGGCGGACCCGATCGACAATATGACCGCGAACAATGACACGCCCGCCTTTAATGACACGGAAACGCTCTCGACATTTATCAGGTTGAAAAAATCCTTCGGTGATATCGATGCTTTCCTGCAGGCGGGCAAATTGTGGCAGGATACACATCTTCAGCAGGATTTTGACGGCTCGCCAGTGCCCGTCAGTATTTTCAACAAGGATCAGGAAAATGACGCGCAAAGCGTTGAATTCCGCCTGTCGTCAAACAATAATGGTCCTCTGGAATGGATCCTTGGCGCCTATTATTTCGACGAGGACACCTATATTCTCAGGCGGGTCCGTCTCAACGGTCTGACGCCGGGCGGTATGATATCGTTGCCTGACTTCCTGCTTGATGAGTGGGGTAGCGGTTCGACGATCGCCGGGTTTGCGTCAACGACATATTCGCTGGCCGATGACTTCAGGCTGACAACAGGCATACGCTATACACATGACAAGAAAAGCGGCCGGAAAGTCACCCGCGGCAACTTTGGCCAGCCGTTCCCGCCCGATATTCCCAATGCGGCATTCCCGGGGCGCGCGACATTTTCCAAGATCACATGGAAGGCCGGTATCGAATGGAATGCGGCCGATGATGTGATGGTCTATGCCAATGCGTCCAACGGCTACAAGGCAGGCGGCTTTAACATCAGTTCGAGCGGTGCGCCGTATGACCCTGAAACCATTATGGCCTACGAGGCCGGTATAAAGTCGAAATTGTTAGGCGGTCTGGCGCAAATCAATGCCGATGCATTCTATTATGCATATGACGACATGCAGCTGACGACGCTGACGACGATCAACAACGCACCGGGACAATTTACGACAAATGCCGCGAAAAGTACGCTTTACGGCTTTGAAGTCGATGGCCAGTTCAAGATTGCGGATTCGCTGCTGTTGAGCGCGTCATATGCCTATATCAATGCAACGTTTGACGAATATTTCAACACCGACCCCCGCGACCCTGCACCGGTTTTCAATCCAAACGATCCGGGCGGGCTAGGCCGGACGGACCTTAGCGGCAAGCAGGTGCCCTATGTATCGAAGCATACGATCACCGCGGGTCTGCAATATGGGTTTGATATCGGGACTGCGGGCAATGTCGTGGCGGCGCTCAACACCACCTGGCACGATGAACTGTTCCTGCGTGAGTATAATCACCCGATTATCGACCGGGTGCCTTCCAATACCAAGACGGATTTGACGGTGACTTATTTTGTCGCGGGCACCGGGCTTTCGATCACGGGATATGCAACAAATCTTGAGAATAATGTTCAAAAGAACAACGTCTATATCAGTCCGGGCTTTATCGGGCTGAGTGCGACAACGGCATATTCCCGCCCGCGTAGCCTTGGCGTGAGACTGGATTACATGTTCTAGCGGGTTTGCACGGGGGCGATGGCGCGTCCCGTTGCGGGCGCGCCATCGAAGCCACAAGACCATGTACAATGCCCGGCACATTGTATTTTGCGCCAGCATAGCCGGTTGTGCGACAAAAATGCCGTTGCAGTATAAAGAGAGGGATGCGAGAGCGGCGGCGTGAACCGGCTGTTTTCTTCCCGTGGCAATTGTCTGGCGCTGACGCTACTTGCGTTTGCTTTGCTGAGCCGTGTGCTGGTGCCAGCGGGGTGGATGCCCACGGCGGCCGATGGTTGGAAGATTACGCTTTGTACCGGCATGGGCGTTGTTGAAGCCTGGGTCGATGAAGACGGGAATCTGCGCAAGGACGCGCCGAGCGGTGGCAAAAGCGACAGTCATCAGCCCTGTATTTTTTCTGGTTTTGGTGCGGCGATCGACATGCCGCCGGTATTCGCCTCGGTCCTTTCCGCGACGCTGCCGATGCATGTGGCGCTATTTCGCAAACTGACTGTCAGTATCGGAAACGGCCTTGCGGCGCCGCCACCACCACAGACGGGACCACCACTGATCTGAAATTCGTTTCGCCGTGATTGCGGCGCATGTTCCATGTTTCAGATTCAGGATTTTCCCCAATGCAACCCGCCGCCTTCGCACGCCTTGGCGCGTGCCTGTTCGCCGTATCCGCGCCTGCCATCGCACAGGCCAATACGACCGACACCAATGCCACAATACTTGTCCTCGCCGCCTCGCAAGCCGATCAGGCGGAACGCGCTTTGCGCGCGACGCCGGGCGGAGTCGATTTTGTTCGCGCCGAAGACTATGCCGATAAATGGATTGTCTCCCTGCGCGATACGCTGGCCTTTTCACCCGGCGTCTATGTTCAGCCGCGCTATGGTCAGGAAGTGCGTCTGTCGATCCGCGGGTCGGGCTTAAGCCGCGGGTTCCATATGCGTGGGATTACGCTGTTGCAGGATGGCGTGCCGGTCAATCTTGCCGACGATAATGGCGATTTTCAGGAACTCGACCCGACCTTCTATGACCATCTGCAAATCTATCGCGGCGGCAATGCGCTGCGCTTTGGCAGCGGTACGCTCGGCGGCGCTGTCAATGGCGTGACGCCAACTGGTAGATCTGCGCCGGGCGCTTATGTTCGACTTGACGGCGGCAGCTTCAACACGGTGCGCGGCCTTGTGTCGGCGGGTTTCGCGCGCGGTATCGGCGATGCGTGGGCGGCGTTGCAGGTCGATAGCAGCGACGGTGATCGCGATCATGTCGAACGCGATACGCTGCGCTTTCATGGCAATGTCGGGCTGATGTTCAGCGAGGCGGTGTCGACGCGGTTTTACACAAGCATCAACCGTATCCGTCAGCAGATTCCGGGCGCTCTTGATCGTGCGACCGTGCTGACACGGCCTGAATCCGGAAACCGCTTTGGCGATCAGGCGCGCGACATTGATTCCATTCGTGTGCAGAATCTGACACAGCTTGTGCTGGGCGACGTCAATATCGCGCTTGGCGGCTTCATCAATGCCAAGCAGCTTTATCATCCGATTTTTCAGGTTGTCGATCAGGAGTCGAATGATGTCGGCGTGTCGGCCAGACTGGACTATGTGACAGGCCCGATCGAGCTGACACTTGGCACCAGCGCCCAGTTCGGTGACGTCCGTTCAAAGCGCTTCGTCAATATCAATGGCAAGCGCGGGGCGCCGACATTTGCTGCCGATCAGACGGCGCGCAGCGTTCGCGTCTATGGCGAAGCACGTGTCCGCCCGGTTGAACGCCTGACGCTTGTGGCTGGTGGCATTTACGCCGACGGACTGCGCAAACAGGATCAGGTCTTGCCGACAATTGTGCAGGGAGAGGCAAATTTCAGCGCCTTTTCACCAAAGGTCGGCGTGATCTGGGAACCGGCGAGCGACGTGCAGTTTTATGCCAATTATAACCGCTCGGTCGAGTTCCCGGGCTTTATCGAGCTGGCGCAGATCGCGGCATTCGTCCCGGTCTCTCCACAGCGTGCGTGGACGGCGGAGGTCGGTTCGCGCGGCCATGCCGGTATCGTGCGCTGGGATGTCAGTTTCTACCGCTCGACCCTGAAAGGGGAGCTGCTGCAATTTGCCGTTGGGCCGGACATTCCTGCTTCGACATTCAACGCCGCTCGCACACGGCATCAGGGGATCGAGGCCGGGCTTGATCTGCAGCCGCTCGACTGGCTGCGGCTGCGGCAAATCTGGCAATATTCCGACTTTGGCTTCCGCGATGACGCGCAATATGGCGACAATCGCCTGCCAGTCATTCCTAAGCATCTTTACCGCGCCGAAGTTCGGGTCGGGACCGATGCGCTGCACATTGCGCCAAGTGTTGAATGGGTACCGCAGGCTGCCTATGCCGATTACAATAATAGCACGCGGGGCAGCGCCTATACGCTTTTTGGCCTGACGGCGGGCGCGCGCGTTGCCCAGGGCTTTGATGTGTTTTTCGATGTGCGCAACATGCTTGGCGAAAAAGCAATCGGCGATATTTCGGCGACGATCACCGCTTCACCGACTTCCGTGATATATTACCCGGTTGAACGCCGTGCCGTTTATGGCGGATTTCGCGCGCGTTTTTGATCACAGGCCGTGCGCTTTCGCTCGACCGTGGCAGGATATATCGGGATGTAATCTCCGCGCCCCCCTTTGACTGGTGGATTGGCGGATGATGAAGTGATGGATTGATCCACTGGTGGATGGGTTGGGGGG
>JBFKAE010000055.1:0-18513 GCA_041621755.1 Sphingomonadaceae bacterium | reverse complement strand
TCCTGCCCGATGGAACTCGACTTAAATACTTTGATGTTCCGGCAAATCAGATCTTTCAGGTCAAAACCGTGTCGGGAAGCCGTTGAGCATCGCCTCCGACAGATGCGTGAAACGTCGATGGACTTGGCCTGATCCCGGCCCTGTTGCTATTGCTGATTGTCGATCGACCTATAAACCGGCCGAAAAAAAAGGATGGCCCGGGCGCAGGCGAAGTCTTTGCCCTGTTCCGCAAGCATTGGAAAATCTACATGCTCTTCCAGCTCGCAATGGCGCTCGTCATGGTGTTGCTGGCAGGGTATGTCACGTGGCTCCCGGCGGCGATCATGCGATCAAAGGGTATTAACGAGGCCGAAATGGGTGCGCTGTTCGGGCCAGTCTATTTGATCTGCGGCGCGGCGGGCACGCTTTCGGCCGGATTGCTGGTTTCAAAGCTTGCCCGAGACAATCCGGTGCGCACGGTGCTGCGCTACATGCTGCTCGTGCTCGCCTTGCTGTGGCCGCTTGCGACATTCGGGCTTTTGACCAGCTCGCTTTATGCCGAACTTGCGATGGTCGGCGCCGCGCTGTTTCTGGTCAGCTCGGTCACCAGCCTGTCGTCGCTGACCTTCCAATATATAACGCCACGCCACCTGCGCGCGCAGGCCATTGCAATCATGGCCATGGTGACAGCATTGTTCGGAACGGGCTTGGGGCCAGTGCTCGCCGGTCTGTTCAGCGATCATCTGACCGGCTTTGAGCACCCCTTGTCAGTTGCCCTCGCACTTATCGGGTTTGTCACGATACCGGCCGCGTTCATACTCCTCTGGCTCGTCCTGCGTGAACATCATCGCACGCGCCTTGATGTTCTCCATGCCCCGAATGAAAATCCTGACACTCTGGCGCGATCTCCCGCCTGAGACGCGATTGCGCAAGGGGCAGCGCAGAATCAGGCATAGCGCGCCTACCGGTCGGGATTGATGGTCAGCCTAGCCGTCAGGGCCATTGCAGCCAGATATCTGAAAGCGACGCCACCCCACCGGAGCGTATCTTGGGTTCCGTTCCCGGCTTGCGACGAAATTTCGGGATGCGTCGAATCCATTCTTCGGTGAGGATTTTCATTTCACAGCGGGCAAGAAAATTACCAACGCACGTATGTGGCCCGGTTGAAAACGCGATATGCTTTCGCCCCTCGCGATCGATGTCAAAGGTTTCGGGCTGCGGATTTGCCTGCTCGTCAAGGCCTGCCATAGGCAGGGAGCAAACGATCATGTCATCGACGCGAAATTTTGCGCCGAACATATCGACATCCTTTTTGACGATGCGCGGCTGCTGGACGATGGAAAAGCGCCGCAGCGACTCTTCGACAAAATCCGAAATCCGTTCAGGATCGGCGGCGAGTTGCGCCTGAATATCCTCGCGCTGTGCCAAGAAATTGAAGGAAAACGCCAGCGTGTTCGCAACTGTATCGAGGCCGGCCAGAAACAGCAGAAACCCGATCGATTTCAGTTCATCGTCGGTGAGTTTGCGTCCGCGCACCTCTTCACTGAGCAGCTTGGTAAAGAGGTCGTCACCCGGCTCCTTGCGGCGAAGTTCAAAATATTCGGCAACGGTCTCGATAATCTTGTCCTGAACCTTCACCCGGTCTGCAGGCGCGATGTCGGGACGGAAGAATTCGTGAACAATGTCGCGAAACTCTTCAAAGCGGTCGAGTTCCCAGCCGACGAGCTGCATGAACACCGACACTGGAAAGGCCGCACCAATGGTTTCGCCAAACTCGCATTCGCCATCATCGATCACCTGATCGATCAGCCGGTTCGCCCATTCGCGAATCCCCGGTTCCATCTCGCGGATGTTTTTCGGGCCAAAATGACGCATCAGCACCATGCGGAAAGGCAGATGCTCGGGCGGGTCGAGATTGAGCGGGATCATGACGTTGTCGCTGTAGATACGCGGAATTTCGAGGACGCGGTTCGAAAAATGTTCGGTATCGGACAAAATTTTCGACATCTTGTCGAGCCGTGTCACCATCCAGAATCCGCCATTGCGCGGCGAGTAGAACACGTCAGGTGCATCTGCATGGAGTTTGTGTAGCCCAAGCTGAAAATCGCCTGCCTCGGCGATTCGCTGGTCGCCAGTGTAATCATAGTCGACGATCTGATTGTCCAGAACATGGTCCGGAATACTCGCATTCCGCTCAACACTCGCCATCGATAATCCTCCAGTTCGCGCCTTCGCGGCTACGTCATTTACACTTTGTCCGTTTATCGCACATTTGTAACATTTATTCATCCATTCTAGCTTGTCAATCTCTTGATGGGCTTCCCGCGCCGCGCGCATCTGGCACAAATGCAACAGTAACCACTAAAATTTCACGGCCTGTGCAGGGTGATTGACAGGGTAAACGCAGTGCCATAGTGTTTATCTAACGAACATATGGTCGATTATCGTACAAATGACGATAAAGGGAGGAAGAAAATGGTTCAGAAAACGGGTTTAGACTATAACGCACATCGCCGGGTCGGGTTCCTTGTCAGCAGCGCGCTTGCCGGAACACTGCTTCTCGCGACAGCGCCAGCACTGGCACAAACCGAGGCAAGTGCTAACGCGGCAGCAGCCGTTGACTCGACGGAGATTATTCTCGTCACCGCGCAGAAGCGCAGTGAAGCACTTGAAGACGTGCCGATCTCGATCGCCGCAGTCTCAGCAGAAAAGCTTCAATCCAGCGGCATCCAGATGGTCCGGGATCTGCCAATGGCCATTCCGGCGCTGCGCGTTAACTATGCAGGCACGTTCGTGCTGCCAACGATCCGTGGCGTGGGCAGTATCGTCTCGCTTCCCGGGTTGGTTCAGAACATCGCGACATATGTTGACGGCTTTTATATCCCGACAGCTTCGGCCAGCAACTTTGAACTGGTGAATGTCGAAAGCGTCAACGTTCTGAAAGGCCCACAGGGCACATTGTTCGGCGCCAATGCCACTGGCGGCGCGATCATGATCAACACCAAAAAGCCGCAGCAGGAGTTTTCTGGCCTGGTTCGCGCCGGCTATGGCTCGTATAACAACGTCAAGACTGCAGCTTATGTCACTGGCGGGCTGACCGAAGGCATCGCAGCCAGCATTGCCGGGTCCTATGAACGCGGCGACGGCTATGTCACCAACGTTTTCGACGGCAATGACAAGGTCGCCAAATTCAAGAAGTGGGCGATCCGTCCACAGCTTCTCATCGAGCCAACGGACGATTTATCGATCCTGCTGGCCTATGAACATACCTACACCAACGACCCCGGCACGCAGATGGTTGTCGCCAGAAACGGCGTTTCCGTAGGCAGTCCGATCTTCCCGCACAACGCCGGCTCTCAACTTGTCTTCGACAGCCCCAAGCGCATTTCGCAAGATTATCCGGGGCAGGCTATCCGCGAGACCGACGCCTTTACTGCAAAGATCCAGTATGATGCCGGGTTTGCCGATATCACGTCCTATACCGGTTATCGGACTGACGAGATCTTCCAGGCGCTCGACTATGACGCGAGCACCGTCAATGCAGGCGCCACATCCCGCCGGTGGACCGTTCCCGACAGCACGTTTACCCAGGAACTCAACATCACATCCAACGGTGACTCGCGTTTCAACTGGGTTCTGGGCGCGTTCTACCTGCACTTCGAAGATGACTATTCGTTCAATGTCAGCCTGGACAATGTGAACTTCTTCGAAGCGTTCGCTTCGCACAATTATGCAAACTCTTACGCGGCTTTCGCCGAAGGTACGTACGAGGTTATCGACGATCTGTATTTGACGGTCGGTGGACGCTATACGCACGACAAGCCATGCGTGACCTATATCAACCCTGCTGTTCTTGGGACCGGTTGCGTAACGTTCAAGGATTTCGCAACGCGCGCGGTCGCCCGTTATGAACTGACGCCGAGTTCGAACATCTATTTCTCCTTCTCGCAAGGTTACCGTTCAGGCGGGATGCCCGCGTCGGCCTTCACCGCCGACCCGGCCAATGCCGTCAAGCCTGAACATATTGACGCCTACGAAGTTGGCTTCAAGACGGCATCCAGAGGTCTACGCCTGAATGTCGCGGCGTTCTTCTATGATTACACCGACATTCAGGTCACCAGCTATCTCGATGGTGGTCTGAGCCGGACAATCAATGCCGGCCGGTCGCATATCTATGGTCTTGATGCCGATCTGTCTTACCGCGTCACCGATGACCTGACCGTCACGCTGGCAGGTACGCTGACCGATGCCCGCTACACGGATTTCGGACGTTACGAAGCCGATGGGACCTGCACAAATTGCGCGGGCTTCTTCGAATTCGTCACCAACCCGCTCGATCCGCGTTACGGCACGATCGATGCCAGCAACCCAATTCCTGTCACCGGCTTTGACGTCGAACGCACGCCGACGTTCGCCGGAAGCGCTTCGGTGGATTACGGGTTCGATCTCGCCGAAGGCAGAATGGTGCTGAACGCCAACCTGTTCTACACGCAGAAATATTTCTTCGATGCTGCTCATCAGCTGTTCAACCCATCGCATACGCTGGTGAACCTGCGTGCGACATGGACCGACCCGTCAGATCATTTTGATGTTTCGGTTTATGCCAAGAACGTCTTGAACGAAAAATACTTCAGGTCGAATTTCAACGACCCTCTTGCATCGCGTGCTGTTTATGCCGAGCCCGTAACGTTTGGCGGATCGGTATCATATCGCTGGTAGTGTGCCGAAACGCACACGGCACACTTGGGCGAGCCAGAATTGCTTCTGGCTCGCCATCAAAAGGAGGCGCTTTCCTTCTCCTGTAGCGCCTCCTTTTCCAGTGCGTTGGCACGCAACCGTTTCACTGCGGTGGCAGCAGACAGCCAACAATTACCCTTTGTTATAAGGCGTCAAATTTCCCGAAAGACCAACTTCATCTCAAAACATGATCAAGGAAACCCGAATGGACAGAATTGAAGTCGGAGAGATCAAAGGTGCCTTTTCGGATGAGATAGAGAGATGGAAAAAGCGTGCTGCCACTCCGGGGGCAAGTCCGCTTCCCGAGGTGCCGGCAGGCCGCTATACAGACCCCGAATTCTACGCGCTTGAACAGAAACATCTCTGGCCGCGGTCCTGGCTCTTCGCTGGTCATGTCGGCGAATTGCCCGCAAAGGGCAGCTATAAACTATGGCGTGATGCGGGCGCTCCGATTCTTCTGGTTCGCGGCAAAGACAACGTCATCAGAGGATTCTATAATACTTGCGCACATCGCGGCGGCCCTTTGGTGCATGAGGAGCGCGGGCAGACAGACACGCTGCGCTGCAAATTCCACTGCTGGACCTACAGCGATGATGGCGCATTGCAGTACGTACCCGACGAGCACGAATTTCCGGGCCTCGACAAAAGCAGCAAGCGTTTGCTGGCGGTCAAGGTCGAGCTTTGGGGCAACTGGATTTTCGTCAACTGTGATCCCGAAGCGGAATCGCTTAACGCGTATCTCGGATCCGTCGTTTCGGACCTTGAGGCGTTCAGACCAGAAGAGCTGACCGCCTTTCACAATTATTCTGTCGATCTCAAATGCAACTGGAAAGTCGCGCTTGACGCATTTCTGGAAGTCTATCACGTCAAATATATACACCCCGAAACTGCTGATAACTCGATAGATTATCGCGGGTTCAGTCCACGCATGTACAAAAACGGTCATTCCGTGCATTTCGAGCCACGGCGCAAAGGCGTCGGCTCGGAAACAGTGCGGCTCGGGCTGACGCAAGAAGAAGCGCTTGCACGGGACTTAGAGAGCGCAAAGGGCGATCCTGCACTGGAAATCGCGCGTATTGGCGCTTGCACCTGGAACGTCTTTCCCAATTTTCTGTTCGTTGGATCGACGGGCATGATTTTGACCTGGGTGATCTGGCCCACTGCCATCAACCGATCGCGCATAGACGCCTGGTGGTGGGTGCGCGACAGCGATAAAGACGCGGAATCCGAAGACATGCGCAACCGCGCAATCGCATCAATGGATCAACTGTTGAAGGAAGATCTGACCAATCTGGCATGGATTCAGGATTCGATGGAAAGCCCCGCCTTCAAAAGCATACCGCTTGGGCAGCAGGAACGGTTGATCTACAATCACGAGCAGGCCGTTGACCGCAAGATCGGCCTTGAACGCCTGCCAGCATCACTGGCGATCCCGCAGATTATCTAGGCTTTACGCCTCTGCCGCTATCGCAAGCGTTCCACATAGGCGGCGAGGTCTTCAACATCGGCATCCTGCAGCGGCTGCGGATAGAGTTTTGGCATCGTTGCAGGCGGGTTCTTGATGAAATCGACCAGCCCGGAATGCGTGTAGCGCATGCCGACACCAAGCAAGGCCGGGCCGCCACCGCCACCATCGGCGTTGACCCCATGACACCCTGCGCAGACGGAGGCGTAAAGCGCCTTGCCCGCATTGACATCGCCGCCATTTACGCTGTCCGTCGATTTATCGCTGCGGGGCAAACCATAGATTGCAACTGAAGGAATACCTGCGCCCTGAGGCCAGCTTGATCGAGAAATATTACCCGAGGTGATCGCCACATATTGCTTGCCCGACAGACGATAGGTGATGACACCGCCTGCCACCGCGCCGCCCGTATCTATCGCTTTCAGGATTTCGCCGTTCTTGCTGCGCAGCGCATAGAATGTGCCACCCATGTCACCCATGAAGGTCAAACCACCTGCCGTTGGCGTGATGCCCGATACGATCGGGGCCTCGAAGCGCCGCTTCCAGCGTGGTTTGCCTGTTCCTGCCGCGAAGGCCGCGACCCAGCCGCCGCTTTTCTCGTCCATTTCATGCTTGCCGCCCATATAGAGCTTGCCGCGCTCGTAGACGGGCATCGGCACGGTCTGGCGGATGGTGACGCACCAGTCGGTCTGGCCGGTCATCAGCAATTGTTCGCGCGGCTCGAAGGCCGGGCCGTTCCATTCCGATCCGCCATAGATACCAGGACAGGTGTGTATACCTTCGGGTGTCGGTTCGACTTCGTGGTTCAGGATCGTCGTTGCCGGAACGCGATACAGAAGTTTGTGGCTCTTGCGATCAATCGCGTACAGATAGCCATCCTTGGGCGTCACCGCGACGATCTCTTTGCCATTGGCGAGCGTTGACAGAATGGGCGCGGACGTCACGCCATAATCATGCGTGTCATGCTTGCGCGTCTGGTAATGCCAGCGCAATTTCCCGGTCTTGGCGTCAAGCACAACCACCGAATTGCTGAAGAGATTGTCACCGCGCCGTGCCGATCCATTCCAGCTCATCGCCGGGTTTGCGACGGGCACGAACAGCTCTCCGGTTTCCGGGTCGAGCGTGTAGGACGTCCATGTGCCGCCGCCGCCATGTTTCCATGACTCGCCCGGCCATGTCTCATTGCCCTTTTCACCGGGCGACGGGATGACGTTGAACGACCAAAGCTTTCGCCCTGTCGCAAGGTCGAAGCCGTCCATATGCCCCTGAATGCCCCAGTCGCTGCCCGCAACGCCTGCGAACACCATACCATTCCACGCCAGCGGCGCCGACGAGACGAATTCGCTTTTGCTCGAATCCCCAACCTTTGCGGTCCAGCGCTGCTGGCCGGTTTCGCGGTCATAGGCGACGAGATAGCCGTCGGTCGTTCCGCGCACCACCAGCCCCTCTGCAACAGCAACGCCACGATGCGTGTTGAACACCTCGGTCGCTTGCGGTGCGTAGATCGATTTCCACTTGATGTCGCAGTTCGTCGCATCGAGCGCGATCGTCGCATGCGTGCTCGTCAAGAAAAGCGTGCCGCCGTCTTCGATCAGGCTGGTGCTGAACGGCCCCGGTCCCGAAACACGGATACGGCAAAGTTCCGCCAGATCGCCAATGTTACCAGTGTTAATTTCGGCAAGTTCGCTGAAACGTTCGCCCTGATACGTGCGGTTATATTGCGGCCAGTGCACGTCATCGGACACATCGGCATTCTGGCCTTTTGGCGCGGTCTCGTGCGACTGCCCGGTTGCCGCCGCAGCAACAAAACCGCACATCGCCAGCGCGATCAGCGAAACCGGCCGGATCTTCATAAGAGATCAGGCCTTCGCAGGAAGATGGCTTGGCCGACCATCCAGCAGCACCGTCTTGGTCTCAAGGAACGGGTACAGCCCCTCGACACCACCTTCGCGGCCAACGCCGGATTGCTTGAACCCGCCAAAGGCGATGGTGAAGTCGACAAGATGGCCGTTGTGACCGACCGTGCCTGTGCGGACCTGCCGCGCGACCGCATAAGCACGGTCGACATCATTTGTGAAAACCGCACCATTCAGGCCGAATTTTGAATCGTTGGCGATGCGGATGGCATCGGCTTCATCCTTGGCCGGAATGACCGCCAGCACCGGGCCGAAGACCTCGTCCTGTGCGATCTCCGACGCATTGTCGACGCCGCCAAAAACCGTCGGCTCGATGAAAAAGCCCCGATTGAGATGTGCGGGCCTGCCGCCACCCGATACCGGACGATAGCCGTCGGCCCTGGCGCGTTCGATAAAGCCTTCCACCCGGTCCCGCTGCACCCGCGTTGCCACAGGCCCCATCTGTGTCGCAGGGTCGAAAGGGTCGCCGACGACGACCTTGTCAAATGCCGCGCCAAGCGCCTCGGCCGCCGCGTCCGCACGCCCGCTCGGCACCACGATGCGGGTCAGGGCCGCGCACACCTGCCCGGTCATGTCGCAGGCACGGGCGGCCAGTTCGTTGGCCGCGGTTTCGATGTCATAATCGTCAAGGATGATCGCCGCCGACTTGCCGCCAAGTTCGAGCGTGTAGCGCGCCATGCGACCGCCGAGAATGGAGGCGATATGGCGTCCGGTCGCGCTTGATCCGGTAAAGCTGATCTTGTCGACGCCCGGATGCCTGACCAGAGCTTCGGACGCCACCCTGTCGGCAATAACGACATTGATCACACCCTTGGGCAGGCCGACCTTTTCAACCACTTCTGCCATCAACAGCGCATGACCCGGCGCTTCGGGCGAGCCTTTTATGACCACCGTACATCCGGCAATCAGCGCGGGCGCCACCTTGAAGGCGGTGATCATGATCGGGCCGTTCCACGGCACAATCGCCCCGACAACGCCGACGGGTTCACGGACCAGAAGCCCGGTTTTCGCACCCGAGACGGTCTTGTGCTCTTCCTCGAACGCGAAACTGTCGGCCATGCCGGCATAATAGCGGAAAAAATGCCCCGCGCCGGGCGCAAAGGCGCTCGCCATACTGTGCAGAATACCCATTTCATTTGGCCAGATGGTCGCAATATCAGCGGAACGCGCAGTCAGTTCTTCGGCGATCGCGTTCATATATCCGGCGCGTTCCTTGTACGACATGCGCGGCCACGGTCCATTGTCGAACGCATCGCGTGCAGCGGCCACCGCACGATTGACGTCGGCTTCCTGTGCATTGGCCACCTGCAGGAACAGTTCTTCATTCGCAGGCGAAAAAACCTCGATCTTTGCATCGGTCGACGGGGCAACCCACTCGCCGGCGATGAACAGCTTGTCGGGATGTTGCAATGGAGCTGCGCTATGGTTTGGCATCGGACAATCCTCTTGGTTGAAATGGGCAAATTGTACGATTATCGCCCTTGCGTTCTATTATCGCCTACTTTAGTCATGGTGGCAAATTGCGCAAGGGGTGAGGAAATCAATATGAGCACGCAGCATTCCGTGATCGTAACAGGCGGTGCCAGCGGCATAGGCAAGGCCTGTGTCGAGGGTTTGATCGAAAAGGGCTGGCAGGTGACGATTGCCGATCTCAGCCCCGATGGAGAGGCGCAGGCAAAGGCCATTACTGACGCTGGCGGGTCCGCGCAGTTCATCCGCACCGATGTCAGCAACGAGGACGACGTCCGCGCACTTGTCGATGCCGCGGTCAAGGCATTCGGGCCTTTATCTGGCGCGATCAATTGCGCGGGCATTACCGGCGCATCAAAACCCATACACGAGATCACGGCCGCAGAATTTGACCGGGTACAAGCCATCAACCTGCGTGGCATGTTCCTTTGCATCAAATATCAGGTCGCAGCCATGCTGCCGCAAAAGCACGGCGCAATCGTCGCGATATCGTCCGCAGCCTCCGTCAAGGGATTGCCGTGGAGCTCTGACTATTGCGCGTCCAAAGCCGGTGTCGATGGCCTCGTGCGCGGTGCTGCGATGGATTATGCCGAGGACAATATTCGCATCAACGCGCTGCTTCCCGGTGCCACCGTCACACCGCTCGCAATGGGGTCAACGAACAGCAATCCTGCGCTTGCCAAGACGCGCACACGCCCGATGAACCGCATGGCCGACCCGTCGGAAATCGCGGCCGCCGCGATCTTCCTCGTCTCCGACGCGGCCAGCTTTGTCACAGGCATCGCCATGCCGGTCGATGGCGGCATGGTCATCGCATGATGAACAGGCAGACTCCGTCGATCCGGCTCGACGGCAAGGTCGCGCTTGTCACCGGGGCAGGCGCTGGCATCGGCCGCGCCATCGCCTTGGCCTATGCCGATCTTGGCGCCCGCATCGCCGCGATCGAAATCGACGCAGAGCGCGCTACAAAGCTGCAGGACGAACTTGGTTCCGATCATCATGTGGCAACCGGCAATGTCTGTTCTGCAAACGACCTTGCCGCCCTGTTTGAAGTGATTGACACCCGCTTTGGCAAGCTTGACATCCTTGTCAACAATGTCGGCGACAGCCTGCGTTTGCGCGGTCCCTTTGAAACCCGCAGCGAAGACGACTGGGACGCGCTTTACGCGATCAACCTCAAACATATCTTTGCCTGCACGCGCGCGGCCCTGCCGCTGATGCGACGTACGGGGTCGGGCGGCAACATCATCAACATGTCGACCATAGAAGCCTATCGCGGCGCACCGCCCGCCGCCGTCTATGCCGCATTCAAATCCGCGATTACCGGCTTTACCAAGAGCATCGCGCTTGAACTCGCGCCCGAAAACATAAGGGTCAACATCATCGCGCCCGAAACGACCGAGTCCGCGCAGGTGCCCGTTTCGCGCATGATTGCGCCGGAGCATCGCGACCATGTCGAACGCTGGATCCCGATGGCCCGCTTTGGCACGCCACGCGATGCCGCTGGCTGCGCAGTGTTTCTGGCAAGTGAGTTGAGCGCCTGGGTGACGGGCACGACGATCCATGTCGACGGCGGCGCGCTCGCCGCTGGCGGTTTTTATCGCACACCGACAGGCGAATGGACGAATTTCCCGGTCGTCACCGATGTCGGCATCGGCTGGCGCCCGCCCAGCTAGGGATCAAAGTGCCAGTTACAGCCGCGCTGTCACAGCATCCTGAAACATGCGGATCTGTACTTCCATGCCGCCAAGGTTCACATCATTGATCGCACCGGATTTCAGCCCGGCATGACACATGGCAGCGGCCCAGTAATCCTCTTCGCCGAATACCCGGCTCATCAGCGCCATGGATTTGCGTAAGCGGGTTTCAGCCTTTTCCGTTTCGGGTTTTTCGTCGGCGATCATGTAGTAATCGACCGCGGTTTCATCGACCGAGATCGGGCGCACCACGCCAAGGCTGATATAGCCGGGGCTGACGACAATGATGCCGTTTGGAAAGCCGATATAGGAAAACACCATGATCCGCCGCATATCGTTATGGTCACGCGAAATCAGCTTGCGTTCGAAGTTGCTGCGATGCGCGGCGTTGCGAATATGCGGTCCGATGCGGTCGATCTGGTTTTCGGAATCGGTCGAAAACTGTGCCAGTGAGTCCTTGTGCAGGCGCGTCACGTGATAGCTGTCGAGCATCGAATCCATGACCAGCTTCCAGTTTGCCTGCACCGGAAATGTTGCATAATCATAAAGATAGCCGACACCAAGACCGAGCGAGTCAAGGTCCTCTGCAAGCTCGCCCGTCACGTCGCCAAAATCCGGCGGGTTGTCCGCATCAAGTCCGACCCAGATCAGCCCGCCCGCCTCGCGCGCGGGCAGTTCCAGCAATCCCAGCTCCGATTTTGCCAGCCCCGGAAAGGTTTCCGAGCGCGGCAGACCGATCAGCTTGCCGTTCAGATCATAGGTCCATGCGTGATAGGGACAGACAAGGCGCGGTGCTTTTTCGGTCGTTTCCGACGTACAGAGCTTCATGCCGCGATGGCGGCAGACATTTGCAAACGCCTTGACCTCGCCGCTTTTGTTGCGGGTCAACAGCACAGGCATGTTGGCAAGCGTCAACTGGTGATATGATCCCGGCTCGGCAATCAGGCTGGAGGGCGCGGCAATCGTCGGCCCGGCCCGGAAGATGTTTTTCAGCTCCACTTCATAGCGTGCCGGATCGACATAGACTTCGGCCGGAACGGTGTCGCGGACCTCGGGATATTTGCAGTCCGCAAGTTCAGGCATCGCCGAGAGCAACTGATATTGCCCATCGGTTACCCGGCCAAGAGTGCCCTGCTTCGTTTTGCTCGTCTGGTCCATTTTCATTTCCGTAAACTGGTTACATTTTACGCCGGAGATTCATCGGCGGCGGCAAATGCAAGCGTTGCCGCCCGCTCCTTGTGCATCGTCGAAGAACCGAACACTTGCTGGCCAAGTTTCGCGCGCTTCAGGAACAAATGGCAAGGATGTTCCCAGGTAAAGCCGATACCGCCATGAAGCTGCACGGCATCGCCCGCAAAAGCAGCATATGTGTCGCAAGCATAAGCCTTGGCGCCCGATGCCGTTGCCGAGGCTGTCACATCCCCTGCGGCAACCAGCGCTGCTGCATGGCGCGACAGTGCGCTTACCGCTTCAAGCTTCGCCGTCCAGTCCGCCATGCGATGCTTGATCGCCTGAAACGATCCGATCTGCCGACCAAACTGTTCGCGAGTCTTCAGATATTCCACCGTCATGTCAAACAATGCCGCCGCGCCGCCAATCGCGTCGCACGCAAGCCCCACTGCCGTATGATCGTAGAGCGCATCCCAATCCGCAGACGTCATGTCGATCAGCGCATCGGGCACCACGCCATTCACCTCAACACGCGCGACGCTGCGTGTCAGATCGACAAGAGGACGCTGCACGATATTCATCCCGGCAGTATCGGCGCGCAAAATCGCCATGACAGGCGTGCTCTCGCCGCGAACCGGCGCAACAATGATGTCGGCAACATCGCCAAAGACAACACCATCAAGCACGCCCGAAACCCCGCCTTCACCGTCGCGAGTCAGCACGGAACCTTGTTGTGGCAGTCCGAGTGCAGCCGTACAGTCGCCGCCAGCAATCACCGGCAGGTAACGCGCGCGGAGCGTCTCGGAGCCATGCTCGGCAATCGCGCATGCCACCGCCATCGTCGAGAGCGCCGGTACAGTGGCAAGGGCGCGCCCCAGCTCTTCATAAAGCACAGCAAGATGCTTAAGCCCAAGCCCCAGCCCGCCTGCGTCTTCGGGAATAGCGAGCGCCAGCCAACCGAGTTCGGCCATTTGTTGCCAAAGTTCGCGATCAAAACCAAAACCCGCCTCGCCGGGGATCGCATAGACCCCGCCGCGCCGGTCATTGAGCACATCGCGAATGGCATCGCGCAGCTCTTCGGTTGCAAGTTCCTCGCTCATGACCCAGCCATGCTCAGTTGCGATGCAGCGGACGGTTTCGCCGTCTGGCTCCAGCGGTTCGCCGCGATATCAAGGCCGGCAGCATGCGTACCGCCTGTTTCTGCCTGCAGGGCGCGGACGCGATATGTCCAGAAATGCAGTTGATGTTCGGTCGTAACGCCCATCCCACCGTTAAACTGGTGAAGGTCGAATAAAAGCTCCTTGATGCCCATCTGCGTCTGGCTGGCAGCAATATCGGCATCGACGGGGTTGCCGCTCCATGCCGCACGCATGGCGAGGTAATAGCCCGCCAAGGCATGGCCGTGGCGCTGAACCAGACGATGTTGCACCGTCTGGAACGACCCCACCGGACGGCCAAAGACGTTGCGCTGCTTGACGTAATCAATGGTAAAGTCGATTGCCGCCGCCGACGCACCAGCGATCTCGGCGGCAAGACCGACGCGCCACCATTGCCGCATGGTTGCCGCTGCGCCGGGAACATGTTCTGCAGCTGAAAGGTCGGGCGCATCGGCAAGCCTGCCATATGGAAAGCCATATATCGACTTTACCGGCAATATCTTGCCGGGATCGAGCCGGAGCACGCGCACATCTTCGGCACATTCAACCAGCAAAGTCTGTGCAATTGGCAGGTTGCGGATCGCGCGCCCCAGATCCGCCTCTTTGACAAGCGCCACAGGGCCTTCGAAAACCAGGCCGGGACAGGCCAGCGGCGCAACGAGGCCGCGCCCGATCGTGTCGGTTGCCGCAACATTCTTCGCGCATTCATAAGTGACAAGCGCCGCTTCGAGCGGGCCAATGTCACGCGCGGCGTCAAGAAAGCCACTCTGTTCAAGCTGCGCCTGCAAATCCGCATCATGCCAGAAAAAGCTGAAGCGCTCGGACTGCGGCAATTCGTTATGATCCGCCAATATGCCCTGCAAGGCGGAGACCAGCGCGCGTTGATCTTCAGATAGCTGGAAATCCACGCCTAGCTCCTTCCCTTGGGCAGACCAAGGCCGCGCTGCGCGACAAGGTCCAGCTGTATTTCATTGGTCCCGCCGGTAATGCCTGCGGGGATATTGATCCGGTAATAGTCTTCGAGCAGGTGATTCCCGCCAGCAAGGCAGTCGGGTACGAACTCGGCAAGGAAATCCTTCATGTCGGTAACGGCCTGCAGGGCAACAACGCGCGACAGATTGGCGTCCGTGCTTGGCGGCATGCCCTTTACCCGCTGATCGACAACAAGATAGGTCATCATGCGCGCCGCTTCGAACTGCGCGACCAGCATGCCGGCGCGTGACTGGATAACAGGATCATCCCACCGGCCATCGGCTTTCAAATGTTCGACCGCCAGATCAAGCGCATCCAGTCCGGTGTGATAGCGCGGAACCCCGACCCGTTCGAATGACAGCGCATAGGTAACGATCTCCCACGCCTGGCCTTCCTCGCCGACCCGGTTTTCGACCGGAACGCGCACATCGGTGAAAAACACCTCGTTCAAGTGCCCGTCCTTGATGAGGCCGGGGAAGCTGGTCACCGAAATGCCGGGCGTATTCATAGGCACGAGCAGAATCGTTATATCCTTGCGGCCCGGCCCGGTCCGCACGAGCAGGAAGCACCAGTCGGCCTTGCGCGCATAGGACGTCCAGATCTTCGATCCATTGACGACATAGTAGTCACCGTCGCGCTCTGCACGGGTGCGCAAAGCGGCAAGGTCGGTTCCGGCATTGGGCTCGGAAAAGCCCTGACACCAGATGACCTTCCCGCTCGATATGCCTTTGACGTGCTGCTCACGCTGTTCTTCTGTGCCGTACTTCATCAGGCTCGGCCCGATCCAGTTGACATTCATATATTGCGGGCCGCGCGGTTCACCCGCCGCCTTCATTTCCTCGCCAAGAATGAAATGGTTCCAGTCGGGACTGTCAGTGCCACCATATTCGGCTGGCCAATGCGGTACCAGCAAGCCGCGCTCGGCAAGTTTCGCGCAAAATTCGCGTGAAAATTCGATCTGCAGGTCGGACGCGTAGCTTTCCGGGACGTAGGTTTCATCCCAGTCTTCGGGCAGCAACTCGTCGACCGCCTGCTTGACGCGGCGCCTGTAGTCTAGCTGGCTTTCTTCCCAACCGAATTCCATCAGATTATCCGTTGCTTTTTCATTATGCTGCCTGCGGCTTTGGCTCGCGCGGGAGCCCCAGCCCCCGTTCGGCGATGATATTTCTTTGAATTTCCGAACTGCCGCCCGAAATCGTCCAGGCCCAGGAATAGAGATAGTCCTGCATCCAATAGCCGGTCTCGTTCGCCCCGCCCATCAGCACGTCCTCGATATACTGCGCATCCATGCCGCCAATCGCGACACCAAGTTCGGTGAACTGGCGCAAGAGGTCGCTGTAATAGAGCTTGATGATTGACGGTGCGACGCCAACTGCATCGCCGCGCAGGCTCGCCGTCAGCTGGTCATTGACCAGCAGGCGCAGCGCATCGATGCGGACATGAATGTCGACAAGCCCGCGCCGGATCTCGTCATCATCAAAGGGCGTGCGTCCCATGCTATCGGTCTTTTTCGCATCGGCAAGCAACAGGCGAAACCCCTGTCGCATGCGTTCGGCAAGTTCGAGCACGGACAGTCCGCGTTCCGATGACAGCGTCGACTGGGCGACCTTCCAGCCTTCATTTTCCGGCCCGATCAGGTTTTCCGCCGGAATCTTCACATCGTCGAGGAAGATCTCGTTAAAATGCGAAGCGCCGGTGATCTGTTTGATCGGTCGCAACGTGACGCCGGGTGTCTTCAGATCAAGAATGAAATAGGAAATGCCCCGCGTCTTCGATGCATCGGGGTCGGTGCGCGCCAAGAGCAGGCAATAGCGCGCATGATGGGCGTTTGATGACCAGGTCTTCTGGCCATTGACGACATAATGATCGCCGCACTTTTCGGCGCGGGCGCGCAATGCGGCCAAATCCGATCCGGCATTGGGTTCGGAAAAGCCCTGGCACCAGATTTCATCACCTGTGAGGATCGCGGGCAAGTGGCGCTGACGCTGTTCCTCTGTCCCCCAGTGCAAGAGCGTACCCGGCACGTGGTGCAACGCGATGAAATAGAGGATCAGCCGCGGTGCACCGGCGCGGGCGATTTCTTCGTAGAGCACAATCTGCTCGGCAAAGGAAAACCCGCTGCCACCCCATTCTTTTGGCCAGTGTGGCGCGCCGTAACCGGCCGCCATCAGCTTGCAAAACCAGTCTTTCTGGAAGGCCACATGATCGTCTTCTGTCGCGCCGCGCATCTTGTCCTGCCAGTCGGCGGGCAGATTCTGCGCGAGCCACAAGCGCACTTCGGCACGAAAGGGTTCGAGACGTTCAAGCTCTTCGAGCATGGATGTGGGGTTCCCTCCTTAAACCTTATAATTCGTGCGATTAACGCTCTTATGTTCCATATAAGAACAAATGAGCCGTTTACGCCGTTCTGTCAACCACCTCTTGCGCCAAAAGCCATGTAATATATGTTCGAATATCGTACGTTTGAGCTTTATAGATACATGAGCTAAGCTCGGTATAACAAGGGGTCTCTATGGACAATTTCGACACATTGACGGCGATCAGCGCGATTCAGGTCCTGAAAGCCCGCTATTTCCGGTATGTGGATGCGAAGGACTGGGACGGGCTTACGACGCTGTTCGATGTCGATGCGCGATTCGACCGGACTTATGGTCATGCAATCAAGGATCCGTGGACGCAGGAATGGACACCCGCTTTGCCGCCCGAGCCTTCAATCGTGCACGGCCGCGATGCGATTATCGCCATGATCCGCGACGTTGTCGGCAATATCCGGACGATCCATCACGGCTATATGCCCGAAATCGAGATAAGCGGCCCGGATACGGCGAATGGCATCTGGGCGATGAGCGATGAACTGCGCACGCGCGACGGTCGCCTGATCCTTGCCGGTCGCGGCCATTATCACGACACGTACCGTTTGTCGGACGGGCGCTGGACAATCCTGTCATCGAAACTCACGCGCTTGTGGGTTTCGCGCGAACACAAAAATAACGGGGAAGCATAATGGATCTTGGACTGGCCGGACGTCGCGCCATTGTGTGTGCGGGCAGCAAAGGCATGGGCCGCGCCGCAGCGCACCGCCTTGCTGCAGAAGGCGCCAGCATCGTGCTCGTCGCGCGAACCGAAGAGACGCTGGCACAGGCCGCTGGCGAAATCGCCAAGGCGACCGGAGCCACGGTCGAACATTTTGCCACCGACCTCACCAAGCCCGAAGGCCGCGCTGCATTGATCGCAGCGCATGGTGATCCCGATGTCCTCGTCACCAGTCCCGGCGTACCGCAACGCAACGCCGCTTATCAGGAAATGACCCGTGCTGACTGGGACTGGTGGTTCGATGCGCACTTCCACTCTGCCATCGACCTGATCTATGCCTATACACCGGGCATGTGCGAGCGCCGCTTCGGACGGGTCGTCAACATATCGGCGAATTTCATCAAGTTTCCGCAGGTCGGCGTCGGCCATTCGCACGCCGCGCGACTGGCGCTTGCCGGCGCAATCGCCTCGCTGGTGCGGGAAGTCGCGCCCTTCAACGTCACCATCAACAGCGTGCTCCCGGGCCTCATCGACACCGAGGCGCTGCGGGCATCGCTCTCCGCGCGCGCGCAATCGCGTGGCGTACCCTATGAAGACGTCGAAGCCGAAGTCTGCAAGCGCACCGCCGCCGGTCGCCTTGCCAGCCCGCAAGAAGCCGGCGACCTGATCGCCATGCTGTGCGCTGCGCAAATGGGCTATGTCACCGGCCAGAATATCGTCAATGACGGCGGCGCGTATGAGGGGTTGTTCTAGGGTCAGGACCCATTAAATGCACACCCGTGACGCAGACAGGTCTGGTTCATGGCAAGGCGCGAATGCGCCCGATAGCGGCGCTATCGGGCAATTGAGCAACGCCGCCATGGAGCAAACATGTCTGTGCCGGGTTCGCCATGTCCTGTGGCGCAATAGCGGGCGAT
>JBFKAE010000054.1:0-18672 GCA_041621755.1 Sphingomonadaceae bacterium | reverse complement strand
TTTCTCGAAGATATCACTGACCCTTGCGCGGAACGTGACCGTATCGCCGACATATATCGCTTGGTGATAGACAAAGCTCTGATTGGCATGCAGGATTTCATCTATACTGACGCCGATCTCGTTCACGAAGCCGAAGGGGTCGTCAGCGTCGAGCATTTCCAAACAAAAGAGATAGGTTGGCGGTATCGCAATTCGTCCGCTTGCATCCGGTTCGGTAACGGCTGGATTGGTCTCTCCGATTGAACGGAAAAAGGCGCGCAGCCGTCCGCCCTCGACAGTGGCCACGACAGGTTTGAACCGATAGCCTTTGTTCGCGAGTTCGACCATTGTGTTCAGACCCGCTCGTAGAGTGTGACCACGCAGGCGCCGCCTATCCCGATATTGTGCTGGAGGGCGATCCGCGCATCCGCAACCTGACGAACCCCGGCTTCCCCCCGAAGCTGCCAGGTCAGTTCCGCGCATTGCGCGAGGCCGGTGGCGCCAAGCGGATGTCCCTTGGACAAAAGTCCGCCTGAGGGGTTGGTGACGATACGTCCGCCATAGCTGTTGTCGCCATCGCTGATGAAGCGCGCGGCGGTTCCCTCCGGCGTAAGGCGCAAACCTTCATAGCTGAGGATTTCGTTTGAGGTGAAGCAGTCGTGGAGCTCGACCAGGTTCAGATCCTCCGGTCCCACTCCGGCTTCGGCATAGACTTTGTCCGCCGCCGCCCGCGTCATGTCGTAACCGACAGCCTTGATCGGATCGCGTTCGTCGAAGGTGGAAGCGAAGTCCGTCGTCATCGCCTGACCGCGTATCGCGACGCGCATGTCTAAACCCTTGCGTTTTGCAAAGTCTTCCGAAACAAGGATCGCAGCGCCGCCGCCGCAGGTGGGCGGGCAGCATTGCAGCCGTGTGATCGGGCCCAGCATCCTGGGGGATTCCAGCACCTCTTCGACTGTAACCTGATTACGGAACAATGCTCGCTCATTGTGCTCTGCGTGACGGCGGGCCTTTACCGCGACCTGCGCGAAAATAGCGTCGTCGATGCCATATTCCTGTTGATACCGGGCGCCCGCTGATCCGAATAGTTTGATGGCCATAGGCGCATTGGATGCACCCGGCATGTCTTCGGCAATCTCAACGAAGCGAGCGAGCGGTGTGGGGCGGTCGGAATAATGTTCGGCCAGAGCGCCCGGCGACATTTGTTCGAAGCCCATTGCCAGTACACAATCGGCAGCGCCCGATGCAATGGCCTGCCGCGCCAAGTAAATAGCCGATGACCCAGTTGCGCAGTTGTTATTGACGTTGACGACGGGAATGCCGCTGAGTCCAACATTATAGAGCACGGCTTGGCCGCTGGTCGAATCTCCATAGACATAACCGGCATAGGCCTGCTCGATATCGGTATAGTTGATGCCGGCGTCCTTCAGGGCATCGCGAACGGCCGAGGCGCCCAATTCGGTGTAGTTGGGGGAAACACTGGGCTTGACAAAAGGAGTCATTCCCACACCAGTCACAAAAACTTTTTTACTCATCGGTGAGATCCGATCATACCTAGTGGATGTTTAGGTTACCGTATGGTATAAGGAACGTCGAATGTCAAAAAGCAAATCAGATGTGCGGCGGACCGGTACGAGACGTCGCGAGGCAGATCTCTGGAATTCGGAAGAGAAGCGTCGCAAGGAGCGTGAGGAGAAACGCATGGCGGTTCTCCTCACCGCTGCTGAGATGTTTCTGGAACGTGGCTCGCATCGAGTGAGCATGAATGAAATTGCGCATGAACTGGGAATAACCAAACCCTCGCTCTATAATTATTTCGCTAGCAAGGACGAAATTCTGTTCGAATGTTTTCGACAGAGTAACGAGGTTATAGTCTCACAGATTATTTCGATTGAAAAATCGGCAGGGACCGGACTGGAGCGGTTAAGTGCATTTATCCGTGCTTATGTCCGCCCCATAACGACTGTTTACGGCTCGGTGATGATCAGGCTTGAGGACCGGGAACTGCCGGATGAGATGCGCACCGAGGTGCGGGAATATAAGCGCGCGATCGATGCACGGATACGGACGATGGTGGCTCAGGGAATTGAAGATGGTTCGATTGAACCATGCGATGTGAAACTAGCGACTTTCGTTTTGCTGGGGGCGCTGAACTGGATTGGTCAATGGTACGATAGCGATGGTTCAGACAGCATTGACACGATTGGAGAGGAATTCACGCGCCGACTGACGGCGGGGTTGATAGCCTCGCGCAAATAGAGAGCCCACATTGTGAACCAACAACATTAGGCACGTGGTGAAGTAGGCACTCAAAACATATTGCGTCCGATAAGTAATTGTCATTACTGTACGGTAGGGAGCGGCGCTACTGTGTGCATGCACCCCTAATGATATCCCGCCGGTGCGTTCAGCGTCTATCAGGTTGTCCGCGTGGAAAATGGCGCAGCATAAGAAGACCATAGTTTAGACCCTCCTCTAATTTCGTTTGGGCTGACCTCCATTTTGCAAGGAGCACGACATGATCCACGAGTTTCGACGTTACAGACTCAAAACCGGTGCCATCCCGACCTATCTCGACGCGTTCGAGCGGCTTGCTCTGCCTGCAGCGCGCAAACATATGAAGCTTCTGTCATTCTGGACATCCGACATAGGCGAGCTGGGCTATGTCTTTCATCTCTGGGAGTTCGAGGATCACAAGCATCGGACCGAGTGCTATGCGAAGATGCGGGCCGAGCCCGAATATCGCGATGAATTCGCGCCCATTGCGTTGCCGCTTGTCGAAGAGATGCACAGCACCATTATGACGCCTGTTGAATTCGCCAGCCAGCTTCCGCTGATCGCCGGGCGCTAATCATGTTCAGTGGTTGTTCCCCCAGCCTGGAATGTCCGAAATGAGCATGGCCGCAATCAAAGACGGTGACGGCGCTGTGCAGCAAGATTGTCAGGTTGCTGCTGGCGAAGCCGAGCAAGGACGATGCGGATGTCGGAAGGCAGGGGGGGGCTGCCAAGGCGCTTGGCGGGGCGTGTAGGCGCGATTGCCGCGCCGATGCTGACGGAATTGATACTCGAATGGGTTATTCGGCGAACCGGGTCTTGCAAAGCCTGACTCTACCATTGGTGATGAGCGCTGTGTTGCTGGTTTTGCTTGCGCGAATATTCTCGCTACGCGCGACCTAAGCCGTCTTTGTTGCGCTTCGGCGGAAGGCGCGAGGCTGTGTTGCGGCTTCGAGAATTCGTCGTTGAGAGACGTGAGGTATGCCATGAATACATACAAAGAATAAAATTTAACCTTAAAGAGGGGTGGGAGAGGGTATGAGTTCCGGTTCGAGGATGGAAAATGAGCACGGCATGCGGGGCTTCGCCCATGATTAGTCGTGATTCCCACAGCTATCCGTGGGTTCTTCTAGCGATCCTGTCCGTCACTTATCTGCTATCGTCGCTGGACCGTATTGTCATCAACCTTTTGGTGGAGCCCATCAAGGCTGATTTCGGGCTTTCCGATACACAGATCAGTATTTTGCAAGGACCGGCGTTCATCGCGGTCTTTTCGCTGGCGATTATCCCGATGGGTATTCTGGTAGACCGGTTCAACCGCACACGCCTGCTTGCGCTTGGGTTATGTTTCTGGAGCCTCATGACCGGTATGTGCGGGGTGGCAGGCAGTTTCGTGACACTTGCGCTGGCTCGTGCGGGTGTGGGGCTGGGTGAGTCAGCTCTCAATCCGTCTGGCTATTCGTTGATCTCCGACGCGTTTGAGAAACGCCGACTTGGCCTTGCTCTGGGCATTTTTATCATGGGTGGAGCGGTCGGGGCGGGTCTTGCCTTCATACTCGGCGGCGTTGTGATCGGCCAGGTCAGCCAGCATGGTGATGTTACGCTGCCTGTGCTTGGTGTGCTGCGTCCGTGGCAACTGACTTTCGTGATATTGGCCGTGCCCGGCATCGTGATGGCAGTTATTCTTTCGATGATGCCCAATCCATTGCGCAAGAAATCGCCCGAAGCGGTGAGTGAGCGGCCGGGCGAGGGGATGCTGAAAGGCTTTTATCGCCACAACATGGCTTTGCTTGCGCGACATCACTTTGCCATGGGCACATCGAACATGGTGCAGTTGGGGACGATTTCCTGGATCGCCGCGCTGTTGACTCGCGTGCACGGCTGGGAATCGCACGATATCGGTATGGTTGTGGGTCTAGTCATGCTTATTGCTTTACCTGCCGGACTGATGGGCGGCGGCTATATCGGTGATTATGTGGCTCGCCGGGGGGCGCACATGCGGCTGGTGGTGTGCGCCGTATCGCTGCTGGTTGGCACAATCTCCGGTGTGATCTATCCGCTGATGGATGATCCCTGGATGATGATCGCTCTGTTCAGCGTCACCGCCTTTCTGACGGCGATTCCGCCCGGAGTTGGCAACGCCGCGCTGCATTATGTCGTTCCCAGCGAAATTCGCGGCAAGATTTCGGCGATCTATTATTTGATCGTGCTGGTGATTGACATGGCTGGACCGACAGTTGTTGCGCTTGCGTCAGACTATCTTTTCCCGTTCGATACTGGCCTTCGCTATGCGTTGATGTCCGTTATCCCCGTGACGATGCTGGTTTCGGCATTGTTGTTCCTATTGTCCCTGAAACCGTATCGGGCGCTCGCGGAGAAGGTCGATGCCGAAGGCAGACAGGATAGCATAGCATAGAAACGGAGGAGGAATAATGGGTAGGCTGGAGGGTAAGGTCGCGCTGATAACCGGCGCAGCGTCGTCGAAGGGCATCGGCTTTGCCTGTGCTGCAACGATGCTGGCTGAAGGTGCGCGGATCATGATCACCGACATCGCCAGTGACAGTCTTGCGCAGTCGTCCTCGATACTGGGCGTTAGCAGTGAAAGATTGGCTCATATGGCTCATGACGTCGGCAGCGAAAAGGATTGGGATAAAGTTCTTGCACAGACGGTAGAGCGTTTCGGGCGACTGGATATTCTTGTCAACAATGCGGGTATATCGCAAATGCGTCCAATGGATGTGGTGACTGAATCTGAATGGTATGACGTGATCCGCATTAACCTGACCGGTCCATTTCTCGGTGCGCGGGTGGCAATGCGCCAGATGCGGGAGCAAGGGGGAGGCGGCGCGATCATTAATCTCTCTTCTGTCGCCGGGTTGATCGGGGTCGAAGGCATGCCGGCCTATACAGCCAGCAAGGGTGGTGTGCGCTTGCTGACCAAGAATATTGCGCTTGAAGGAGCGAAAGAAAGCATTCGCTGCAACAGTGTTCACCCCGGCATGATCCTGACTGATATTCTGCTCGACCCGATCGAGAACGCCCCCGGTACTCTGGAGGCGGTACAGGCGATGATCCCGGCAGGCCGACCTGGCTCGGCGCAGGAGGTGGCCAATGTGGTTCTTTTTCTGGCGAGTGACGAAAGCAGTTATATGACCGGGACAGAGCTGGTCGTCGATGGTGGTTTGACCGCGCGATAGGAGGCGGTTTGTGCGCCTAAGATAAATCATTGGCGGAAGCATGATACGGGAAGAGAAGATGGCGAAAAGAGAACTGACCGGGCGAGCCAAGGCGGTGAAGGAAGAATTCATCCGTCTTCGAGGATTCTGGGTCGACGAATATGACGAGATGGCCATTCTATGCCCTGACTTTCTGGAGCGGCTTGTCGCCACCGGATCGGTCGTAAAAAGCTCTTCCACGCTGTCGCCCGTCCTGCATCATATGATCGCAGTCGCACTGGATGCGTCCATCACGCACTTGTTCGAGGAAGGTATCCGGCTGCACATGCGGGCCGCGTTAAAACTGGGCGCGACGCGGGAACAACTGGTAGAGGTTGTTCAAATCGTCAGCCTCCTTGGTATGCAATCGCATCTGGTAGCGCTGCCGATCGTGATTGACGCTCTGGGCGACGATGATCCGGCCAAGTCGAGGGCAAGGCGCCCGCTCGGGACACGTGATGCAGAACTGAAGGAGCGGTTCGTTGACCGGGTTGGGGTGTGGGGTGACGCGCATGATGTTATGCTCGGATTGTCGGAAGATTATTTCCCGACATATATGGAGCAGGTCAGCGTCCCCTATGACAGCGGCGCGTTGACGAAGCGCGAGCGCGCACTGGTTTTGTTCGCGGCCAATGTTTCGATCACGCATCTCAATGAACGCGCGATAGCAGACTCGGCCAAGGCGGCAATTGTTGCGGGTTGTTCTGGCGATGACCTGATCCACGTGATCCGGCTAGCAAGCTCATTGGGGATGCAATCGTGTCTGATTTCTTTCCCAATACTGCTTGAGGAAATTGACGCCCATTTCGATTAGCCCATGTCTGCGTTCATCGAAACCGGGCATGATGGACCATCTGGGGTTCATTGATTTTCAGATGCATAGGCCAATGCAGGCATCACCGGTGCCGATCATCGATAAGCCAGGAAATAAATGTTTCCGTTGCTACCGACCGGCGTTCCTGCGTTCGCGCGCACATGACTAAGGGACGGCTTGCCCATTCCTCGTCGAGTGGGCGGATGACAAATTTATGGTCCTCCAAATAGGGGCGGGCGGCAGTTTCCGGAACGATGGCAATGCCAAGCCCCACTGACACCATGCGACGTACGGACTCGAAGCTGGTGGTTTGTGCGCGCTCTTTCAACTTTTCACCGATTGCTCGCATCTGTTGCCGATAAAGCGTGGAAAGGCCGCTGTCGCGCTGGATGCCGATTATCGGTTCGGCTACGAGGTCTGCCAATCGTAAGGCAGAGCGAGAGACCAGGCTGTGTTCGGGCGGCAGGAGAACCACCAGCTTATCTTCAAAAAATGGGATGAATGTGAGGTTGGGCGTCTCGGATGTCTCTGGAACGAGGGCGAGGTCAATCTCTCCGACGGAAACGCCGTGAATGCCGGCCGTGGCCGTTCCTTCAATGATTTGTACTTCGATACCGGGATGTTCTTTGAGGAAACCCATCACCCTGTCAGGCAGTTTCCCAGATGACGGTGTCATCGGAGCACTGATCCTGACAATGCCGCGTTTGCCGGTCCGCATTTCCTCAAGTTCGACCGCGATTTTCTCCAGCCGGTCGAATACCTCGTGGAGCTGGGCAACAAAGCGACTTCCCGCTTCAGTAAGCGAGACGCCCCGCTCATGCCGGTCGAAAAGGATGATGCCTATACGTTGCTCCAGTTCGTTAACACGGCGGCTAACTGCTGAAAGAGAGGTGAATTCGCGCTCGGCCGCTCCAGCGAAACTTTGTTCTATCGCTGCGGCGAGAATAATCCGCATGCTGACCAAATCAAATCCCGCGTTCACCCACGCATGAGATTGAATAGTAGTCTTGTCCTGAAGGTCGCTCATCTTCACACTCTCCTTTGCGAGCTATAACCCACCATCTTGATGCTAGCATATATAATTCGGCCAGATTCCTTATATACAACGATGCCAGCAAAGATATTTGGTGTCAGTGGAGAAATGCTCCCTTACTCTATAGAGAAGTGTCCAGAAAACAGGCCGCTTTGCGGTAAGGGCGAAGAAATATACTGCCGTTGAGCACATCATCGGAAGAATAATAATCAGGTATAGCAGAGCATCGCAGATACTACTCCTTCGCAACGCTGTCAGGCGCCACAATGTGGATTGTGAAACACTCCCTTTAGCAATCCGGAATTGACCAGATCCCTTTGAAGGCGATTATGGGGAAGACGAACGGGCGCGGTCATCTTTTGTCTGCGTACCTTCCTACAATTCACCGATTTGCGAGAGGAGTTCCCCCAGTGAATATTCAGGCCCATCCGTCGAAGGCGGACTGTTTCGAAGGCTATAAGGTTATTGACGTAGATACCCATCTGTCAGAACCGCATGAGATGTGGACGCGTCTCGCGCCTGCGAAATTCAAGGACCGTGTCCCCCAGGTCAAGATGATTGACGGCAATCGTGCCTGGGTGATTGATGGTGACAAGATCATCGGTCGCGGTGCATGCCCGAACAGTGCGATCCTGAAGGATGGCACGAAGCCACCGGGCTTCGCATTCATGGATTATCAGATCGAGGAAGTGCACGACGGCGCATCCAAGGTGAAAGAGCGCCTGGAGTATATGGACGGCTATGGCATTTCGGCTCAGATCATCTACCCTAATCTTCTGGGTTTTGGTGGTCAGAAGGCGGCTAACGTCGATCCTGAGCTTCGTCTGCTATCTATGCAGCTGTACAATGACGCGATGGCCGAAATGCAGGAAGAGTCGAACGGTCGTTTGTGCCCGATGGCGCTGCTGCCCTGGTGGGACATCGGAGGTTCGGTGAAGGAAGCAATTCGTTGCGCGGACATGGGTCTGCGTGGGATCAACATCAATCCCGACCCGCACACCAAGACGGACAATAACGGCAATCTTCTTCCTGCTCTGGGTTCGACTGCGTGGGATCCGCTGTGGGAGGTCTGCGTCGATCGGAAATTGCCGGTGAACTTTCATATCGGAGGTTCGGAGCAGTCGATTGACTGGTTCGGCGACCAGGCATGGCCGTCATTTGATGACGAGCACAAGGGCATGCTGGGCGGTGCGATGATGTTCTTTGGCAATGCGCGGGTGATGGCGAACCTCATTCTTTCTGGCGTGTGCGATCGTCACCCTGGTCTGAAATTCGTTTCGGTTGAAAGCGGTATCGGCTGGGTCCCATTCATGTTGGAGGCGCTGGATCACCAATTTGGCGAGATTCTCACCAAGCCGAGTCTTCAGAGGCGCCCGTCTGAATATTTTAAAAGTAATTTCTATGCTTGTTTCTGGTTTGAGCGGCGTGACCTTTCCAAGGTGATTACCGATGTGGGTGTAGAAAATGTCCTGTTCGAGACGGACTATCCGCATCCGACCTGTCTCTATCCGGTCGACAACGTTTCGGGCGCGATGCGCGATCTTGGCGCAGAAGGCATCCAGAAGGTGCTGAGCGGCAACGCTGCGAAGCTTTATAATATCAACCTGTGATGATTATGCGCCGCGTGGCTTGCTGCGCGGCGCATAATCGCTGGTTGTGATAGTTTATTGAGGGTTGGGTATGAGTAATTTCGATATCGTCATCCGGAATGGCACCGTTTATGACGGAACGGGCACTGACCCGTTCCAGGCCGATGTCGCTATTGTGGAAGACCGGATTGTCGCTGTCGGCAAGGTCGACGGTGCAGGGGCCGAAGAAATTGATGCGACCGGAATGATCGTCACGCCCGGCTTTGTCGATACGCATACTCATTATGACGGTCAGGCAATCTGGTCGAACCGGCTTTTACCGACATCGCAGCACGGGGTGACCACCGCCGTCATTGGCAATTGCGGTGTGGGGTTCGCACCTTGCCGCAAGGAGGATCATGAGGAACTCGTCTGCCTGATGGAGGGTGTCGAAGATATCCCTGAGATAGTTCTGACCGAGGGTCTGACTTGGGAATGGGAAACCTTCCCGCAATATCTTGATGAACTGGAGCGTCGTCCGCGTGATGTGGATCTCGGCGCATATCTGCCTCACTCGCCGGTCCGGGTATATGTCATGGGCGACCGGGCATTGCGCCGCGAAGTCGCAACCGAGGAAGACATTGCCGCGATGCAGGAAATAGTGAAAGAGGCGATAGATGCTGGCGCACTCGGTTTTGCAACATCGCGCGTCACTTCGCATCGCAACAGCAGGGGCGAGGCGATCCCTACCTATGAATCCGACATGCAGGAACTATTCGCGATCGGCGTTGCCTTGGAGGAAAAAGGCGCTGGCCTCATTCAGGTCGTGCCCAATGTTGACAAGGACCGGGTCAAGGATGAGCTGCATGATCTGGGCAAGCTGGCCCAAGGCACGGGGCGGCCGCTGATGATGTCGTTCGCGCAATATCATGACGACCCAGAAGGTTGGCGCGAAAACCTGAAGATTATCGATAGCTATAACCAGCAGGATGGCGTTACTTTTCAGGCGCAGGTTCACACGCGTTCAACGTCGGCTATGCTTGGGTTCGATGCGTCGACCAATCCTTTCGCTTTGTGCCCGTCTTACGCAGCGCTTGCGGACTTGCCACTGGACGAACGCATTCGCGAACTGAAAAAGCCTGAAGTCCGTGCGCGTCTTCTGAGCGAAGAGCCGGTTGACAACGGCAATCCGATGTTCGGTGTCATGCGTCGCTATGAGATGATGTACGAGCTGAACGAGGTTCCGGACTACGAACCGAAGCCCGAGGAGAGCATCGCCAATCGGGCGAAGGCGACTGGTCTGACTCCAGAGGAGTTGTCATATGATCTGTTGCTGAAGGATAATGGTCACAACCTGTTCCTGATGCCACTTGCCAATTACGCGAATGGCAATCTGGAAGCTGTCCGCACGGTTATGCTTGACCGTAACACGACGCTGGGTCTGGGCGATGGTGGTGCGCATTATGGCGTGGTCTGTGATGCGGGCTACCCGACCTTCATGCTGACATACTGGACGCGCGACCGCAAGGAGGGTACGCTTTCGCTGCCCTGGGCTATTCATGCGCTGACGCTGGAACCTGCTGCGTCGATCGGCTTAATGGATCGCGGTGTGCTGGCCCCCGGCTACAAGGCCGATGTCAATGTTATCGATTACGACAATTTGAATCTCTATCGCCCTTTTGCTGTGCGCGACCTGCCCAATGGGGGGCGCCGCCTTACCGATGTACCTGAGGGCTACAAGGCGACGATCCTCAGCGGTAAAGTCACCTGGCGTGACGGAAAACCCACTGACGAGTTGCCTGGGCGCGTGATCCGGGGGCAGCAAGAGCGAGCGCCGGAACTGCGATCTCAAGAATTCGCCTGAGCCGCGTGGCCCGGCGAGGGCTTTGAGTTTTCAGCATCTGCGCCACAGCGCACATTTCTAACATGGCACGGCCCTATTCGAGGTCAGTGGCTTGGCAGGCAGAAAGGCGCTGCGCTGTATCGGCTTGTATCAGGCTTTTCGGATCATGGAGATCCCACAAATCTAACATTTGGTTCGCCTGAAAGGCAAGAAAGAGAGCCTTTCACTTTCGGGAATTGCTCTGACTGACCAAGCATGGAAACTGCTTCTCGAACAATAAAAATAGGGGGATATCATGCATTATCGTAAGTTGTTTCAGGGTGGCATTTCAAGTTCTGCTGTAGCGCTGACTCTGTTGTCTGCAAACGCTCACGCTCAACAGAGTGAAGATCTTGGCGCACATGCGAGTAATTCGAGCGAGATCGTGGTGACGGCTCAGCGTCGACAGGAACGGCTGCAGGACGTGCCGATCACCATCACCAATATCAGTTCGGAAACACTGCGTCTGTCGAACATCACGCAGTTGGCAGATATTGTGAAGGTTACCTCTGGTATACGCTTTGACTCTCGCTATTCCTATTTTACGCCGACAATCCGGGGTATCAGCACCACCAACTATCTGCCCGGAAACCCATCGAACGTTGCGCTCTATCTTGATGGTTTCAACAGTCCCGCGCTGGCATCTTCGAACTTCGAGCTGATGAATATAGAGAGCATTCAGGTGCTCAAGGGGCCGCAGGGCACGCTGTTCGGTCGCAACACGACTGCGGGTGCGGTGCAGATCAATACTGCGCTGCCCAGCCATAACACGAGGGTTGCACTCGAGGCAGGCTACGGCAGCTATAATACCCAGCGCTATCAGGTCTATGCGACGACCGGACTGTCGGATGACATCGCAGTCGATGTGGCGGCGCGATACGCCAAAGGCGACGGTTGGGTGAAGAATATCTTCACCGGCGATGATAATGCCGGTCGTTATCGCAATTTCAATGTCCGCGTCGGGTTGCTTTACGAACCGAATGACCTCTTTTCGGTGCTATTGCGGTATGAACATGCCAATCGCAACGACCCCACCAATTCGCTGATGAACGTATATGTCTTGAACGGACAGCCTGCCTGCGTCGTGTGCGCCTCGCCGGGCGCCATCACGGCCACGAAGCGGGGAGAAATTGCCGAAGACGAGCTGCTGGATTTCTTCGCCAAGTCCGACGTTGTCCAACTGACCGCGAAACTGGATATCGGTTTCGCCGACCTGACGTCCTATTCCCAAATCCGCAAGGAGAAGGTAGAGCAACGCTATTCGCTTGACCTGACCAATATCGGCGCGGTTGCCTTGCAGGGGTTTGAGAAAAACGACATTTTCACGCAGGAGTTGATCCTCAATTCCAAGGCGGGATCTCGCTTCCAATGGACAGCCGGCGCCTATTATTCCAACTGGGATTCCCA
The DNA here is from genome assembly GCA_041621755.1 of Sphingomonadaceae bacterium. Lineage (GTDB taxonomy): Bacteria > Pseudomonadota > Alphaproteobacteria > Sphingomonadales > Sphingomonadaceae > Sphingosinicella. Next base: position 6,500 of record JBFKAE010000054.1, on the reverse strand, counting down.
ATGGCCCTATGTCGGCCGCGCACCGGGACAATCGTCACCTGTGCCTTATCCGCAGTTTCTGGAATCGGGGATAAGCAGTGAATCCATGGCGGTGTTCGGTGACATGACTTATGAGGCGAGTGATGGTCTCTTCCTCACCGCTGGCGTGCGCTATACCCATGATGCGTTGGAGGATGCCTATTCGAATTTCTTCGCGATCGGCCCCGCTTTTCCTCCGACGCTGACGACGAACCGTGTCACGCCGCGCGCAGTGGTCCGGTATGAATTGAATCCTGATACCAGCATCTATGCTTCAGTGTCTAAAGGGTACAAGTCGGCGATCTATAATATCAGCTCGACCAGCACACCGGGAACACCGATCCTGCCGGAATCCATATGGGCTTATGAAATCGGCCTGAAGCATTCTAGTTCGGCTTTAACATTCAATTTGTCGGGATATTATTACGACTATACGAATCAGCAGCTGGCGCAATCCCGCATCATCAATAACGTCCCGCAGACAGTGATCACGAATGCCGCGTCCTCAAAACTATATGGTATTGATGGCGATATAAGCTACCAGTTCACTGATCAGTTCTCCGTGAATACTGGGCTTAACTGGAGCCACGCGCGCTATGGGGATTTTCAGGGCGCACCAGGCTTCAACCCGGCAACATTTGCCAGTACTGTAATCCCCAATGCCAAGGGCCTGCACATGACACGTGCGCCTGATTTCACAGCAAATGTCGGTGCAACATATACTGCAGATTTAGGCGGTGGCAGTCTCATACTAAAAAGCAATCTGTTTTATACCTCGAAATTCTATTTCGATCTGACTCAACAGGTGCCACAGGATAGTTACGCGCTGCTGGACTTGCGGGCCGAATGGACCGATCCGACCGAGCGGTACACACTGGCCATTGCCGGTAAAAACGTGACAAATACCCACTATCTCAATCAGGCGAGCCAGAATGCGCTTGGTATCGGTGCGATCTGGGGTGCGCCCACTCAGTGGGAAGCGTCCGTGCGCGTCGCGTTCTGATATACGCTCCCCCTCGCAGATGCGATTGCTGCGCTGCGGGGGGGCAATAGTTGATATATGACATATGGCTGAAGGAACGTGTTGGCTCTATGTGACAGAGGAAAAGCATTCATGATTTCATGGGCGTTGCGGCTTTACGCGCTGATCTTGCTTCTGCTTGGCATGGGCCTCGGCCTAGGAGGCGCCCAGCTCGTCGTGTTGGGGGGGTCTCCCTATTATCTCTTGACGGGGCTAGGGTTCGCCGTTGCGGCAGCAATGCTCTTCGCGCGGCGGAGGGCCGGGGCAGACATCTATCTGGCGATTCTTGTCGCAACGATTGCCTGGTCGGTGTGGGAGGCCGGTTTTGACGGCTGGCGGTTGATGCCGCGTCTGGTCGGTCCGGTGGTGGTGGCACTGCCTCTTTTTATACCAGCATTTACCAACGCCCTGAAAGGCAAGAAGCTATTCTCTTTGCCCGTTGCCGGAATTGCCGTCGTTCTGGCGGTGATAGTGGGAGCAGGCACACATGCCTTTACACCGCAGCCTGTCGATCCCGTCTATCAGGCAGGGACAACCGAACCGGCCAAAGAGGCTACCGTCAACGCGGATTCAGATCCGGACACAGGTAACTGGCCGGTATGGGGCCGCGATGATGGTGGTTCCCGCTTCAGCCCTCTGACACAGATAACGCCCACAAATGTCGACGAACTGAAAGTCGCCTGGACCTACCGCACTGGACCGGACGCTTCCGGCGCTTTCCAGCGCCTTTCCGTGACGCCGCTGAAGGTGGATGACACCGTTTATATTTGCACCGCATGGAACGACATTGTGGCGCTCGATGCAGAAACCGGGGTGGAGCGGTGGCGTGCGCCTTCAGGAGCCCAGACCGACCCGTTCGGAAGCTGCCGCGGCGTCGCCTATTACAAGGTTCCTAACATGGATGGGCAATGTGCCGCCCGCATCATTACCAACACTGTCGATTCAAGGCTGATTGCTGTGGACGCCAGTACGGGTCAACGCTGCGCCGATTTCGGTAAGGGCGGTGAAGTTTCGTTGCTCAAGGGTATGGGCGAGGTGAAGCGGAGTTATTACCTTGTGGATTCTGCGCCGGTTATAGTGCGCGGGCGCATCGTACTAGGTGGGCGCGTTATCGATAACCAATATTGGGGTGAGCCATCGGGCGTCATTCGTGCCTTCGATGCGGTGACCGGCAAATTTTCTTGGGCTTTCGACGTAGGCAACCTGGGTCGCCAAACCGAGCCTCCCGAAGGTGAAACCTATACGCACTCCACGCCGAACAGCTGGGCGCCTATGAGTGCGGATAATAAGCTCGGTCTCGTATATGCGCCGACTGGCAACGCTACTCCCGATTATTTCGGAGGGCGCAGACGGCCTTTTGACGAAAAGTTTTCAAGCTCCGTCGTCGCTATCGATGCGGAAACCGGCAAGCTGCGCTGGAGCTTCCAGACGTTGCGTCACGATTTGTGGGATTTCGATGTGCCAGCCCAGCCGACGCTGGTCGACATTCCGGGACCGGATAATACAGTGCGTCATGCCCTGGTGCAGGCGACGAAGCGCGGCGAACTATTTGTGCTTGATCGTGTGACCGGCAAGCCGATTTTCGAGGTGACTGAGCGACGCTCGCCCACAGCAGGGCAGGCACCTGACGAACGGGCCTCTCCAACTCAACCATATTCGACCGGGATGCCATCGTTGGCCGGGCCGATACTGACCGAGCGGGACATGTGGGGGATCACGCCGCTGGACCAGCTTTGGTGCCGTATCGAGTTTCGCAAGGCCCGTTATGATGGGCCACTGACACCTCCGGGTCTTACGCGAAGCATACAATATCCCGGACCCGCTGGTGGCAGCAATTGGGGTGGCGTGGCCATCGACACGGATCGGAACATACTTATTGCGAATGCAACGCGCATGGCGTCGCGTGTTCAGCTCCTGACACGGGCTGAAGCGGACCGGCGCGGGCTGGAAGCCTATGATGCCGAGGGCGGCAAGGGCTTTGCGGGCGCGGGGCCGCAACTAAAAACGCCATATGCCGTCGATATGACGTTCTTCTTCTCACCATTACAGGTGCCTTGCCCCGGCCCTCCTTTCGGTACGATCAGTGGCATCGATCTTACTACCGGTAAGCTGATCTGGACAAAGCCGTTCGGAACTGCTGAGAATTCCGGGCCATTCGGCTGGCGTTCATATCTGCCGATCAGTGTGGGCGTGCCCTCGGTAGGCGGCGCAATGACGACACGCAGCGGCCTGACTTTCATCGCAGCCACGCAGGAGGATCATTTCCGGGCTTTCGATACGAGGACCGGCAAGTTGCTTTGGGACACCAAGCTGCCTGTCAGCGGGCACGCAATCCCGATGACTTATACTTCACCAAAGAGCGGGCGACAATTTGTTGTAATAGCTGCTTCGGGATTCGCTGCTCTGAAATCCGGGTCGGGCGACTATATCGTCGCCTATGCTTTGCCAAAACGCTGAGATGGTTCATCAGAAGTGCTGCCATCGCCGCAACTGAAAAGTGCGGCTGGCGGTTAGGACCAGCTGAGGTCGTGCTTTTTGAGTGGAATCGATCGAACCCGCTTTCCTGTGGCGCGGAAGATTGCATTGCATATTGCCGGAGCAACCGGCGGAACCGGGGTTTCTCCGCAAGGCTCGAGTTTTTTTCCTCCCGTGTTACCGCCGAAGTGAACCCGGATTTCAGGTGTCTCTGCCATCCGTAACACCTCATAATCGTGAAAGTTCGATTGCTCCACGCGCCCATCTTTGAATGTTATTTCTTCACGCAGCGTATTGCTCAGACCAAAAAGGATACCTCCTTCCATCTGGGCGCGCAGGCCCTCAGGGTTGATCACAGTACCCACGTCAAATGCTACATCGATGCTATGCACAGTCAGCTTGCCGTCTGGGCTAACCGATACTTCGGCGACCTGGCCTGTGATGGTTCCGTGATCGAGGTTGATCGCGATGCCTTGCGCACGCCCCCTTGGCAGCGGCTTGCCCCATTTGGATTTCTCCGCGACTTCATTGAGTACTTTCAGCCAGCCCGGGTCCTTGGCATTGCGCAATAACCATCGGCGCAGTTCAACAGGGTCGGCTCCGCCAGCATGAGCGATTTCGTCAATGAAAGATTCGACTTGGAATGTTGCCCCTGATCCGCGAAAAGAATTGACCAGCACATGGGTCATCATGTTGTGACATTCGAGATTGACGTTGTCGAACGAATATTCTGTTTCGGTCGCAATCGGGCGCATCGCGATAACGTCGAAACCGTCGAAATCAGGATCAAGCTGGCGCTGGTATGAATGGCCGACCTGCCGTACGAACCAGGCATTGGGAAAACCGTCTGGCCCCAGTCCGGCCCTGAAACGCGTGAGTGCGTAGGGGCGATAGGCGCCTTGCCGTGTCACTTCCTCGCGGCTCCAGATTAACTTTACAGGTTTTCCCACGGCCATCGCGATCGCCACGGCCTGACGGGTCTCGTCGTTGGGGTTGCGCCGTCCGAACTGCCCTCCCACCATCACTGGGTGGAAAAAAATCTGCTCCGGTTTGAGGCCGGACTCTTCGACCGCTATCGCCATGGCAGTATCGAGTTTTTGCGTCGGCGCCCACAGATCCAGCCTGTCAGGCTGGAAATGGGCGGTAGCGTTCAGCGGTTCCATTGCCGCATGTTCCTGATAGGGCGCCTCATAGTCGGCTTCCACGACCGTGGCTGCTATCGCCATTGCCGCTTCAAAATCTCCGAGCCGCCGTTCTGTCTTGCTCGGTTCATCGAGCTTCGCGCGAAAGCGCGCGCGAATTGTCTCACTGGTGACAGCCCCAGCGGCGCCCTCATCCCAGTCGGCCTCGATCGCGTCGGTTGCCCTTTTCGCATTCCAATAATGATCGGCGACGACTACAATAGCGCTGCGCAGGCGGCTCAGGCGCGTGGCGGGAGTAGACTTGTCATTTTTGGGGCCCAGCAAGACGATTTTTTTGACCCCTGGCATCGTGCGCACAGTGCCGGCATTGAAGCTGCGCAGCTGCGCGCCTTGAACGGGAGCCTGCAGCACGGATGCGTAGAGCATTCCAGGAACTTGCACGTCAATTCCATATACGCCTGAACCGTCCACTTTGCGCGCGCTGTTAAGTTGGTGAAGCGAGCGTTTACCAATCAACGTCCAGTCTTCCGCTTTTTTGATTTGCGGTTCTTCAGGCAATTTTACAGACGCTGCAGCAAGCGCAAGTTCGCCATAGCCGAACGAGCGCCCGGACGCGGCATGGCGCATTGTTCCGTCACTGCTGGAAATATCTTCCATGGCGACATCCCAGCGGTCGGCCGCAGCCTTTTTCAACCTCTCCCGAGCACTAGCGCCTGCTTGCTGCACTGCTTCCCGAAACTGATTGGAGCGCCCGGAAAACCACGCTAGATAGCCGCCCGTGGATGAAATTACCTTCCCCTCGCGGTAATCGCGATTGATATCGGCTTCTTCCAGGCGGACAGAGGAAGGGTCGCAATCCAGTTCCTCGCAAAGGAACATTGCCATCGAGCTATTTGTGCCGTTCCCCGTTTCGATCTTGGGAGTGGTCAACACAGGTGTGCCGTCCTGTAGAATCGACAGCCAAACCCCAAATGATGCTGCGCTTTCCTGATCTTTGGCATCAGATGTGAGTATCTTGACACTGATTGCCAAGGCCCCTGCTACGACGGCGGAAGTAATTAGAAATTTGCGACGGTCCAGAAGGATTGTCTGTGACATGTGGGTGTAGCCTCACGCTTTCAGAGTTGCGGCGGCCCGATGTATTGCCTGGCGAATACGCGGATATGTGCCGCACCGGCATATATTGATCATATGGGCATCGATATCGTCGTCGGTTGGTTTTTGCACATTTTTCAGAAGCGCTACCGCTGCCATCAGCATGCCCGACTGACAATAGCCGCATTGCGGCACGTCCAATGCCACCCATTCCTGTTGCAGGGGGTGGGCAGAATCGGGCGATAACCCTTCTATGGTCGTTATTTCGCTTTCACCCACGGCATCCAATGGGTATTGGCACGCGCGAACCATTTCTCCGTCAACATGAACGGTGCACGCTCCACATTGCGCGATGCCGCATCCAAATTTTGTGCCGGTCATACCGAGATGATCGCGCAAAACCCAAAGCAGGGGGGTATCGGATGCAGCTTCGACGTTATGCGATTTGCCGTTGATTTGGAGCGTGTACATCACCGCTCTTCTCCTCAAGTGGCGCGCATTATAACTTTAGAAAAAATACAATGTGGAACACTTGTCAGGCAATCACGCATTTCGGCACTCTGCCTACACAAATCAAGAGGGTGTCCATGCTCTTCGAAAGCATTCTAAGAATCTTCATGAGATATAGAAGAAATGCCCGGTATCCGTCTGTTTTAGCGGCCCTGAGGACTTTGAAATTGCCTGAAGGTTGCTGAAATTACTAAAAGTTATTTCTATTATGGTCTTTCTGTATTTTTTATCAAATGCAA
>JBFKAE010000053.1:0-18895 GCA_041621755.1 Sphingomonadaceae bacterium | reverse complement strand
CCGTGATCGATATGGGCGATGATCGAAAAATTGCGAATGCGCGAAAGGTCTGCGGTCATGCGCGCGATCTATGCGCGCGCCGCCCGCGATGCAAGCAAATGCATCGTTCCCGGCAAAATATACAAGCGCGTCGCGTGGTTGTCGGAAATTTTTACAAATCCAGCCACCCTCTAATTTGTTAACCGCATAAAGGCCTGTTTAACATGGATCTGTGGATTTTGGCACGACCTGTGCTTGGTTGTCGGCGGGCCATAAATATTCTTTTTGGTAAGCTAGGAAGCAAACATGAGTAAATTGTATTTCACAGCGGCGCTGAGCGCACTTGCACTTGGGTTTGCCAGCCAGGCGAACGCTGGCATCGTCCTCATCGACGATTTTAGCTCCAACGCGATGGAAGTGCACGATGGCGCTGACACTAGCTCTGCTGGTGGCCGCACACTTTCGATCGGTGCTTTTACCCATTTCGGTAGCCCTGCCACGCCAAACGCTGAAGTTTTCGTCGTCCCGGGCGTGATGTTGGCCAATAATGGCCCATTACAAGATTCTACGGTTACGCTGACCTATGACATTGCAGCGAACCTCGAACTCGCCAACACGCTGTCACTGAAGCTCGACTTCCTTTTCAATGACAATGCAGCCGGTGGCGACAACACGGTCGAGGCCTTCCTTGATGGCGGTTCGCTCGGCGTGAAGACGCTGTCGACCGAAGGCGTGCCGTTCTCGATCGCCTTTGCGGTCAGCGAAGCGCAAGCGGCAATTCTTGCTGCTGGTGGCACAAACCTGCTGAGCTTCGTGTTCAACGGCAGCCCCGGCTGGGATCTGGTGCTCGACACGGTCAGCGCGGTTCCTGAACCCGGCATGATTGGCCTGCTTGGCCTTGGCGTTGCCGGTATCGGTTTTGCTTCACGGCGTCGCAAGGTCGCTTAACGCTTCCCCCTTTCGTCACGCTATGAACAAGGGTCGTCCGGACGGGCGGCCCTTTTTCGTTCATGGATCAGGCTTGATCGGAAAGCGTCGGCCAGTCTGTGGGCAGGTCCGCCGTAACGTCAACAGGCGCACCATTTTTTGCGTAGGGAATGACCAGCCGCGCACTGTGCAGCCGCATAGGCGCGTGGTCACCGCCACCTGCGCCATAGACCGGGTCGCCCGCGATCGGAAACAGGGCATGCGCAGCATGGGCGCGTATCTGGTGCGTGCGTCCGGTTTCGGGCCTGAATTCGACAAGCGCCCTGCCCCCGCCCGCCTTTATCACCTGCCAATTGGTCTGCGCGGACTTGCCGTTCACGCCAACAACCATCCGCCAGCCGCTCTCCCGCGTCGAAACCTTTTCCAGCGGCGCATCGATCCGGCCCGCATCTGTACCCGGCACACCGTCGATAATGGCAAGATAGGTTTTTTCGATTTGCTTTGCCTCGAACATCTGGCCCAGACGCTTCAGCGCCTTTGGATGGCGCGCAAGAACAAGACAGCCCGACGTGTCACGATCAAGCCTGTGCGCGGGCTGCGGCAAACGCTGAAACCCGAATGTCAGCTCGGATAGTCGATCGTCGAGACTATAGGGCGTTTTCGAACCGGCATGAACGGCAAGCCCGGCGGGTTTATCGATAACGATCAGGTGCGCGTCGATGTAAAGAATGGGCAGAAGGGACATGACGCCACGCCATAGTGCCTTGGCGTACATTCACAAAGCCGTTTTCCTTGACTCTTCGCTGTCCAACCCCTAAATCGCGCGTTCACGAAATTTCCTCCTTTTAGCTGTGGAGTTGCCAGCATGGCACGCGTCACCGTCGAAGATTGCGTCGACAAAGTCCCTAACCGTTTCGATCTCGTCCTGCAGGCCGGGCAACGCGCACGCCAGATTTCAAGCGGCGCGGAACTGCTCGTCGAACGCGACCGCGATAAAAACCCCGTCGTGGCGCTGCGCGAGATTGCAGAGGAAAAGGTCAAGTCCAAGCACTTGAACGAAGCGCTGGTTGCAAGCATGCAACGGGTCATCGTTGACGAGGACGATACGACGGATGAGGTCGGCAATCTGGCTGAAAGCGCCGAAGCCCTGCGCCTGACCGCCGCTGCACCGCCAAAGCCGACGCCAATCGTCCCCGACCTCGACATCGGTTAAGCACATACAGGTCTGGTAATCTTCGTAGCCTTGGATATCGTCAGCCGATAATGTCTTCGGCTGAATGGTGAAAGGCGCGCGTGCTCAGGCAATATGAACTTGTTGAAAAGGTAAAGGCCTACGATCCCGATGCGGACGAGGATCTGCTGAATCGCGCCTATGTGTTTTCGGTAAAAGCGCACGGCAGCCAGCTTCGCGCATCGGGCGATCCCTATTTTTCGCACCCCATCGAAGTCGCCGGCATCCTCACCGATCTCAGTCTTGACGATGAAACCATCGCAACAGCGATCCTGCACGACACGATCGAAGATACGCTCGCCACACCTGACGAAATCGAAAAGACTTTTGGCAAGAACATTGCGCGGCTTGTCGATGGCGTCACCAAGCTGTCACGTATCGAGGCCCAGTCGGAAAGCGAACGCACGGCGGAAAATTTCCGCAAATTTCTGCTGGCCATGTCGGACGACATCCGTGTGTTGCTCGTCAAACTCGCCGACCGGCTGCACAATATGCGGACGCTTCATTTCATCAAGGACATCGACAAACGCAAACGCATTGCGCGCGAGACGATGGATATTTACGCGCCGCTTGCCGAACGCATTGGCATGTACGAATTCATGGACGAGATGAAGCAAATCTCGTTTTCCGAACTGGAACCCGAAGCCTACACATCCATCGTAACCCGCCTTGAACGCCTGCGCGCAGGCGGCGGCGACGTGCTTGAGCGCATTGCAAGCGACCTTTCCGAGGTTTTGCGACGGCATGGTGTCGAGGCAATGGTGACGGGTCGGGAAAAACAGCCCTTTTCGATCTGGCGCAAAATGCAGGAACGCCACATCGCGTTTGAACAATTGTCCGACGTCATCGCGTTTCGCGTCCTCGTCGAACAGCCCGATGATTGTTACCGCGCGCTTGGTATCATCCACCAACGCTGGCCGATGGTGCCGGGGCGCTACAAGGATTTCATCTCAACGCCCAAGCGCAACGGTTATCGCAGCATCCACACGACAATCATTCATGGCGATCACATGCGTGTTGAGATCCAGATCCGCACGAACACCATGCATGATCAGGCCGAAATGGGGCTCGCCGCACACTGGGCCTATAAACAACAGGCAGAAAACGCCCGGCCACAGGAATATCCCTGGTTGTCCGACCTTCTTGAAATCATCGAAAACGCCGACAGCCACGAAGAGATGATGGAGCATGCCAAGCTTGGCCTCTACCAGGATCAGGTTTTCTGCTTCACGCCCAAAGGGGAATTGATACAGCTCCCACGTGGCGCGACGCCTGTGGATTTTGCGTTCGCGCTGCACACCGAACTTGGACAAACGACCGTCGGCGCCAAGGTGAACAGTCGCGTGGTGCCACTGCGTACCCAGCTTGCAAATGGCGATCAGGTCGAAATCCTGCGCTCGGCCCGACAGGAACCCGATGCGACATGGGAAAGCTTTGTTGTCACGGCAAAGGCTCGATCCGCGATCCGACGCTATACACGCCACAAGGAGCGCGAGGACAAATTGTCGCTCGGCCAGCAATTGCTCGACGATACGATCAAGCGGCTCGACGTCAAACTCTCGGAAAGGGCGATTGACGATGCACTAAAACGCCTTGGCCTGCATGATCGCGAAGACTTGCTGATCGCGCTGGCCTCGCACAAGGTCGAAGACGACGCACTGATCGATGCGCTGCTTCCGGGACGCATTTTGCATGCCCGCGCGAAACGCCGGGCGAAGAAAAATCCGCGCGCGGCCATTTCCATTAAGGGACTCACCCCCGGTGTTTCCGTGCACCTTGCCGAATGCTGCCACCCGATACCCGGCGACAGGATTATCGGCATCCGTCGACAATCCGGAAGCATTGACGTCCACACAATCGACTGTTCGACGCTTGCGGACGCCGATGGTCGCGAATGGCTGGACCTTGGATGGGGCGACGATAATGACGGCGCCGTTGTCAAATTGTCGACCGTACTTCGTCACGAACCGGGCAGTCTGGCGACCATGACCACCGTATTGGCAAAGCATGGTTCGAACATCGTGAATCTGAGGACGCATCACCGTGATCGCGATTTTCATACCTTTATACTCGATGTAGAGGTGGACAATCTTGCCCATCTGACGAATATCCTCGCCGCACTTCGGGCAACCGATGCGGTAACATCTGTGGAGCGACTGAAAGCATGACCGACGAAGCGATACTTGACGAATTTCGCGCTGCCGAGGCTTTGCTCGAAGGGCATTTCATCCTGTCATCGGGGCTGCGTTCGCCAATGTATCTGCAATGTGCGCGGGTCTTGATGGACCCGGCGCGCGCCGCGCGGCTTGTCGCAGCGGTTGCCGCGAAAATCCCTTCCAATCTGCGGGACCAGATCAGTGCGGTGGTCGCACCTGCGATGGGCGGGCTGATAGCAGGATACGAAATGGCGCGTACGCTTGGCGTTCCCTCCATGTTCGTCGAACGGCCAAGCGGTACGTTTGAGCTGCGCCGGGGCTTCTCGCTAGAGCCCGGCCAGAAAATATTGATGATGGAAGATGTGGTGACAACCGGCCTGTCCTCGCGTGAAGCAATTACCGCGATCGAGAAGGCTGGCGGCACGGTCGTTGCAGGCGGCTGTCTTGTCGATCGTTCGAACGGCGCAGCCGATATTGGCGTACCACTTTTCTCTCTCATCCGGCTTGATGTGCCGACATATGAAGCCGACAAGATTCCACCCGATCTGGCACGGATAGAAGCGATCAAACCCGGGTCGCGGGCCGCAGCGTGACCGGACGGCTTCGCCTTGGGGTCAATATCGACCACGTCGCAACGATCCGCAACGCACGCGGCGGGGTGCATCCTGACCCTGTAAGGGCCGCACACATCGCCGCAGCCGCGGGCGCCGATGGTATTACAGCACACTTGCGCGAGGATCGACGTCATATCAGCGACGAAGACATTGTCCGCCTGACCAACGAAATCGACCTGCCCCTTAACCTTGAAATGGCCGCGACCGAGGAAATGCTCGAATTCGCGCTGCGACACGCCCCCCACGCCGTGTGCATCGTACCTGAAAAGCGCGAAGAACGGACGACCGAAGGCGGCCTCGACGTCATGGCGAACCAGCCGATGTTGCGACACTTTGTTGAACGGCTTTCCGCGCGTGGTTGCCGGGTCAGCCTGTTTATCGAACCCGAACCACAACAGATTGAAAGCGCTGCAGCCATTGGCGCGGCTGTCGTCGAATTGCACACCGGTCTTTATGCCAACCTTGGCGAAGAGGCCCGTCAGGACGAAGCCAGGCGCCTTGCCGCCGGGGCAAGCCTTGCGGCAAAACGCGGCCTTGAAGTTCACGCTGGCCACGGTCTACGCTTTGACAATGTTGCAGAAATCGCTGCCATTCCTGAACTGTCCGAACTCAATATCGGTCACTTTCTGGTTGGCGAAGCGGTCTTTATCGGCTTTGAAAAGGCCATATACGAAATGCGCCAGTTGATGGATGCAGCGCGAAGCCAGTCACAGGACGGGACACAGGGATAGTGCACGTCATTGGGCTTGGGTCCGACCTTTGCAATATCGAGCGTATCGAGGCGAGCATCACGCGCTTTGGCGACCGCTTTATAACGCGGCTGTTCACCGACATTGAAATCGCCAAATCCGAACGCCGCGTGATGACGCGCGCCGCATCCTATGCCAAGCGGTTCGCCGCCAAGGAAGCGTGCGCAAAGGCACTCGGCACGGGGTTCAGGAACGGCGTGTTTTTCAAGGATATGGGCGTCATCAACCTGCCCGGCGGCAAGCCGACACTGCAGCTTACGGGCGGCGCAGCGGCGCGGCTCATCGATCTCACGCCCGAAGGCTGCGCAGTCGATATAAATCTCACCATTACCGATGATCACCCCTGGGCGCAGGCTATGGTGCTGATTACCGCAAGACCGCTTTCATGAGCAAAAAGCCGAAAACCCCAATCGATTGGGGCAAGGAATTTCGATATTCTGTGCTGCTTGGCCTCGCCGTCATGGCAATCTGGTCATTTGTCGCCAAACCTTTCTACATCCCGTCGGAATCGATGGTGCCTTCGCTGCTGGTTGGCGACCGCCTCGTTGTCACAAAATATCCTTATGGCTACAGCTACTTGTCGCCATTCATTCAAGTTCTACCTGAAATGAAGGGGCGACTGTTCAGCAAGCTGCCCGACCGTGGTGATATCATCGTCGTCAAATCGCCTGAAACGCATGACGACTGGATCAAGCGCGTCATAGGATTGCCCGGCGATACGGTGCAGATGCGTGAGGGGCAGTTGATTCTGAACGGCGCTGCAATCGAGAAACGACCGACATCTCCCGTGATCGTCGAAGAAAGCCACAACATGCATTGCGCGGAGCCTGAATTTCGCCTGATACGCGACGGACGCAGCTTTTGCCGCTATCCACGCTTTATTGAGACGCTACCGGGCGGGCGCAGCTATGCAGTTCTGGACCTGCTATTTTCAACCGCAGACGACACGCCTGTCGTTCGCATACCCGAAGGTCATATATTCCTGATGGGTGATAATCGCGATCGCTCCGCCGACAGCCGCTTTGCACCCGAAGAAGGCGGACTTGGCATCTTGCCTGTCGAAAACATTGTTGGGCGCGCCGAATTTATCACATTTTCGCTCGACGGCAGCCAGCGGCTGGATACACCGATCAGCTGGTTCAGCGCACTGCGCGGCGAGCGCGCAGGCCAGTCCTTGCGTTAAATATAGCGCCGATCATTCGGCTGGTTGAGCACCCGCGGCAGAATCGAATGTTTCAACAGCCTCGGCAGGTGCAGCAGCTTCGCGCGGAGCGATGTCGAGCAATTCAACAACAAAATCGAGCGTCGCATTCGGTGGGATGACGCCGCCTGCGCCCTGCGCGCCATAGCCAAGATGCGGCGGGAATACGAAGTGAAATTTCGATCCCTTTGGCATCAACTGGATACCTTCGCTGAACCCGGGAACGACAGCATCCAGCGGGAACGGCACAGGCTCACCACGCGCATAGCTCGAATCGAAAACCGTGCCGTCCTGAAGCTTGCCTTCATAATGCACCAGGACTGTATCGGTTGCGATCGGCTTCTCGCCGTCGGCATCGTTGAGAACTTCGTACATCAAGCCCGATTCAGTCGTCTGCATATTGTCATACTTCCTGAAAATTTCGGTGCCGTAATTGGCGAGCCATACCATGATGGCAACCATGATCGCGATCGAGGCAACCCAGGGGCCAAGACCGATACCGCGCTTTGCAGCCGTCGCATTTGACATTGCCAGCACTCCAACGATGTAAAGTAGAAAACCGGACGCGCTTGGAACTTACGTCCTAGTTGATACCGTCGCGTTCTTCACGCTTGCGATCGAGCTTGCGCGCGCGGCGAACCGCTGCGGCTTTTTCGCGCGCCCGCTTTTCCGACGGTTTCTCGTAATGACGACGCAGTTTCATCTCGCGGTAAACGCCCTCGCGCTGCAGTTTCTTTTTGAGCGCGCGCAGCGCCTGATCGACATTATTGTCGCGAACGATGATTTGCATGCAGTCAACAACTCCAATCAATACACCGGACATTCCGGCAATATGAGCACAAAATAATTTGGCCGCCAGAGGCAGGCCTTGGCGGAAACGAGCGCGCGATCTAACAGATCAGGCGTATCCGGGCAAGCGAAATGGCGAAAATCTTTGCAATTTCACCGCTGCCCTTTGCCACAGTATCTAGCGGTCGTGGCAATTCGGCGTCATTATAGCGATTATGACAGAAATCGCCACCCCTGCGCCGCTTGAAATGACACTCGACGAACTGCGCCAGCCGTTGATCGAGGCGCTTTTGCCCAGTGTTCCCTTTGACGGCTGGAGCGATACGGCGCTCGCCACGGCAGCACAAGCCATCGGCATTCCGCACGATCGCGCGCGACTCGTTTTTCCACGCGATACAGACATGATCGCCGCCTATATCGAAAAGGCCGACGACGACATGCTGCGTACTTTTGAAAGCCGTGGCCTCGCAGAGCGGAAGGTCCGTGAAAAAATCACCGAGGCTATTCGCATCCGTCTCGAACACGCCGCCCCGCACAAGGAAGCCGTCAGGCGCGCGCTTGCAATATTGGCGAAACCGCAAAATGCATCACGTTCAATGCGGACCTTGTGGTCGACCGCAGACGCGATCTGGCGCGCGGCGGGCGACACGGCAACCGACTATAACCACTATACAAAACGTATGACGCTTGGCGGTGTTTATGGCGCCGTTCTTATGTACTGGTTGCAGGACGAGAGCGAGGACCACATCGAAACCCTCGCCTTCCTCGACCGGCGAATCGATAACATCATGCAGTTCGAGACGGCAAAGTCCCGTCTGGGCGAGGCGACGCGTGACCGCCCGCGCCTCTCCCGCTTTCTTGGCCGCCTCAGATATCCACCGAATTAGCGCGGCGAAACAGCGCACGAGTCAGCTCTGGCCTTTATAGGATTAACATGATAACCGTTCGCAAAAGCTTTGCGAAAGATTATCATTAGCTCCATGCCAGATCTGCAGATTGATGAACTTCGCGCCGGACAGCGTGCGGTGATTACCTTGATTGATGATAGCGGCATCCATGCCGCTGATGCACTTCGTCTGCGCGAGATGGGGTTTGACGAAGGAGTCGATGTCGAAGTCCTGCACCGCGCGGCATTCGGCGCCGATCCTATCGCCGTCCGTGTCGGCACCAATATCGTCGCCATGCGCAAACGCTTTGCCGCCCTGGTCAAGGTCTCTGCACAGTGAGCGTTGTCAGCCTCGCACCCCGACTTGCGCTGATCGGCAACCCCAATGCCGGCAAGACATCTCTGTTCAATGCGCTGACCGGGTCACGACAGAAGGTTGGCAATTATCCCGGCGTCACCGTCGAACGCAAAGCGGGAATGACCAAGCTTGTCGACGGTTCGGCCGCCGAAGTGATCGACCTTCCCGGCGCTTATAGCCTCGATCCGAAATCCCCAGACGAAGTCGTCACGCGCGATGTCCTGCTTGGCCACCAGCAGGGCGAACGTGCGCCCGACCTTGTGGTCGCGGTCGTCGATGCAACCAATTTGCGCAATCACCTGCGCTTCGTGCTCGAAGTGGCGCGCCTTGGCCTGCCGATGATCGTCGCGCTCAACATGATTGACCTTGCGACGCGCGACGGGCTGAAGATCGATATTGAAAAGCTGGAAGCCGAACTTGGCGTCCCCGTCGTCGCAACCGTCGCCGTGCGCAGACATGGGCTCGACGCGCTGAAATCGGCGCTGACGCCGCTGCTTGGCACAGAGGCAAAGCCCGCACAGCCCCCGATTGACATCAAGGCGCTGCAAAGCGAAGCGCGCCGGATTTCGTCCGCGACAGTATCATCGACCAGTCGCGTCGGACAGATGACCCGCACGGTCGACAATCTTACGCTGCACGCGATCGCAGGCCCGATCCTGCTCGCCGCGATCCTGTTCGTGATGTTCCAGTCGGTCTTTGCCTGGGCAGAAGCGCCGATGAACCTGATCGATGGCGGCGTTGGCGCACTTCAGGACATAGCGCGCGCATCGCTGCCTGTCGGCTGGCTGCGTTCGCTGATCGTCGACGGGCTTTTGGCTGGTGTCGGCGCTGTGGTTATCTTCCTGCCACAGATATTGATCCTGTTTGCCTTCATCCTCGTGCTTGAACAGTCCGGCTACATGGTGCGCGCCGCGTTCCTGATGGACAAGTTGATGGCGAAGGTCGGGCTGAATGGCCGGGCCTTTATTCCGCTGCTGTCCTCGTTCGCCTGCGCCATTCCCGGCATTATGGCGACGCGCTCGATCGACGATCCAAAGGACAGGCTGACCACGATCATGATCGCGCCGCTCATGACCTGTTCGGCGCGGCTGCCGGTTTATGCGATCATCATCGCCGCCTTTATCCCTGACCAGAAAGTCGGCTTTGCCAATCTTCAAGGGCTGGTGCTGTTCGGACTTTATCTAAGCGGCGTGATCGGCGCGATGCTTGCGGCCTTTGCGCTCAAACGCACGGTCATCAAGGGTGCAGGCGGCGGCTTCCTCATGGAAATGCCGAAATACCAGCTTCCGGTCCTGCGCGATATATTGATCGGCCTGTGGCAGCGCGCCTATATATTTCTAAAGCGCGCAGGCACGATCATTCTGGCCTCGACCATCGTGCTCTGGGCATTTGCCAGCTATCCGGTCGCCCCCAAAGACAGCGGCGTATCGCAGGTCGATTATTCGATTGCCGGTCGCATCGGCGCAGGGCTCAATTACGTGTTCGAACCGATCGGCTTTAACAAGGAAATCAGCCTTGCGCTTGTCCCGGGCATGGCCGCGCGCGAGGTTGCGGTCGCGGCGCTCGGTACGGTCTACAGCCTGGACGGCGACGAAACACAGGTTGAAGTTTCACTGGTCGAACGCCTGCGCAGCGCATGGAGCATTCCAACCGCACTCGCCTTCCTCGCATGGTTCGTTTTTGCTCCGCAGTGTATTTCGACGTTTGCCGTCACGCGACGCGAAACCAATGGCTGGAAATGGCCAGCATTCATGTTCGCATACCTATTTGCGATGGCATATATTGGTGCAGGCGCTACATACTGGATCTCAAAGGCGCTGATCGGCGCCTAAGCGATTCGAGAGGGGAAAAATGGCGGGCAGCGTCAACAAGGTCATACTTATCGGCAATCTCGGCGCGGACCCCGAAGTCCGCACCATGAACAATGGCGGCAAGGTTGTGCAGCTCAGCCTCGCAACCTCGGAAAACTGGCGCGACAAGCAGTCGGGCGAACGCCGCGAAAAGACCGAATGGCACCGCGTTGTCATCTTCAACGAAAATCTGGCGCAGGTCGCTGAAAAATTCCTGAAAAAGGGCAGCAAGGTTTACGTCGAAGGCCAGTTGCAAACCCGCAAATGGACCGACCAGTCAGGCGCCGAAAAATACACAACCGAAATCGTGCTACAGCGTTTCCGTGGCGAGCTCACCATGCTTGATGGCCGTGAAGGCGGCGGCGGCGGTGGCGGCGGCTACGGAGACGATGGCGGATCAGGCGGCGGCTTTGGCGGCGGTACCGGCGGCGGCGGCGGCGGGCGTCAGAACAACAAGCCGACCTATGACGACGATCTCGACGACGACGTTCCGTTTTAAGGCGCAGTCCAGATACGATCGCTCCGAACGCAGTCGCGGCGGCGAAGGCGAAGCCTATTTGCCCTTGAGCACCGCAAACGGGTTCTTCGCTGCCTTGGCTTCGATCTCCGCTTTGGCCGCGGCCTCCTCGCTCATCAACAACCTGCGTGCTTCGGCGATCTCCGCATCGCTGAGGCGCGGATAAGGGTCAAGCGCCAGCCCAAGCGTTTGGGCTGCGATTTCGCCAAGATCAATGCTGCGATTCTCAAGCGGCAGCGTTTCACAATCATCACCGGAAAGTTCGACTTCTTCCTCGGCACGCGCCAAGTTTTCAGGCGATACGAACAGCAGGTCAACCGGCTCGTCGATGGATGACCGGACATCGCCTCCCGACGTCACACAGGCTTGTATGACATCGGCAGTCACGCGACCGGTCACGCGGATACCCTTTGCATCCTTTCGGACGTCGAAGCGCGCCTCCAGCGATTGCACGCCGCGCAGGTCAAAACGTGCCGCGACCAGGTGGCGTTCGGTATCATTGGCAGACATTTCGTGCGCGCGCGTCTCACCAATCGAATCGAGGGAAAGAGCACGCGAAAATTCCGTTGTCATTTTACCTTCCCCAACAAGGCATCAAGCGACAGGCTATTCAGCCTGTCCCATTCGTGCCGGGCACTTTCCGCGGCAAGCGCCAGAGCTGCAGGCGATGGCGCCTCGCCACGATATAAATTCCGTTCCAGCACATCGCTCGGGCTTTCAGCATCGTCGACAAAAGCGACGCGATAGGCGTTGTTGCGCCCGCCCAAGGCTTCCATCGCACGGCCCACATGCTTTGAAATCACCATGTCTCCAATGCCGATTTCCCGCAGCGACGCGTCCATATCCGCAACAAAGCGTTCGTATAGCAGGGTCGACATGCGCCGCGCTTCTGCATCATCATCACACGCCTCGAGTCGCAGCAGATAGAGCGACAGCATCAGCACAACCATGTCAAAACGCCCGTCAACCGTATCGGGCACCGCGCACGCTATATACCAATCGGGAACGCGCGCACGATCGGTCACTGCGGCATAAATATGCGCCGCGCGGATTTCTTCGTCGGCGGCTTTTCGCCGTTTCAGAAAGTTCAGTTGCATATTTTCAGCTTCGCTTCAGGTTTCAAATCACATGATCATGGCGTACGGCGGCTTGCCGCGCCGCGACAACATGCATATTGAGGCAGAAGGACAATAGGTCAATGCGCCAGAGGCGCGCGGGCCGATGGAAATTCGGTTGAACATTTGGAGTGAAGCATGAACACGCGGCGGATTGCAGGAACATTCATTGCCGGTGCGCTGGTGGCGGGACTGGCGCTTGGTGGATGTGCACGCATCGAAGACCGCCAGGGCTATATCGCCGACGAAGAACTTGTCAGCGAACTCACGCCGGGTGTCGACAACAAGGCATCCGTCGCAAAGACGCTCGGCCGTCCGACCTTTGCCAGCCAATGGGACGACAGCGTCTGGTACTATGTCGCGCGCACCACGAAGCAACTCGCCTTCGTTCCGACAAAACCCAAGACGCAGGATGTGCTGAAAATCACGTTCGATAAAAACAGCAATGTCACCAAAATCGACCGCGATACGACACTTGACCAGATTGTCCAGCTCGATCCGGCTGACGAAAAAACGCCGGTCTATGGCCGCAAGGGCGGCCTGTTCAATGACATTTTCGGCAATATCGGCGCTGTTGGCGCTGGTGCCCCTCCCGGCGGCCCGCAATAAATTTCGGGCATCAAAGCCACACTCGCCTCCCGCCTCTCCTGCACATAGTCGAGCGCTGCGGAACCATCATACGCTTCTAAACTGCGTTCGGCATGAGGACACAGAAAAACCCCGCCGGAGCGATCCGACGGGGTTTTTCTGTGTCTGCAGTGTGTTGCTTAGGTCGTGTTGAGATTCAGAAGATACCGTGGCGAAAATGCTGATTTTCCGTGACCCGAAGCGCAGCGTACTCCAGGTACGTGAGCATCGGCAGCGCGGAAAATCAGCATTTGCAGACCGGCAGGGCTGAATATCAACTCGACCTAGTGAGCGGCAAGGCTCGCCAGCAATAGCAGTGCAACGATGTTGGTGATCTTGATCATCGGGTTCACCGCCGGGCCAGCCGTATCCTTGTAGGGATCGCCGACCGTATCGCCAGTCACAGCAGCCTTGTGGGCTTCGCTGCCTTTGCCGCCATGATTGCCGTCCTCGATGAACTTCTTGGCATTGTCCCATGCGCCGCCGCCCGATGTCATCGAAATGGCGACAAACAGCCCCGAGACGATGACGCCAAGCAGAACGGCGCCAAGCGTCGCAAAGCCCTGCGCCTGACCGGCAATCGCCGTGATCGCAAAGTACACGACAATCGGCGTCAACACCGGCAGCAGCGACGGCAGGATCATCTCCTTGATCGCGGCTTTCGTGACAAGGTCGACGGTCCGGGCATAGTTTGGACGGCTGGTGCCTGCCATGATGCCCTTGTCATTGGCGAACTGTTCGCGGACATCCTTGACGACGTCCCCTGCCGCACGACCCACTGCCGTCATGCCCATTGCACCAAACAGATATGGCAGCAATGCGCCAAGCAGAAGCCCGACGATGACATAGGGATTTTCAAGGCTGAAATCGACCGTGATATCCGGGAAGAACGTCCGCAGATCGGTCGTATACGCCGAGAACAGGACGAGAGCAGCAAGACCCGCCGACCCGATCGCATAGCCCTTGGTGACAGCCTTCGTCGTATTGCCAACCGCATCAAGCGCATCGGTGCGGTTACGCACCTCGTCGTCAAGACCGGCCATTTCGGCAATACCACCGGCATTGTCGGTCACAGGACCATAGGCGTCGAGCGCAACAACCATACCGGCAAGCGCCAGCATCGAGGTTGCCGCAAACGCAATGCCGATCAACCCGGCAAGACTATAGGCAACGATAATGCCCGCGCAGATGACGAGCGTGGGTAGCGCCGTTGATTCAAGACTGATCGCCAGTCCTTGAATAACGTTGGTGCCATGACCGGTTTCCGATGCCTTGGCGATCGAACGCACCGGACGGTAGTTGGTGCCGGTGTAATATTCGGTGATCCAGACAATAAGGCCGGTCACGCCAAGCCCGACAAGCATGCAGTAGAAAAGTGCGCGCCCGGTAAAGCCGCCAATTTCCACTTCCATGCCACCAAGCGCATAATCGGTGACGAACCAGAGCGCCGGAACCGACAGCGCCGCTGTCGTCCAGAATCCCTTGTAAAGCGCACCCATGATGTTCTGCGAGCCGCCAAGACGCACAAAGAACGTCCCGATGATCGAGGTCAGAATGCAGACGCCACCAATAATCAGCGGCAGGCCCATCAGCGCATAAAGCTGTGCACTGTCAATATTGCTGACGAGCAGTGCGGTCAGCACCATCGTTGCGCCAACGGTCACGACATAGGTTTCGAACAAATCGGCTGCCATACCGGCGCAATCACCGACATTGTCGCCAACATTATCCGCGATCACCGCAGGGTTGCGGGGGTCGTCTTCGGGAATACCGGCTTCGACCTTGCCGACAAGGTCGGCGCCGACGTCAGCAGCCTTGGTGAAAATACCGCCGCCAAGACGTGCGAAGATCGAAATCAGCGAAGCGCCAAATGCAAGCGCGACAAGCGCATCGACAACCGCGCGACTGTTCGCTTCATAGCCAGCAATGCTGACAAGATAATAAAAGAACCCGGCAATTGCGAGCAGCGCCAGCCCGGCGACAAGCAAACCCGTCACCGCACCGGAACGGAATGCCATCGTGAGGCCCTGCTGCAGGCCCTGACGCGCGGCTTCCGCCGTACGCACATTCGCCTTTACCGAGATGTTCATGCCGATGAATCCGGTCAGGCCGGACAAAAGCGCACCGACGATAAAGCCGACCGCCGCAAGGCTGCCCAGAAAATAGAAAACCAGTGCAGCGACAACCACGCCGACAATGGCGATTGTCCGATACTGCCGTGCAAGATAGGCACGTGCGCCTTCCTGAATGGCAGACGCGATATCCTGCATCTTTGCGTTACCCGCAGATGCGCCGGTAATGCTTTTTGTAGTAACAATGCCGTAAAGCACAGCCGCAAGGCCGCACAGAATGGCAACAACAACAATATCCATGAGTTCCCCCCCAAATGTAGCAAAAACGCGTGCCCTCACACGCACAAGGTACATTTCCTTCCGCCTTTGCTATTGCAAATGCCTGCACTGCTGGCAAGCCGCGATGCAACCGCCGCGCTTCAGGGCGCCTTTATATCGGCGTCTTTGGCCCCGTGTTCATAGCCGAACCGTTCCACCGACAAAGCGCCACCGTCCGCGCCGATGACGATCAGCCCTGCTCCATCCCTGATTCGGCCAATCCGGCTAAGCGGCGTCCCGGCGCTTTCACAAAGCGCGACAAGCGCAGCTTCAGACGCAGGCGGCGCGGAAAACAGCAATTCATAATCATCGCCCGCGCTCGCACAGGCAAGGCGACCGTCATCACCCGCGGCAATCCGCGCTGTGGCAGCATCGGACAGCGGCACATCATCCAGCCGGATTTCCGCGCATACCGAAGACGCCGAGGCCAGCCGTCGCGCATCGATCAACAAACCGTCGGATATATCCATCGCCGCGCTTGCACCTGCCGCAAACAGCCCCTGGCCGACGACAAAACGCGGCATTGGCAGGCGATAGCGGCGCAGCAGCATCTTGTCAGGCGCAGCCTTGCCCTGTGCGATGGCCAGCCCAAGTCCGGCATCGCCAATCGTTCCGGTAACGTAAAGATAATCGCCCGCGCTTGCGCCTGCGCGCGACAGAGCCTGCCCGCGCGGCACATGTCCGATCGCCGTACAGCCAAGGCTGGTCGCACCGGCTATCGACGTGTCACCGCCAAAAAGCGCTGTGTCATAGTCTGATAGAACCCGGGCAAGCCCGCCTGCAAAGCGTTCAAGCCACGCCCGCTCCATTGTCTGCAAACCAAGCCCGATCAGGACGCCTGCCGGCGTCGCACCCTTTGCGGCAAGATCGGACAGATTGACCGCAACCAACTTCCACGCAATATCGGACGGATCGTCTGCTTTCAGATAGTGCACACCCTCGGCAATCACATCATGCGTCAATACGAGATCGCGACCGATCGGCGGCGACCACACCGCAGCATCATCGCACAGCCCCCGCGCCGCGCGATGCTTCGCAACCGGCCGCAACAAGTGTTCAATGATCTCGGTTTCGCGCATCGCCAGCTTTATTGCTATGCGCGCACGTCTTTCGCAACCTTGTCGAGCAAACCGTTCACAAAGCCCGGTTCGGGTGCATCGTAAAAGGCCTTCGCGACATCGACATACTGGCTGATTGCAGCAGCCGTCGGGACATCAAGTCGAGCGATGAGTTCATACACGCCACAGCGCAGAATCTGACGCATCGGCCGGTCGAGACGATCAAGCGTCCAGCCCTCGGCAAGTGCACCGGTAATCGCCGCGTCAATATCGGCGCCGCGCTCGATAACACCCGAGACCAGGTCATCGAAAAAATCCGGATCGGCTGGCGCAAAACTCGCTTCGTCAATATTGCGCCCAAGCCGGTGCTCGTGAAATTCACGAAGCAGTTTCGGCAGCGGGTCATCCGACATTTCACGCTGATAAAGCGCCTGCACGGCAGCAAGCCGCGCCGCAGCGCGTGACGGTTTGATGGTTTTTCGAGAAGAACTGTCTGTGGGCATGTCGGCTATGTAGGCGGCACCCTCCCGAAACCCAAGCAGAAAGGCGTCTCAGCCGAAGTTTTCGCGCAAAGCCAGCAGCGCGAGCGCAGCTTTTGCCGCCTCGCCGCCTTTGTCCTTGTCGCTGCGGCGTGCGCGAACCCATGCCTGTTCGTCATTTTCGGTCGTCAATATGCCGTTACCGATCGCCAACCCGTCAAGCGTCAGTGCCATGATCGCACGCGCGCTTTCACCCGCAACGATTTCAAAATGGTACGTCTCGCCGCGAATGACCGTGCCGAGTGCCACATAAGCGTCGTATTTTCCGGATTCCGATGCCAGCGCGATTGCAGCGGGAATTTCAAGGGCACCTGGAACGGTGATCGTTTCATGGCTGTGGCCCGTCGTTTCCAGTGCATGACGCGCACCGTCGAGCAAGGCATCAGCAATGTCGCCATAAAATCGCGCCTCAACCAAAAGAACATGCGCCATTGCCTCAAGCCTCCGTAATCGGGTGTTCGCCGACGACATTCAGGCCATAGCCGTCAATCGCTACAATATTACGATGCGCATTCGTCAGCAGGATCATGTCGTGCACGCCAAGGTCATGCAGGATTTGCGCGCCTATACCATAGCTTCTCAAATCCATTTCGGCATCTTCCCCACCAACCTGTCGCGAAATCGCTTCGGGCGATGGCGCCATCAGCAGAACGACGATACCTGTCCCCGCCTTGCCAATTTCGATCATGGAACGCTGAAGCATCCGTTTCTTGGGACCAGGCTGCCCCAGGACATCATCAAAAATCGACACCCTGTGCATGCGTACAAGCGTCGGCTTGTCCGGTTCGACGCGCCCCTTTTGCAGCACGACGTTCACTGACCCACTGGTCTTGTCGCGATAGCTAAGTGCACGCCAGTCGCCTCCATAATCCGATTTGAACGGCGCTTGACTGACGCATTCGACCAGATGGTCATGGCGCAGACGGTAAGCGATCAAGTCGCGAATCGTGCCCATTTTCAATCCATGCAAGCGCGCGAACGTCATCAAATCGTCCATGCGCGCCATAGTGCCATCGTCCTTCATGATCTCGCAGATCACACCCGACGGGTTCAGACCTGCAAGCCGTGCAACATCGACGGCGGCCTCGGTATGGCCAGCACGGATCAGCACACCGCCTTCACGCGCGATCAGCGGAAAAACATGGCCCGGAGTCACGATGTCGTCCGCACCTTTCGATGCATCAATGGCAACGGAAACCGTGCGCGCCCGGTCGGCAGCAGATATGCCAGTCGTGACGCCCTGCTTGGCTTCGATCGAGACGGTGAACGCCGTTTCATGTCGCGTGCCGTTGGCCCGGCTCATCAGGTCGATCCCAAGTTGCTCAACACGCTTTTTGCCAAGTGCAAGACATATCAGGCCACGACCGAACGTCGCCATGAAGTTGATCGCGTCGGGCGTTGCCATTTGCGCGGGGATGATAAGATCGCCTTCATTTTCGCGATCCTCGTCATCGACGAGGATAAACATACGACCATTGCGGGCTTCTTCGATAATCTCTTCAATCGGAACCAATCCGGGGCTTTTGCTGTTCGCCGCAAGGTAGATTTCGAGTTTGCGCAGTGTCTCTGCGGTCGGATTCCAATCCGGATCGTCAAGATCGCGCAGTGTATTGGCGTGAAGTCCGGCAGCACGAGCGAGGCCGGAGCGTGTAATTTCGCTACCGGCAACGCGTTTGCGAATCTGTTCTATCAATATCTGGCTCATATCCGGCGAGATATCACATTGAAATGTGATACACAACACCATGCTTCACATAACGCTGTTATCTTGTAAGCTGTTGCATTCGCCCAAGATACCGCGCCAGAATGTCGATTTCGATGTTGATCGCATCCCCCACCTGCGCCATTCCAAAAGTGGTTTCGGCGGCACTGTGCGGAATGAGGTTGAAACCGAAAACCACCGATTCGG
>JBFKAE010000052.1:0-19022 GCA_041621755.1 Sphingomonadaceae bacterium | reverse complement strand
CGGGTGAAGAGGTGGCCGCCGCACCAGCAGGTATAGAACCGCAACTCTTCACGGACTCGCTACACGCCGTGATGGCATCCGACCGCGCCGTTTATACGCAGAAGGTCGTCAACCGGTTGCAGAACGAGAAGAAGATCATCAAGGCCAGCGAACATTTCGAAGATGACAATGCCTTGCCGTTGCCTGCGCAAATGTTTCGATTTGGTTCGGAAATGGTCGCAGAAAAAACCGATGCATTTTCCTATCAGTTGCTCTCGTTGTGGCCGATCAACAAGCAGAATGCGCCCAAGACCGAGGCTGAGAAGACCGGTCTGCAATATATCTCCGATAATCCGGGTGAGAATTACTACACTGAGGAAGAGCTTGGTGGCGTGAAATATTTCACCGCCGTCTATGCCGACAAGGCCGTCGCGCCTGCCTGTGTATCCTGCCACAACGATCATAAGGATACGCCGAAAACCGACTTCAAGCTCGGCGATACGATGGGCGGTGTGGTGATCCGCGTTCCGATTTCTTCCTGAACCATCGATAATGGGAGTCCGTCACATGCCTAGATCGTATCTTGTGTTTGTTGTTGCCCTTGCCGCTTGCGGAGAAGTTAAACAGGAACAGGTGGAAGTGGCCGCCGTCGAGACCGAAACCGGACCGCTCAAAGGCTATGTGACGGTCGACCGGCTTCCCATGCCGGTCGAAGCGAAACTTCTCGAAGGCCGAACGGTCTGGGAAGGGACGTGTCAGGCCTGTCATGGGCTTGGCGTCGCGGACTCGCCCAAAATCACCGACAAGGACGCGTGGGCCCCGCGCATCGCGCAGGGCAAGGACACGCTCTATCAACATGCCATTGGCGGCTATATCGGTCCAAGTGGAACGATGATGCCCGAACGTGGCGGCAATGCGGAGCTGAGCGACGAACAGATCAAGGCGGCCGTGGATTACATGGTCGAACATTCAAGCTGAAAGGAACCTGTAGAATGACACCCGAACAAATCACGCTGATTCAAGAAAGCTGGGCCAAGGTTGTGCCCATTGCCGATACCGCATCCGATATATTCTATGACCGGCTGTTCGAGGTCGCGCCGCAGGTGCGATCGTTGTTTGCCGAAGACATGACCACGCAGAAACGTGCGCTGATGGGGATGATCACAACGGTGGTGAATGGCCTGCCGAAACTTGAAACCATCCTGCCCGCCGTTGAAGCGCTGGGCGCGCGGCACAGTGGATATGGGGCAGAGCCTGCGCACTATGACGTCGTCGGCGCGGCGCTGCTGTTCACGCTCGGCAAGGGGCTTGGCGACGCGTTTACCAGCGATGTCGAGGCGGCGTGGACGCTTGCCTATGGCACGCTTGCAAGTGTCATGAAGGACGCTGCAGCCGAAGCCGCGGCAGCATGAAGGCTCCGACAGGAAGGTAAGTCCAATGGACTATGAAAATACGTTCTCCGATCATTTGGAGACGCTGAAAACCGACGGCAATTATCGCAGCTTTGCGACGCTTGAACGCGTGCGGGGACAGTATCCTTCCGCGGTGTGGCATGGGCCGTCGGGTGCCGACGATATGACGATATGGTGTTCGAACGATTATCTTGGCATGGCCCAGCACCCCAAGGTGCTGGGCGCGATGCACGATGCGCTCGATCGCGTTGGAGCAGGGTCGGGAGGCACGCGCAATATTGCCGGGACCAGCATCTATCATGTCGCGCTGGAGCGTGAACTCGCCAGCCTGCACGGCAAAGGCGATGGCCTGCTGTTTTCGTCGTGTTTTGTCGCGAATGAAGCCGCGATTGGTACGGTCGCGCGTGCGTTGCCCGGCTGTATTCTGCTGTCCGACGAACTCAACCATGCCTCGATGATCGAGGGTGTTCGGCAGGGGCGCTGCGAAAAGCGCATCTGGCGGCATAATGATCTTGATCATCTTGAAGAGCTGCTCGCCACGATCTCTCCCGAGACACCGAAGATTATCCTGTTTGAATCGGTCTATTCGATGGATGGAGACTTTGCACCGATCGAGGCGATTTGCGCGCTCGCCGAGCGCTACAACGCGCTGACTTTTCTTGATGAGGTGCATGCCGTTGGTCTTTACGGTCCGCAGGGCGCGGGTGTCGCTGCACGAGACGGTGTCGCGGACAGGGTTGATATCATCTCGGGAACGCTCGCCAAGGCTTATGGCGTGATGGGCGGCTATATTGCGGCCAGCGCGAAGATCGTTGATCTGGTGCGGTCCTTCGCGCCGTCGTTCATTTTTACGACGTCGCTGTCGCCGGTTCTGGCCGCAGGTGCGCTCGCCAGCGTTCGTCATCTGCGGACCAGCGATCGCGAACGTGCGATGCTGCACCGGAATGCAGCGGCGTTAAAGCAACGCATCGTGGCGGCGGGCCTGCCGCTCATGCCTTCGCCAAGTCATATTGTGCCGGTGCAGATCGGCAATGCGCGCTGCGCAAAAGCTATCACCGATGCGCTGCTGGAACGTGGTATCTATGTGCAACCCATCAACTATCCGACCGTACCGCGCGGCACTGAGCGGCTGCGTCTGACACCCGGGCCGTGCCATTGTGAAATGCAGATGGATGAATTGGTCGCGGCCCTGTCGGACCTGTTCAGGGTTCACGAAATTTCGCTTGCCGCTTGATGTTGCCATTTATTTACAAATAAAGCGAGGGAGGTGACACTTTCGCGACGTATTCAACACTGTTGTAACAGGGTGAACTCCAGATAGCGTTATAAGTGTTGGATTGGCCAGGAACTGTGAATCCGGAGGCGGCGGGAATCGTGCATTGGTCAAAATGTTTTGTTGGAGCGATTTTCGCTCTTCTTGCGGCCTGTGGCGCTGATACTGGCGCAGACCGTCGCGACCGTGCGCCAACTGTCGTCGGCGGTGTCGTTGGTGACATGGTTTTTGCGGACACGGTTGAAGGCGTTGGAACAGCGTTTGCGAACGAGCAGACAATTTTGACATCGCCCGTGACGGAACGTGTCGAGCGCGTGAATTTCAAGGATGGGCAGCGCGTCCGGCGTGGCGAAGTGATCGCCGTCCTGTCCCGCGCCGAAGAGGTTGCCGACCTGAAAGGCGTCGAGGCCCGTGCGCGCGAGGCGCAGCAACAGCTCGACCGATTACGCAATCTGCAGGAACGTGGCTTTGCCACCAATGCGCAAACCGATGCCCAGCTCGCGCTCGCAAATGCGGCGCAAGCCGATGCCAATGCGATCCGGGCGCAGATCGGCGATCGCATTATCCGCGCGCCTTTTGACGGTGTGATTGGGCTTCGTCGCATATCGCCGGGCACTGTCGTTTCATCGGGCAGCGCCATTGCGATGGTGAGTGATATTTCATCGATCAAGCTTGATTTCACATTGCCTGAATCGTTTCTGTCGGCGGTCAAGATCGGCCAATCGATAGAGGCGAAGGCAGCGGCCTATCCCGACGAGGTTTTTCTTGGGAATGTCGAGAGTATTGACCCCAATATCGACAGTATGTCGCGCGCAGTCACGGTGCGGGCGCGCCTGTCAAATACTGATGCCCGTCTCAAACCCGGCATGTTGATGACCGTCAAAGTCGTTTCCAATCCACGGACGGCGCTTGCCGTTCCCGAAACGGCGCTGATCGCGCTTGGCGAGCAGCAGTATATATTCAGGATCGACAAGGATAATATTGCCCGAAAGACGGTTGTCGAAACCGGCATGCGTGCAGACGGTATGGTGGAAATCCGTAGCGGCAAGCTTGCAAAGGGCGACCGCATTGTCGCCGATGGTACCGTCAAGACCCGCGATGATATGCCGGTTGCGCCGGTGTTCCCGGGCGATAAGGCAGACGGTGTCGTACAGGTCAGCGGCACCCCGCGATGATATTGTCCGATGTCTCGGTCAAGCGTCCGGTCTTTGCGATTGTGCTCAGCCTGTTGCTGGTGCTTGCCGGGCTTGTCGCCTTTGCCCGGCTGCCGGTTCGCGAATATCCTGCGATAGATCCACCGATTGTTTCGGTCGATGTCAACTATCCCGGTGCAGCGGCAAGCGTTGTCGAAGCGCGCATAACGCAAATCATCGAAGATCGTGTCGCGGGGATAGAAGGGATTGAAACAATCCGCTCCTCATCACGCGATGGGCGCGCCGACATCTCGATCGAATTTTCGCCGAAGCGCGACGTCGATTCAGCGGCAAATGATGTGCGTGACCGGGTGTCTTCCGCGCTCGACAATTTGCCCGTTGAAGCCGATCCACCCGAGGTCAACAAGGTCGATGCGGACGCGCGACCGATGCTTTGGCTTAATCTTACCGGCGAGGGTCGTGATCCGCTTTGGCTCGCGGACTATGCCGACAGAGTGCTCATCGACCGCTTGTCCTCGATTGATGGGGTCGCGCGTGTTCGTATGGGAGGCGCGTCGCTACCTTCGATGCGTATATGGCTCGACCGCGAGGCGCTTGCGGCATATCGGTTGACACCCGGTGATATCGAGGCGGCGCTACGGTCGCAAAATGTCGAATTACCGGCGGGCCGGGTTGAATCGCGCGACATGAACCAGACCGTGCGCGTCAGCCGTGCATATTCCAGTGTCGAGGATTTTCGCGGCCTCATTCTCCGGCGCGGAGATGACGGGTCGTTGCTGCGACTTGGCGATGTGGCGCGTGTCGCACTGGGTCCAGAAGACCCTTATTCGTTTTTCCATTCAAACGGCAAGGAAGGCGTTGGCATTGGCATTATACGTCAATCCGGCGCCAACACGTTGCAGGTGGCGACCGATGTCAAATCGCGTCTGGAAGAGCTGCGTCGCCTGCTCCCCGCCGGGGTAGAGCTTGGTATCAGCTATGACAGTTCGGTGTTTATCGCAGCGGCGATCGGCAATGTCTGGGAAACGCTGTCGATCGCCGCGTTTCTTGTGGTTGCGGTGATCTACCTTTTTCTAGGCTCGGTGCGCGCGACGATCATTCCTGCCGTTACGGTGCCGATTTCGTTGATCGGCACGTTTTTCGCGCTTTGGGTGCTTGGGCTTTCGATCAATCTGCTGACGCTGCTGGCGATGGTGATGGCGATCGGACTGGTCGTCGACGATGCGATTGTTGTTCTTGAAAATATCTATTTCCGGATCGAGCGCGGTGAAAGTCGCCTGATCGCAGCCTTTGAAGGCGCACGGCAGGTCGGCTTCGCCGTCATCGCGACAACTGCCGTTGTCATTGCCGTGTTCGTGCCGGTGATGTTGCTGCCTGGCGATACGGGGCTGCTGTTTCGCGAACTTGCGATTGCGATGATTTTTGCTGTCAGCCTGTCGAGTTTTGTAGCGCTGACGCTTATTCCGGTTCTCTGTTC
The DNA here is from genome assembly GCA_041621755.1 of Sphingomonadaceae bacterium. Taxonomy (GTDB): domain Bacteria; phylum Pseudomonadota; class Alphaproteobacteria; order Sphingomonadales; family Sphingomonadaceae; genus Sphingosinicella. Next base: position 13,727 of record JBFKAE010000052.1, on the reverse strand, counting down.
AAAGCTGTTGGCCAAAGGCGGCCATGAAAACCGGTTGACCAAATTTGTAGATCAGCGATTTGCAGGCCTCAATGTCCGTTACGACGGCGTCCTGCGTGCGCTCATCCACAAACCGCGCGTCGTTGGCGCGACGGCGGTTGGCGTGGTCGCGATCTGCCTGCTGCTTGCGAATATGGCGCTCAAGACCGAATTGGCGCCGTCGGAGGATACCGGACTTGTTATGGTCAATGTGTCTGCCGCCGAAGGCACTGGTTTTGATCGCATGACCAGCATCATGAAAGATATTGAAGCGAAAATTCTGCCCATGATCGAGACGGGGTCGGTCCGCAGGATACTTGGTCGTGCGCCTGCGAGTTTCGGGTCGTCGGCGGATTTTTCCAGTGGGCTTATGATCGTTTTCCTGAAGGAATGGGACGAGCGTGATGAAACCACGCAGGATGTGATCGGTAAATTGACCGCCGAACTTCGAGCGTATCCATCGGCGCGCGCTTTTGCGAGCGGTGGGTCGACAATCGGCAGGGGCGGGGGACAACCAATTGAATTTGTGATCGCCGGCGATACATATGATGAACTCGCGCGCGCTCGCGACGCTATTTTCGCAGCAGCAGCAGACAATCCCGGCATAGAGCAGCTCGAGGCGGATTATCGGGAGACCAAGCCGCAATTGCTGATCGATATCGACACGGTTCGCGCGGGTGATCTGGGTGTCTCCGTAAGCGAAATCGGCAACACGCTTGAAACGATGATGGGATCGCGCCGGGTTGGCACCTATATCGACCGTGGTGACGAGTATGCGGTTGTCGTTCAGGCAGAGGCAGAAGACCGTGTCAGCCCACAGGACTTGTCGAACGTCTATGTCAGGGGGCGCAGCGGCGAGGTCGTGCCGTTGTCGGCGCTGGTGAACCTGCGTATGGCCGCCGATGCGGGCGAACTCAAACGGTTCAACAAGCTTCGTGCGATCAAGCTGACAGGGACGCTCGCGCCGGGATATGCGCTTGGCGAGGCGCTCGACTGGCTGGAGGTCGAGGCGTCAAGCCTGCCGGAAGTGACGGCGATTGGCTATGACGGGGAATCGCGTGCGCTGAAGCAGACAGGGGGATCGATCTGGCTGGTTCTCGGCTTTACGATACTGCTCGTCTATCTGGTGCTTGCGGCTCAGTTCGAAAGCTTTGTCCACCCCGCAGTGATTATCCTGACGGTGCCGCTTGCCGTTGGTGGCGGGCTGTTTGGTCTTATGATCATGGGAGGCTCGCTCAATCTCTACAGCCAGATCGGCATCGTCATGCTTGTTGGCCTTGCGGCGAAAAATGGCATTCTTATCGTCGAATTCGCCAACCAGCTTCGAGACGATGGCGTGGCATTTGAAGAGGCTATAATCGGGGCAGCGAAGCGCCGCCTGCGGCCGGTACTGATGACGTCGATCGCGACCGTCGCCGGTGCGGTGCCGTTGATGCTCGCCGTCGGTGCGGGTGCTGGCGCGCGCTCGGCGATCGGGACGGTGATCGTCTGGGGCGTCGGCGTCTCCACGCTGCTGACGCTGATCGTTATTCCAACATTCTATTATCTGATGGCGCGCAACACCGGTTCGCCGCTGTCGGTGACACGAAAGCTCGAAGGTCAGATCCGCGACGCAGGACACTAAACAGGACGGGTATACGGCGCGTTCCTGCGGGATATTTGTTGAGCGTCCACGAAAAATCTCAGGACTCTTCCGTTCCGATATATTGGATAATCTTTTTCGACAAATGATCGACGACGGCGCGAATGCGGGGTTCCTTGCGCAGATCCTTGTGCATGAGGATCCAATACGGCAATGCTGGAAGCTCGACATCGGGTAGAAGCATTTGCAAGCGGGGGTCGGTCCGCCCCACTGATCTTAGGGTGAGGCCGACGCCAAGGCCTGCCCTGATCGCTGCAAGCTGTGCAGGATGACTGTCGGTCCGAATCGTCATGGACGAAGGCTTGAATTCGGGGTGACCTGTTCACGCCTGAGCGACTTGCCGCTATCAATACGCTGACCGACGCGGCCTGGAATATCGCTGACGTCAAGCGGGTGGATTCGGTTACCAATTTTCAGCGCGCACGCGCCGTGGGCGACGATATAGAGATCGACCAGCTGGCGCGATCCGGCGATCTTCTGAGCGAAGCCGATGCACGCCGTCTGAAGCAGGAGGCGGTAAAGGAACCACTTCTGATCAACCGCCTTCTGTCGACCGATGGTCGCCTTGGGCTGGTCGCTGTCAACTTCCGGTTCGATCCGGCGACAGCGTCCGATCAGGGTATCGAGGCGATGGCCGCCGCCAGGGTTCTGGCCGCGCAGTTCGCCAAACATCACCCGGATCTGGAGGTCGGTCTTTCAGGGTCGATCGCGCTGGATAATGCCTTTGTCGAAGCGAGCAGCTTTGACAGTTCGGTGCTGCTGCCATTGATGGTGGTTGTGCTGCTGGGGATCATCGTGTTCGTGTTGCGAAGTCCGGCCAGCGCGTTCGCCACGCTGTGCGTGATCATGCTCGGCACAATGAGCGGGCTTGGAACCGCGGCGATGCTCGGGATTCCACTTTCGTCGCCCAGCGTGATTGCGCCCAATATCATCCTTACCATCGCCTGCTGCGACTGCATCCATCTGTGTGCGGCCATGATGCGGCAGCGCGCGCAGGGCCTTGGCAAGCGGGAGGCAATCAAGGAAGCGCTGGTCGAATGCTGGTGGCCAGTGACTTTGACCACAATCACAACCGCAATCGGCTTTCTGTCGCTGGTGTTCAGCGCCGTGACGCCCTTTGCCCATCTGGGGATGATCGTTGCGCTGGGATCGATTTTGACATGGCTGCTGGCTGTTACCTTTCTGCCTGCGCTGCTGTGTCTACTCCCATGGAAGGCATCGTCGCGACCGCTGCCAGCCGTGAATCTCGCCAGCCGGCTGGCCGTTGTTGTTACGCGTTGGCCCCGGCAGATCCTGACAGGCATGGCGGCGATCATGGTGGTGCTGGTTGCATTTGCCTTCACCAACCAGCTTGACGAACGCTATGTGCGCTATTTTGACGATGGCTATGAATTCCGTCAGGCGACCGACCGGCTGAATGCGCAGATGGGTGGCTTTTACACCATAGAGTATTCGCTCGATTCCGGCGAGCAAGGCGGGATCGCCAGGCCGGATTATCTGGAACAGGTCGATCGCTTTGCCAACTGGCTGCGGCAACAGCCCGGCGTCACCCATGTTCATGGTCTGCCCGATGTGCTGAAGACGGTCAATCGGGCCATGCAGGGGGGCAGCGAGGCGCAATATCACCTGCCTGCCGATCGCGATGTCGCGGCCCAGTATCTTGCCCTTTATGAGATGTCATTGCCGTTTGGCGCTGATCTCAAAAACCAGATCACTGCCGACAAACGCGCGAGCCGATTGACGATCAGCATGAACGATGTCTCCACCGCCTATATGGCAAAGCTGGAGGCCGATGCGCAGGCGTGGGCGCGCCAGAATACACCTTTGATCGCGGAATCGGCGGAGGGAACTGGCACATCATTGCTGTTCGCCCATATCGGCAACCGCAATATCCGCGAAATGTTCAAGGGCATGGCGTTGGGTGTGCTTGCCATTTCGCTGATCTTCGTCATCGCTTTCCGGTCCGTCCGGTTAAGCGCGATAGGGACAGTCGCAAATCTGGTGCCGGCGCTTGCAACGCTGGGCATTTGGGCGATTATCAATGGTGAGGTCGGCATGGCCGTGGCAGCGGTCGCATCCGTGACGTTCGGCATCGTCGTGGACGCCACCATATATATGCTCACCACATATTCCCGACTGCGGCGGGACGAAGGATATTCTGCCGAAGCGGCGGTGCATGGCGCCTTCGGGATTGCCGGGCCGGGCATTATCGCAATGACGCTGTCGCTGGCCGCAGGTTTTGCATGTCTCAGTTTCTCCGGCTTCCAGATTAATAGCTGGATGGGCATGATGGCCGCCGTAACCATCCTGATGGCGGCTCTGTTCGATCTTCTGTTTATTCCAGCCTTGCTGCTGGTTCTGGACAGGGCGCGGGCCTGCCGTCAGGAACGCATTCTGGAACAGGTGCAGCCTTGACTGCGCCAGAAGATGACAACCGTCGTGCGCAGCAAACCCGTGACCCGACGCCTAATCATGAGGCTGTGACTTTGGCAGGATATATCGGGATGTAATCTCCGCGACCCCATTTTGATTGGTGGATTGGCGGATGATGAATTGACGGATTGATCATCTGTTGGATGGGTTGGGGGGTCGCGGAGATTACATCCCGATATATCCGTCATCGCAATGGCCATGACCCCAAATGGGCACTCGTAAACCCGATTGACGATCATGATCACATTTTACCGGAGGCATGCCGTATGATGCAGCGACGCACCAATAGCGGAGCGAAGCTACGCTGGCCCGCATTGCCAAGCACAATGAATAATCTTTCCGCGAATGATCGCCAAGACGTGATCCGGGGTGTGCCTGGATACGAGGTTTGGCCGCATTGTCTCACCCGGATCGGACCAATGGGAAATCAGCACGATTTACGCAGCGGTGAGCGCGCCAGATTTTAAAAATGATCAGTCAGACCGGCAGACGCCTGTTGTGATGGCGTTCAGGCATAAGGGGAAATGTCCCTCCCGTGGTTTCTACGATTGTAATTTTCCGGGCATCCATCTCGCACTTTTCCAATAGCTGCCGAACAGCGCGATCGGAACCACGATTTTGTACCTTCCATTTCGCTCAATCTTCTCACCATGACTTCACCCGCTCCCATCCGTGCGGAGATTGCCGCCTTCCTTGAAAATGACACCGGTCCTGGCCTGGAAACGCTCGATCCGGCAGTGGCTCGCGAGGGTGCCAAGCAGGGGCAATGCGATCTGCCCGTCGGAGAGATCGCCTTGGTGCAGGACATCCACAAGTCGGGCGCGAACGGCGGCATTACAGCGCGCCTCTATGATCCACGGGAGAACCGCGAGCCTAGCCCGGTCCTCGTCTTTTTCCACGGCGGCGGGTGGGTTTTGAATGATGTCGACATGTATGACCCTGTCTGTGCCGAGATCGCCCGTCATCTCGCCATGCCGGTAATTTCGGTTGAATATCGACTGGCGCCTGAACATCCGTGGCCCGCCGCCCCCGATGATTGCGAGGCGGCCACGCGCTGGATTGCCGAGGCGCCTTCCTGTCTCGGGTTCAAGCCGACCAGCCTTGTGCTTGCCGGTGACAGCGCCGGAGGCAATCTGGCCATTGTGACCGCGCTGGCGCTGCGCGACAATCCAGCCTCGCTTCCGGTCATGGCACATTGGGCCATTTATCCGGTCACCAATCTTGACGGCGAATACCCCTGGGCCACACGTTACGCCAACGGCCACTATCTGACCGCGGCAGGGATGGATTGGTTCAGGAACCATTACCAGGCCGATACCACGCACTGGCGCGCATCGCCCATCAAGACGGATCTGAAGGCACTTCCGCCTGCACTGGTCACCGTGGCCGAATGCGATGTGCTTGTGGATCAGGGGCGTGCTTATACAGAGCGTCTCAGAGCGGCTGGCGTTGCTGTTCAGCATATTGAGGCAAAGGGGAACATTCACGGTTTCATCAATCATCGCGGGAGCAACCCATCTTCGGCCAAGGATTTTTCCGCCAGCCTCGATGTGCTCAAGACCATGATCACATTCTGATACGGATCGGGTTGTGGCTGGAACTGTGGCTGGAACTGTGGCTGGAACTGTGGCTGAGACTGTGGCTGAGACTGTGGCTGGAACTGTGGCTGGAACTGTGGCTGGAACTGTGGCTGAGACTGTGGCTGAGACTGTGGCTGAGACTGTGGCTGGAACTGTGGCTGAGACTGTGGCTGAGACTGTGGCTGGAATTGTGGCTAGGATAATGGAAAATTGAACCGGAATAAATTGTTAGTCTGTGTGTAGCTGATCACGAATTCAAACTCTGCTTTGACCAATTTATCCGTGCATATTTTTGTGATCGGTGATGAATGCCCGTTTTCAATTGAATGTCGGTGTTTGAATAGAACAGGTTATCATACGCAATATGCATCGGGTTTGCCCTAGCCACTGCGAACGGTGATTGCGGTCATTAACGCCGGCAACATTGTTCGCCCCTCGATTGCGTTACCCTTGATCCGGTGACAGGCGTTCAGACGCCTTGTCCGGTATGCGGCCTCAAATTTGACAGGTACCAAGGCAAGCATCCGTGGGCTATCGCAGATCGAAATTATAATGCAGCCCATGATCATATGATCGTCGGGCGATGGACCAGAGGCCTGATCATATGAGCCATATCCTGATAAGACAGGGCGAACTTGATTTTCTGTTGTGGGATTGGCTGAAGCTCGATCAAATTCTGCAAAGCCCACGTTTTGATACGCTTGACCGGGAAACCGTCAACGCTGTGCTTGAACTGTCGGCTAAACTCGCGGAAAGCGATTTTCTGCCGCATTACAAAGCGGCCGATGCGCGCGATCCCTGGCTTGACGACAATGGCGATGTTCATGTCCTGCCTGAAATTGGCGAGGCGTTGCGCCAGTTTGCCGAGCTTGGCATGTTCGGCGCGAGCTTTGCCGAGGCCTATGGCGGCATGAATTTGCCGATCGTCGTCAACAGCGCCTCGCAATCGCAATTCATGGCCGCCAATGTTGCAACATCCGCTTATCCGATGCTGACCGTCGCCAATGCGCGCGTCGTCGTCGAATTTGGCAGCGAGGCGCAGATCGCCAAATTCGCGTTGCCGCAAATCGCCGGCGAAACATTCGGGACCATGTGTCTTTCCGAACCGCAGGCGGGGTCCGGTCTCGGTGACATTCGTACCCGCGCCGAACCCGATGGGCAGAGCGATTATGGTGCGCAATTTCGCCTGACCGGAAACAAGATGTGGATATCGGGCGGGGATCAGGACATTAGCGACAATATCGTGCATCTTGTGCTGGCAAAAATTCCCGATGCCGACGGACGTTTGCCCGAAGGCACCAAGGGCATTTCGCTGTTTATCACGCCAAAGCATTTGCCTGACGATGCGGGTCGCAACGATATTGCGGTTGCCGGTCTTAATCATAAAATGGGCTATCGCGGCACGGCGAACTGTTTGCTCAACCTTGGCGAAGGGCGATTTGCTCCATATGGCAAGGCGGGGGCTGTTGGCTATCTGATTGGTGAACCGGGGCAGGGTCTCGCCATGATGTTCCAAATGATGAACGAGGCGCGCATCGGCGTTGGCCTTGGTGCGGCGGCGCTTGCCTATCGCGGTTACCGTCATGCCCTGCGCTATGCGATGGAGCGTACGCAGGGGCGTGCGCTTGACGGGTCGAAGACGGCCGGTAACGCGCCAATCGCGATCATCGAGCATCCTGACGTCCAGCGCATGTTGCTGGTGCAAAAATGCTATGCCGAAGGCGCGCTTGGGCTTGTACTCTATTGTGCTGCGCTCGCCGACCGTGGGCGCGAGGATGATGCTGCTGAACAGCTTCTGGCGCTTCTGACGCCGGTCGCCAAAACATGGTCATCGGAATGGGGTCTGGTCGCCAACGACCTCGCCATTCAGGTGCATGGTGGCTATGGCTACACACGCGATTTCGATGTTGAACAGCTTTACCGCGACAATCGTCTCAATCCCATTCACGAAGGGACGACGGGCATTCAGGGGCTTGATCTGCTTGGCCGCAAGATATTGCGCTCCGACGGTGTGCCGCTGAAGCTGTTGGGAGAGAAAATCGCCCAAACGATCTCGCGTGCCGAAAAACAATCGGAACTGGCGCAACACGCACAGAGGCTTCGCGATGCATGGGATCGTGTCGGGCGCACGGTCGAAACGCTGTCGGCGGCGGACGCGCCACGGGCGCTGGCGAATGCCACCCATTTTCTGTTCGGCTTCGGGCATGTCGTGGTCGCGTGGTTGTGGCTCGATCAGGCCGAAATCTGCGCAAGCGCCAAGACGGGGCAGGACGAAGCCTACCGGCTCGGCAAAATCCGCGCCTGCCGTTTTTTCTTTGAAGTCGAACTGCCCAAAATCGTCGCATGGTTCGATGTTTGCGCGTCGCTCACCGATGTTGCCGTGGCTGTCCCGGCGGAGCAGTTTTAGGGCGTCAGGGCTGCTTCTATAAGTTTTGCGCTGCTGTGAAGTGCATTGAGCGCGGCTTCTGACTGTTTTTCAAGGTGGGTCGGACTGGCAGACAAAGAGATCGCTGAAAACACGCGGTCATGGTGGTCCATCAGCGGTACGGCGATGCAGTAAATGTCCTCGGCGACTTCGCGATTGTCGATGGCGTGACCGCGTGTTCGCACCGTATCAAGCTCGTGGCGAAGCGCATCAGGGTCGGTGATGGTGTTCGCGGTAAGCTGAACAAAAGGGCCGCCGCGAATATAGGTTTCGCGTTCTTCCTCGGGCAGTGAGGCCAGCAAGACCTTGCCGATGCCCGAGCAATAGGCTTCGAGCTGTATGCCCTCGCGCGTGAAAACGCCGTCGCCCGTCTTGCCGGTTCGCAGGAGATAGGTGACCATGTCATGTTCAAATATGCCAAGATGCGCCGTGCTGCCGAAAGTGCTGGCCAGAGGTTCCAATATTGGCCGTGCCACGCGCACCGCTGTATCGGCCAGCCGCACATATGCACCCATCTTCGCCAGCGCGGGGCCAGCGTGATAATGCCCTTTCTTGCCGACGAGCAGATAGTTGCTGCGAACGAATGTTGTCGCCAGCCTGTGCGCGCTTGCCAGCGGAATGCCGTGCTCGCTTGCGATCGCGCTCAGCGTCTGCCTGCCACCATCTTCGACGATCCGGGCGAGCAGGCCGAGTGCACGCTGTAGCGACAGGTTGGTTGGTGTGCCTTTTCTCATGGGGTGAGAGTAAACCACCGAGGGTCGATGGCTGCAAGCGATATTCGGTGATATCTCGACGCCATGAACGCAATGGGAATTTGAACAATGGCAGAAAAAACCAAAGTCGCAATCATCGGCTCGGGCAATATCGGCACCGATCTGATGATCAAGGTCATGCGCTTGTCCGAGGTGCTTGAAATGGGCGCATTCGTCGGCATCGACCCTGAATCGGACGGGCTGAAACGGGCCGAGCGTATGGGTGTGCCGATCACCGCAGGCGGTATTGACGGGCTGGTCGCCATGCCCGAATTTGCCGATATCGAGATCGTCTTCGATGCGACGTCGGCTGGCGCGCATGCGCATCACAGCGAAGTGTTGCTCGCTGCGGGCAAGCGCGTTGTCGACCTGACGCCCGCGGCCATTGGTCCCTATACGATCCCGCCGGTCAATGGCGACGCCAATCTCGACAGCCCGAACGTCAACATGGTGACGTGCGGCGGACAGGCAACGATCCCGATCGTGGCGGCGGTCAATCGCGTCGCCAAGGTCCGCTATGGCGAAATCGTCGCTTCGATCGCGTCGAAATCAGCCGGTCCGGGCACGCGCGCCAATATTGACGAATTTACCGAAACCACCAGCCAGGCCATTGTCGATGTCGGCGGCGCGGATCGTGGCAAGGCGATCATCGTTTTGAACCCGGCCGAACCGCCGCTGATCATGCGCGATACGGTCTATTGCCTGACCGATGACGCCGACAAGGATGCGATCACCCGCTCGGTCGAGGACATGGTCGCCGAGGTGCAGACCTACGTGCCGGGCTATCGTCTGAAGCAGAAGGTGCAGTTTGAAAATATCGGATCGAACCGACCGCTGCGCATTCCTGAAATGAACGGTGAATTTGTCGGTCTCAAGGTTTCGGTTTTCCTGGAGGTCGAAGGCGCGGCGCATTACCTGCCTGCCTATGCCGGCAATCTCGACATCATGACATCGGCGGCCATGAAGACCGCGGAAAAAATTGCACTGCGTATGCATGAAGGAGTGCTGGCATGAGCTTCGACCCGACGACTGAGAAACTCTACATTCAGGATGTAACGCTGCGTGACGGCATGCACGCCATCCGCCATCAATACGGCCTTGATCATGTCCGCGACATCGCAAAAGCGCTTGATCGCGCCAAGGTCGATGCCATCGAAATCGCGCATGGCGACGGGCTGACGGGAAGTTCGTTCAACTATGGCTTTGGCGCACACACCGACTGGGACTGGATCGGCGCGGTTGCCGAGGTGCTTGAACACAGTGTTCTGACCACACTGCTTTTGCCGGGCATCGGCACGATCCATGACCTCAAGCACGCTTATGAAATGGGTGTGCGTTCGGTGCGCGTTGCAACGCATTGCACCGAGGCCGACGTCGCCAAGCAGCATATCGAATATGCGCGCGGGCTGGGCATGGACGTGTCGGGCTTTTTGATGATGAGCCACATGTCGGAACCAGATGCGCTGGCGCAGCAAGCGCTGCTGATGGAAAGCTATGGTGTGCACTGTGTCTATGTCACCGACAGTGGCGGTGCGCTCACTATGGATCAATATGCGGCGCGCTTTCAGGCCTATGACCGTGTCCTGAAGCCTGAAACCCAGCGCGGCGTGCATGCGCACCACAATCTTTCGCTCGGCGTTGCGAACAGCATCGTGGCTGTGCAGAACGGCGCGGTTCGTGTCGATGCGTCGCTTGCCGGCATGGGCGCTGGCGCAGGCAATGCGCCGCTTGAAGTCTTTATCGCTGCGGCGGATGTTCATGGTTGGAACCACGGCACCGACCTTTACATGCTGATGGACGCTGCCGAGGATCTCGTCCGCCCGTTGCAGGACCGGCCGGTCCGCGTCGACCGTGAAACGCTGACGCTTGGCTATGCCGGCGTCTATTCAAGCTTTCTGCGCCATGCGGAAAAGGCGAGCGCGGAATATGGCATCGACACCCGCGCCATTCTTGTCGAGCTTGGCCGTCGCAAGATGGTCGGCGGACAGGAAGACATGATCGTCGATGTCGCGCTCGACATGGTAAAAGCGCAGGGCTGAACCGCCCCGCTGACAACATAAGCCGTTATTCCCAAGGGGTCTTTCGACTGCGCCTTGGATAACGGGTTCATAAATAGGCCGCGTCTTCTGAAACCGCAGAGGGCGCGGCCTTTTACTGTATGGAATTCCGCTTCCAATTTGCCTGCCTTCTGTGACATTTAGGCGTCCGGAACGCTGTATGAAACATAAGTGTTGCAAAGCGATACATTTATGACCTATATATAGATTCGATAAGACGTACCTTGGGGAGGGAATGACATGTCGATGAAAAGATCATTATTATTGAGCGTTGCGCCATCGGTGCTGGCGCTGCAGCCTTTATATGCCGTCGCACAAACCGCGAGCACCGTGCGTGCCGATGATATTGTCGTGACCGCGGAACGCCGTGAAGGCAGTCTGCAGGATACGCCGATTTCCTTGAGTGTGGTTGGCGGCGGTGATCTGGAAGCTGCCAATGTTCAGGATCTGCAGGATATTGGCGGCAGCGTACCCGGCCTTGTTATCAGCAGCACCGGCACACATGGTCACCATCCATTTTCCATTCGTGGTATTTCGCCTGCAACGATCGGCACGACCATCGATGACCCGGTCGGCATCTATATTGACGGCGTCTATGTCGGGCGTGCGCCGGGCGTGATGACCGATCTTTTCTATATAGACAGGATCGAGGTTCTGCGCGGTCCGCAGGGCACGCTTTACGGCCGCAATACGTCTGCCGGTGCGGTCAATGTCTATCACAAGCGTCCCGGTACGGAATTGGCGGGCGAGGCGAAAGCCAGTTGGACATCCGAAGACGACATCCGTGCAAAAGCTGCCATTGGCGGCCCGCTCGCAGGCGAGGATGTGCGCGGCGCGCTTGCTGTCGCCTACACCAATCAGAGGGGTTATGGCGTCAATCTTTTTGATGGATCACGCACGAACAGCCAGGAGGCATTCAATGTCTATGGCACGATCGAAGTCGCCCCGTCCGATACTCTGACGCTGATCATGCGTGCCGATTACACCGATCAATATACGATTGATGGCCTGAAGCGGATCAGTTCGGGTTCGCCGCCAGTGCTCGACATCGGGAACCCGGACGAATTTAACTATAACGACCCGAGTTTTGTCGATCTGAAGGTCGGCGGCATTTCGCTCACATCAACAGCCGACCTTGGTGCGGTGACACTGGAAACGGTCACGGCTTACCGGTTCTTTTCGCTTGATGGTGCGGTCGATTCCGATGGCCTTGCTGTGGACAGCATGGGCAATCCCGGCAGTCAGTTCAACAATGTCAACGATCAGGAACAGCACCAGTTCAGTCAGGAAATCCGGCTGATTTCAAATTCGACCGGCCCGTTCAACTGGCAGATTGGCCTCTATGGCTATCATGAAAGTGGCGAGCGGACGATCGTCGTCACCAATTTCAATTCGGGCGGATCATTGCATCGCTATTCCGACACTGAAGCCCGCAGCGCTGCGGTGTTTGGCGCAGTCGATTATGAAATCTCTCCGGGCCTCACGCTGAGTGGTGGCCTGCGTTACAGTTACGAAAAAAAGCATATCACCAAAGAACATGACAGCGTCGATTTCCGTTCCAATCCGCCGCGCCCACCCTTCGCGCGCATGCCTTTGAGCGATTTTTCGGAAAGCTGGAGCGCGCTGACGCCGAAGGTCAGCCTGCTTTACGAGGCCAATGACGATGTCAGTTTCTATTTGTCTGCTTCAAACGGCTTCAAGAGCGGCGGCTTCAGCGATGTCGGTAGTGGTCCGCCATTCGGTCAGGAAGAGGTCTGGTCCTATGAAGGCGGCGTCAAGACATTCCTGTTCGACCGTCGTCTGAGCGCCAATCTCGGCGTCTTTTACACCGACTATAAAGGCCTTCAGGTGAATGTGTCGATTGCGCCTTCGGTGTTTGCGATCCTGAATGCGGCCGATGCGACGCTCAAGGGTGTCGAGCTTGAAATGGTCGCCTATCCGTTCGAAAACTTCCAGATTACGGCGTCGGGTGCGTATCTTGATGCGACCTATGACAATTTTCTGGGGCTTGGGAACGAGCAGCTTGGCGGCAACCGGCTCAACCGTGCGCCGAAATGGACCGGTTATCTTGCCGCGGAATACAGCATTCCGGTTTCCGATACGGGCGGCAATATCACCTTGCGCGGTTCCATCGCCTATCAAGGCTCGACATTCTTTACCGAAACCAACCTTGAGGCCTACAGCGCAGAGGCCTGGGAGGATGTGGGCGGGCGGATCAGCTATACATCGTACGATGAAAGCTGGTCGATCGCCGCCTTTGGCAAGAACTTGACCGATGATCGCCATGTGACAAATGTCATTCCTCTTGGCGGGCAAGCGGTTGCCGGATTTAACAGGCCAAGAGAATTCGGGGTCGAGCTTGGCTTTAAGTTCTAGGCGCGAAGGGAACGCTGCACGGGTTCAGGGGATGCGGTCAAGGATGATCACACTATGACCGCTCCCCGACTTGGCCGGGCAAAAATCTTTGCCTATTCGCTCCCGGCCTTTGCCATGTCTGCGCTGCAGATCCCGTTACAATATTTCCTGCCGGCATATTATGCGACCCATCTTGGCATCGGTATCGGCACTGTCGGCCTGATCTTTCTGGTCACGCGGTTCTGGGACGTGATTACAGATCCGGTGCTGGGCGTTGTCTGCGATCGATTGCCATCGCGTTTTGGACGCAGGCGGCACTGGATGGTCGCATCCGTGCCCATTCTCATGCTCGGCGCCTATATGATTTTTCTGCCGCCTGCCGATGCTGGCCCAGGCCATCTGCTCGGCTGGCTGTTGTTTATCTATATTGGCTGGACGCTGCTTATGCTGTCCTATTTTGCATGG
>JBFKAE010000051.1:0-19446 GCA_041621755.1 Sphingomonadaceae bacterium | reverse complement strand
GGGATGCAGGTGCTCGACCTGGCCGCGCATTATCCCGAACGCCTGAGACATGCCGTCATCATCGCGTCCGCAGCGCGCCACACGGCGCAGAACATCGCCTTTCACGAGGTGGGGCGACAGGCGATCATGGCCGACCCCAATTGGCAAGGCGGTGCCTATTATGCCGGTGAAAGTCCGTCAAAGGGCCTCGCCGTTGCACGTATGGCGGCGCACATCACCTATTTGTCGGAAGCCAGTTTGACGCGGAAATTCGGGCGCAAGCTGCAGGACCGTGATGCGCTGTCCTTTGGCTTTGACGCTGATTTCCAGATTGAAAGCTATTTGCGGCATCAGGGAATAAGCTTCGTCGATCGCTTCGACGCGAACTCCTATCTCTATATCACCCGCGCAATGGATTATTTCGATATGGCTGAAGCGCATGGTGGACGTCTCGCCAACGTCTTTGAAAAGACGCAAGCGCGCTTTTGTCTGGTCTCGTTCGACAGCGACTGGCTCTACCCGACGGTTGAATCGCGCAGCATCGTTCATGCGCTGAACGCGGTCGGCGCGCCGGTCAGTTTCGTGGAGCTTGAAACGCCGCACGGGCACGACGCATTTCTGCTCGACGTGCCCGAGATGAACGCGGTCGTCGACGGCTTCCTGCGTGCCGGTGAAAAAGCATGACGGAACTTCGCGCCGACTTCGCGGCGATAGCGGACCTTGTGCCCGAAGGCGTGCGCCTTATCGATATTGGCTGCGGCGATGGTGAATTGCTGGCGATGCTCCGGGATCGAAAGAATGTCGACGCGCGCGGCATCGAACTCTCGCGCGCTGGCGTGTCAAAGGCTGTCGCGCGGGGCTTGAGCGTCGTACAGGGCAATGCCGACACCGATCTTGCCGCCTATCCCGACAAAGCGTTCGACGTCGCCGTGCTCAGCCAGACGTTGCAGGCCGTGCACAAGCCGCGCGCGGTTCTGGAAGAACTGCTGCGCATCGCCGACCGTGCCATCGTTTCCTTCCCGAATTTCGGCTATTGGCGCGTGCGACTGTCCTTGCTGACCGGTGGACGGATGCCGGTGACGCCATCGCTTCCCGTGTCATGGTACGAGACCGCGAATATCCACCTGTGTACGATCAAGGATTTCGAGACGCTGGCAGCAGAAGTGGGCGCACAGATCGAAGCGGCCCGTTTTCTTGGCGACAATCACGCCATGTCCCGTGCACAGGCGAACTGGCGCGCGGAACAGGCGGTGTTTTTGCTTCGGCGCGGATAACGGGCCGGGACGTAGTATTGGGCATGTGACCGTTGCCCTCAATGTGTCGGAAATTTTAACAATCGCCACAAGTTTAACCATAATGGTCCAAGTTTTTGGGGTTTGGCCCCGAACTTGCAGATGCCCGGATCATGGCGCTGCGCTTTTTTCTTTGGGTTGGAAGACTCTTTCAGATCAGGACGGGTTTTGAGGCCGGGATCATCATCTATGCGTTGGCGCTTGGCGCTGCGCTGCGCGGTCAGGCGTATCTTGTCAAATACCCCGGAACGCTTGGCACGTGGCTCTATATCGCCTGCCTGCTTGCGGTTTTGATCGCGGGCGGCGCGATCGTCGATGGTATAAGGCGCTTCAATCCGGAATCGACAAGGCTTGCGCGGGTGCGGTCGCTCGCACGGCGCGGGCGCGACCAACGGCGGCGGGGGCCATCCCATCGGTTTTGCGGGCAAGGACAAAGTGGATTCCACCAAAGCCGGGGAAAATTCGGGTCAAAGGCCGGTCGAGCCATCTAAGTCCGCGTACCGGTGGCGCGACGAGCGCATTTTTCCACGCAACAGGTTCGAACATGGCATCGCGCAATATCTGGGTCAGTTCGCGCCTGCCATAGGGATAGCCCTGACCAAAGGGCGTTGCCTCGAAATGCGTCCACAAGCCGGTTCTGTTCGGTACGATCAGCACAATTTCGCCTGCCGGTGCGAGCACGCGCCACAATTCGCGCAGCAACTTTTTGCTGTTTGAAAATTCAAGCGCATGGACCAGCAGGGCCTGATCGAACATTGCGGCGGCAAAGGGCAATTCAACGTCATGTGAAATCACCGCGCAATTCTCGCTTCCGCGCCGTGGCCAGCGATGGCCGCCCTGCGCCGCGGGCATGACCATCGCCAGCCGTTCAAGCGTCTTTGGCCGCATGCCCTTTAAAATGGGTGCAGGATAGCCAAGTGCGAGCAAACGCTGCCCCGGCCCCTTGCGAACCGCAGGCACCGTGATCGTGGCGAGCAACTGCGCTGTACGCAGGCCGTCACGGCCTGCGTAAAATTCCTGCAACTGGTCAAGGTCAGGGCGCATAATGTTCACGCTGCGACATTGTTGCAGACTTGTCGAGCAACCGATTACGGTTCGGCCGCTTGTTGTGTGGGGTTTCTAGCGCTCCACACACATGGCAATGCCCATGCCGCCACCGATGCACAGCGTCGCCAGCCCCTTGTGCGCACCCCGGCGCTTCAATTCATAGAGCAGCGTCGTCAAAACCCGTGCGCCCGATGCGCCGATCGGGTGACCGATGGCAATAGCGCCGCCATTGACATTGACCTTGTCCGCGTCCCAGCCTAGCTCCTGACCAACCGACAGCGCCTGTGCCGCGAACGCCTCATTGGCTTCGATGAGGTCGAGATCGGCAATCGTCCATCCGGCCTTTTCGAGCGCCTTGCGCGATGCCGGCACGGGGCCGATGCCCATATAGGCCGGGTCGACGCCACAGCTTGCCCAGCTGGCGACGCGCGCGATGACTTCGCAGCCGCGTGCTTTCGCTTCGTCCGCACTCATCAGCACCAGTGCCGCTGCGCCATCGTTCAGGCCACTGGCGTTTGCCGCTGTTACCGTGCCGTCTTTCTTGAAGGCCGGGCGAAGTCCGTTGACGCCCTCTATGGTTGCGCCTGCGCGAATATATTCATCGGCGGAAACGACCGTATCGCCCTTGCGGCCCTTGATCGTCACCGGCGCGATCTCCGCGTCAAAATGCCCGGCGGCACGCGCGGCTTCGGCTTTGTTCTGTGATGCCACGGCAAAGGCGTCCTGCGCCTCGCGCGTGATCTGGTATTTTTCAGCGAGGTTTTCGGCGGTAATGCCCATGTGATAGCCATTAAAGGCGTCCCACAGGCCATCCTTGATCATGGTATCGGCAAGTTGCAGGTCGCCCATTTTTTGTCCGCCGCGTAAATGCTGTGCGTGGACACTCAGGCTCATCGATTCCTGTCCGCCCGCGACCATGATTTTTGCATCTCCGGTCTGGATCGCCTGCGCGGCGAGTGCGACGGCGCGCAGGCCGGACCCGCAAACCTGATTGACGCCATAGGCCGGCGTTTCCTGTGCGATGCCCGCTGCAATCGATGCCTGCCGCGCCGGGTTTTGCCCCTGTCCTGCGGTCAGTACTTGTCCCAATATGACTTCCGACACGTCACTGCCCGACACGCTGGCCTGCGTCAGCGCGGCCTCGATCGCGATCCGGCCAAGTTCGTGCGCGGGCGTGTTGGCGTAGCTTCCAAGAAAGCTGCCAACGGGCGTACGTTTGGCGGCGGTGATAACGACGTCGGTCATAAACTATCCTTCTAACAGTCAAGGGGATTCGCGCGCCCTTCTAGCGGAATTCAGCCATTCAGCCAATCGGCGAGTGGCTGCCAAAGCTGTTTTTCTGCCGAGCTGCCGATCACCATGCCGACATGGCCTGCAGCAATGTGCAATTGCTTTCCGGCATCAGGCGCGGCAGCGGCCGGGACGATGCGGTCGGTGGTCGAGATGATGTTGAGGAACGGCTTTGTCATGTCGGTCGGGTTCACGGGGTGCCCATCGACAAGCCAGGCGCCTTTGCCAGTCAAATCGGAGCTGTAGAAATCTTCAAAACATTCGCGCGCGGCAGGCAGCGCAAGGGCAGGGCCGGTGTTTGCCCAATCTTCGACTGCAACAAAGACCTGGGCTTTTTGCGACTCGGAAGGGAAACGCGCAAACTGCTCGAATTTTCGGACTGCAGCCGCCGGATCGAGGCTCCAGAACGCAGGCTGGATCAGATCCATCGGCATTTTCCCAAGCGTTGTGGCGATCTTGCTCGCGGCTTGCCAATAGGCAGAAAGCTCTGCGCGACGTGTATCGTCATAGCCCGAGAAGTGCCACGGCGCGGCGATTGTGACCAGCCGTTCGACGCTGGGATGGTGTGCTGCGGCGATCGTCATCGTGCCGCCAAGGCAATAGCCGACAAGGTCGATCGGTGTGCCAATCGCTTCGATCATCGTGAGCAGACGCGCGGTGACATAGTCTGCGACCGAAAAGCCCTCTTCGTCTTTGTCCGGTGTTCCCCAATCGAGAAGAAATGGCCGAATTCCGTGATTTTTGAGCCAGTGAAGCATCGAGCGCCCTGGTATCAGGTCGAGAATATAAGGCGGGTTGACGAGCGAGGGCACGAACATCACAGGGCGACCATTGCCGCCATAATCGATCAGCCGGGCACTGCCGATTTCCGCAATGGTGGCGTAGCTTGCATCGCTACGCATCCACGCCGTTTGCTGGTAACGCGTGACCGCGGCGAGCAGACGCTGCATCCGCGCCTTGTCGCCGCCGATCTCGCGGGCGGCGATTTGCAGGAACAGCGGCAAGGGGTGCGGACCGCGCGTTGAGGCAGGCCGTTCATTTTCGACGACATATTGCTGCGCAGCATAAGAACGTGCTAGCGTGTTCGCATCTGCAGCATCGAGTATTTTTATGTCTGAGACCAAAAGCCCATCCGAACCTGTCATCATCAAGAAATACGCCAACCGGCGACTCTATAATACCGGCTCATCCAGCTATATCACGCTTGATCATCTTGGCACGATGACGCGTGAAGGTATCGAGTTCAAAGTCCTCGATGCCAAGACCGGCGAAGATATTACGCGCTCGGTTCTAACACAGATTATCATGGACGAGGAAACGCATGGCCAGACCATGTTGCCGACCTCTTTTCTGCGCCAGATTATTTCCATGTATGGCGACTCGATGCAATCGATGGTGCCGCCCTATCTTGAAGCCTCGATGGCGGCGTTGCGCCGCAATCAGGAAGAATTCAAGAAATCGATGTCGGGTAGCCTCAACCCGCTTGAGGCCATTGCAAAACAAAATCTGAAAATGTTCGAGGCTGCTGCGGCGCTGGTTACGGGCAAAACTCCGGAGCCTGTTGGCGATGAAGACGAAGCCAAAAGCAACCACGACATTGAAGACATGAAGCGCCAGATGGCCGAACTTCAGGGCAAGCTCGACAAGCTCAGCAAATCCTGACGCGTAGTCTCTCAGCTTGCCATACGGCCCATTGCCAGAAACTTGTCGCGTCGGTCGCTGCGCAGCGCCTTGGCATCCATATGGCTCATTGACTTCAACTGTTTCTCGATCACGTCGCCAAGCGCCTTGATGGCAACCTTTGGGCTACGATGTGCGCCGCCAAGCGGCTCGGGAACGATTTCGTCGATCAGGTCGAGCGATTTCAAGTCCTGTGCCGTCTGTTTCATCGCAGCAGCGGCATCGGCGGCTTTGTCCGCAGTGCGCCACAGGATCGATGCACAGCCTTCGGGTGATATCACAGCGTAAACGGCATGTTCGAGCATGATGACGCGATTCGCGGCAGCCAGCGCCAGCGCGCCACCCGATCCGCCCTCGCCGACGATTGAGGCAATCATCGGCACGCCAAGCGCAAGACAGGCTTCGGTGCCGCGCGCAACGGCTTCGGCCTGACCGCGCTCTTCAGCCTGAATGCCGGGGAATGCACCTGACGTGTCGACGAAGGTCAGCACGGGCAGCGCGAAGCGGTCTGCCATTTCCATCAGCCTCACGGCCTTGCGATAGCCTTCGGGCTTGGCCATGCCGAAATTATGTTTGAGGCGCGATGCGGTATCTGCGCCCTTTTCATGGCCGATCACCATCACCGGGCGTCCGCGAAACCGACCCGGCCCGCCTATGATCGCGACGTCCTCGCCAAACTTCCGGTCGCCGGCAAGCGGCGTGAAGTCGGTGATGAGGCCTGCGGTCAGGTCCTTGAAGTGCGGCCGCGCAGGATGCCGCGCGACCTGTGTCTTCTGCCACGGCGACAGCTTCGCATAGATATCCGAAAGCTGCTTTTCGACCTTGGCCTCAAGCCGCGCAACTTCGGCGTCGATATTGATTTTACCGTCGCCAGCCGAGGCTTTCAGGTCATTGATACGAGATTGCAGTTCTGCAACCGGTTTTTCAAACTCGAGAAATGTAATCATTATGAAAGCCGATTACTCATCTTGGCGCGTATCCGCAAGCGGGTGCGCCCGGTTCACCAGTTCGACAAGCTGCGCGGACTGGACATGTGTGTAGATTTGCGTCGTTGCGATATCTGCATGGCCCAGCATCGATTGCAGCGTGCGCAGGTCAGCGCCATTTTCCAGAAGATGCGTCGCAAAGGCGTGACGCAGCACATGCGGGCTGACCCGGGCTGGCGATAATCCGGCTTCTGCGGCGAGCGCCTTGACGATCTGGAACAGTCGCACACGCGACAGATGAGATTTTCCTGATGGAAACAGGAAGCGCGCATCGGGAGAGAGTGTCGTCGCCCATACGGCAACCGCAGCGCTTGCCTTGTCGCTGATCGGCACCATGCGCTCTTTGTCGCCCTTGCCGCGCAGCACGGCATAAGGCTTTCCGGCTGAGATTGCGCGCCGTGGAAGCGAGACAAGCTCGGTCGCGCGCATGCCTGACCCATAGAGCAGCTCGATAAGCGCCCTTAGCCTCAATCCGTCTGGTGTGCCGCTAGCGGCTTTTTCATCGACGACGGCAAAGATCCGCTCGACATCGCTTGATGACAGGGTCTTCGGCAGCGGTCGGCCCTGATTCGGCGTTCCAAGATCGCCAGCCGGATTGTCGTTGCGCAGGCCTTCGGACAGAAGAAACGCGAAAAACCGGCGAATGGCGGAAAATTTGCGTGCAAGGCTCGACGGTGCAAGGTCGCGCCATGCGTGGCTTAGCGTTTCAAGCCCACGCGCATCGGCGACTGCAAGCCGACCGCCGAGTGCCTCGCTTGCCTGAAAAAGGTCGGTCTTGTAGGCCTCTATCGTGTTGTTTGCCGCGCCACGTTCGGCGGCGAGCATGTCGAGAAAAAGCGCAATCGCGCCACGATCGTCGGGAACCGTCAATTGCGCGTCAGGGCTTCGACCGCCAGCATCCGCGCTTCGTCGTCGAGCCCGACCTTCATATAGGCAGCGAGAATGGCTTCGAGTTGCCCCGGCGATATCCCTGCCCAGCGTGACTGCATGCCAATTGCGGCGAGGATCGCGACATCGCCTTTGCGGCCGGATGCTGCGGCTTTTGCAAGCGCCCGCGTGTAGCGGCTGGGTCGGGTTTCAACCTTGTACGTCATCGCCAGATTGTCGATCCCGCCCGACGCTTTGCCAAGGCCGCGCAATGCTGCGACCATCAAACCAGCCTTGCGATCCACGCGCTCGGCGTCGCCGGCAAGCGATTCATGCCAGCTCCGCAACAGGCGCGGCGACACCTCGATGCGGTCGCCGGGGTCGGCAAGCGCCAGCAGCGCCCACGCGCCCAGCCGGTTCTTGTCCGAACTTTTTTTCAATGTCGGCCACCATTTCAGCGCCGCTTCGGCATAACCAGCACTCAGCATCGATGCGATCAGCCGTTCGGCATCCGGGGCCTGCGCAATCGCTGGCGGTATGCGCACGGAGGCCTTGGCGGTCTGGATCAATCTGCCATAGCGTTCGGCATGCGTGTCACCGGTTTTCCAGATCGTGTGCATGGCCCGCAAACGCTCTCTGACGCTGGCCCCGGCAAAGGCGGTACGCATCAGCACCGAAAGCGAAGGGTCGTAATCTTCATCGGCAAGCGCACCAAGCTGTGCAGAGGACAATGCAGTCAATTCATTTGCCGAAACAACGCCAAGCGCTGCAGCGCGTGCCGCGACGGCGGCGCGGCGTTCAACAGGAACCCCCGGCGCCCGCATCGTCCAACCGATCATGGCATCGGACATGTTTTCAACCAGCGTGTCGGTCATCTCGACGCCTGCCGCTGCAGCAAGTCCAAAGCGATAGGCGTTCAACGTGTCGATATTGTCCCAATTGACGTTTGCGCCGCGCCCTTGCCCTGTCGCTGCCGATGTCACGCGTTCTGCAAGCAGGACATCGATGCTTTTGACCGTGTTGCGGCGCCTCAGGCGGTCGAACTGTGTTGCCGCGCTGGCATCGTCGCCTTCAATCCCTGCGCACATCGCACTGACGAGATCCCAGAGGTCGTCTTTTGAAAACCCTTGTGCGGATGGGGCGAGCGGGCACAACGCCAGAATGTCCGCAGCGGCAAGATGGACCTGACTGGCAACGCCATAAAGCTTTGGCGTAAAACTATCGAGAGGCAACGCCTCGACGAGCAATTTGGCACCGTCGGCTTCGCCAATCTTCAAAAGCACAAGCGCACGCGCCGCGATCCAATCGGCGGGACGAACACCCGCAGGTGTCGGTGCGCGCGTCAACAAGGCGCGCCGTAAGACGATATGTCCCCAGCGCGAAGCAAGCGGCGTCCTCAGGCGTTCAAGCAGTTGCGCAAGAAACGCGCCGTTCGATCCCGCGAAGGCCCGCGAGCCATAGCCGCCAATTCTGGACGTCAAGGGGCCGACAAGGTTGACGTTGCGAACGCGCGTTGGTGCACTCGCCAGCGGATCGGGGCCACTCGGCACGGCCTGCGCCGTGTGGTCTGCAAACGGCGCGATCCCGATCTGTCCCGGCGCTGTCGACACGGCGCCGGGCGTGTCGCCAGGTGCGGGCTCGACAACGGGTGCGGGCTTTGGCTCAGGCGGCGGACTGCCAAAAATGTCGGGTAGCAGCGACTCTTGCGCCAGCGCTGGTCCGGCAATGAGTAGACCGGCGAGGGCGGCGCTAAAGGCCCAATTCTTCATTCGACACCGGAACTTCAACATGGACGGGTTCGTGGGGGACATCCTTGAAAAGCAGGAAAGCCCCGCCAATGATGACGATAACCAGCAGGATTATAACCAACCAGCTCAGCAAACGCGCCATTGTGACTCCCATTCTATAACTTAACGTCATGCGCCCCACCCTTCGCGTTTGATACGGGGGCTTGGCCATGACAATAGCGCCTGTGTATAGCGGGTGGTATGAGCTGTTGCGAACCAAAAAACTCAAAGACTGATGCTGGCTGTCCGACACCGTGCCCTGGCCGGTCGATTGTGCTCGTCGGTCTGATGGGGGTTGGCAAGTCGACGGTCGGCAAACGGCTTGCCGTGCGTCTTGGCCTTGATTTTGTTGATGCTGACGATGAAATCGCCGAGGCGGCGGGACTCAGTATATCCGAGATTTTCGAACGCTACGGAGAGGCGCATTTTCGCGAGGGCGAACGTCGTGTCATGGAACGGCTGATGTCGGGGCCGTCAAAGGTCATCGCGACCGGCGGCGGTGCATTTATCGACTCGCAAACCCGCAAGATTATTACTGATGAGGCCATTGCAGTCTGGCTCGATGCAGCCATTGAAACGCTGGTCGAGCGGGTTTCGCGCCGCAAGACGCGGCCGCTTTTGATTGGCAAGGATGCGGGCACTGTGCTGCGCGACCTCGCCAAAGTTCGCAATCCGATCTATGCCGAAGCACCGATTCACGTCGTCAGCGCCCCTGGGCCGCATGCTGCGACAGTTGACCGGATCGTAGACGCCTTACGCGAATATGGTGAAATATCATGAAGCAAGTGGTTTCCGTCGCCCTCGGGTCGCGTGCCTACGACATCGTTATCGCGCCTGGCCTGACCGCATCATTGGGCGCAGAGATCGCGCCACCGGCAAGTGGCCGCCCGAGCCTTGTCGTGACCGATGAAACGGTTGCAGCCGCGCATCTTTCCGCGCTCGAATCCGGCCTTGGCCGCAAAATTCTCCCCGTCATATTGCCTGCGGGCGAAGCGACCAAAAACTGGCGACAGCTTGAAGCGCTTTGCGAGACCTTCCTTGAAGCCGGGGTTGAACGCGGCGATCAGGTCATCGCCTTTGGCGGCGGGGTGATCGGTGATCTCACGGGTTTTGCCGCCGCGATCACCCGGCGCGGATGTGATTTTGTACAGGTGCCAACGACATTGCTCGCACAAGTTGATTCGTCGGTCGGCGGCAAAACCGCGATCAACGCGGCGGCGGGTAAAAACCTGATTGGCGCCTTTCATCAGCCGACAAAAGTCCTGATCGATCCTGAGCTCCTCGATACGCTGCCGCCACGCCAGCTTCGCGCCGGTTATGCCGAGGTGGTGAAATATGGCCTGCTTGGCGACGCGGATTTCTTTGGTTGGTGCGAAAAGAACGCAGCAGCCCTGCTTGGCGGTGATCGCGGCGCGCAGGTTTATGCCGTCGCGCACAGCTGCCGGATGAAGGCGCAAATCGTTGCCGATGACGAGCGCGAAACCAGTGGTCGCCGCGCGCTGCTCAACCTCGGCCACACGTTCGGCCATGCTTATGAGGCAGAGGCGGGCTTTTCCGATCGGCTGCTGCACGGCGAAGCGGTCGCGATCGGCATGGTCTCAGCCTTTGACTATTCCGCGCGCAAGGGGCTTTGCAGCGCCGAGGAAGCCGCGCGTGTGCGTGCACATTTTGTCGCCGCAGACATGCCGGTCAGCGCCGCAGGATTCGGTTTTGATGTCGATCGTCTGATCGACCATATAAGACAGGACAAGAAGGCTGCTGCCGGACATACGCCCTTCGTGCTCGTGCGTGGCATTGGTCAGGCGTTTCTTGACCGGAAAACGGCGATTGACGAAGTCGCCGACTTTCTGCGCGGGGCCTCAGTCGAGGCATAGCCGGTTTGATCCCGCCGTGACGCTTGCCTGCGCGCCGACCACAAGTGCTGTCGACCGCTGGCGAACCGTATCGAGGAACCCCCATTCGCAACGCACCACGTCCGGGGTCAGCGTGACATGCGCATAGCCACGATGTGCGGTGTCTGCCCATTTCAACCCCGGACTCGCCGCGACGAGCGCACTGGCGACCTTTTCGGGGGGGGCGGAAAAATAGGCTTCAAAACCGGGTGATGTCACGGAATGTACGGCGAATTCGACGCCTGCAGGGGTGCTGCCGCCAAGGTCGGACGCCCAGCCATTATGACTGTCACCCGCCAGCACGACGAGATTGGCTTCTGCCGCGCGTGCGGACTGCAACAGGCGCTCGCGCGCCGCAGGATAGCCGTCCCACGCATCCATATTGGCCGGAATGCCTGCCTTTGCGATGGCGAGCGCAGCCTCCAGCGCCGCCCGGACTTCAGGCGGTGAAGCGGGGGCGACCCATTCTGAGACCTCCGGAGGTGTGAAAAGCGATCCCATGACCACCTGCTGGGCAAGCACCTGCCAACGCTTGCCACGCGCTGTCGAGGCCTTGAGCGCGGCTGCAAGCCAGTCTTCCTGATCATGTCCTAGCATCGTACGTGCAGGGTCGGGCCAGATTTCGGTGCGCAGTGTTCTGATCATCGCGCCCATGTCGGCTGCCCCGTTCAAAAGCGCGGCTATGTCGATCTGCCGATCACGCCCTTCAATCCGCGTATCAAGGCGTATGAGCGTCGCAAGATCGCCAATATCATAGGAAGCATAAGGCGCATCTGAAACCGGCATCCAATGCGCGTAGGCTGCTTTTGCCGCGGATTTGCGCGCATCCCAGCGGCCTTCAGTTTTGCTGGTATGATTTTCCGCGCCGTCGCGCCATGCGTCATTGGCAAATTCGTGATCGTCCCAGATCGTGACCATTGGAAACATTTGATGCAAGCGCTGCAAGTCGGCATCGGCGCGATAGACGGCGTAGCGGCGGTGATAATCATCAAGCGTCGTCGTTTCGTTCAGCGGATCGAGCGTGCGTCCTGCAAGTGCGTATTGCGCCTTGGGATATCGTCCAGCCTCATATTCATAAAGATAATCGCCAAGATGGATGACGAGGTCGATATCGTCACGCTTTGCGGCGTGAGCATAGGCATTGAACCAGCCGAAGGGCAGGTTGGAGCATGACATGACGGCCATGCGGAATGCCGCTGTTGGTCCCACGGGCAATGTGCGGGTACGACCGATGACCGAAAACGCGCCATCGGGTGCACGGAAGCGGTAATAATACCATTGGTTCGGGACAAGGCCTGCAAGCGTCAATTTTGCACAATGATGGGTTTGCGCGCTGGCGATGGCTTCGCCGCGTGCAACGACCCGGCCAAATTCGCTATCTTCGGCAATTTCGGCGGTCAGCGACGTTTGCTCTCCACCGACATAGCGCGTCCATAATATTATAGAGTTTGCAGAGGGTTCACCGCTCGCAACGCCGTGCGTAAAGCCCTTTTGTAGCGTCGCGGCGAGCAAATGCCCCGGCGCTGCGGCGATGCCAAGCCCGGCGAGGCTGGCTCCAAAGAAATCACGTCTGCGAATACTCATCGATGCAACTCAACTTTTAAAACACTGGCGTATCGTTCCCGACTATGTTTATGCCTTGAGTATGACAGTTATGCCGCGCTTGGCAATTTTTACCAGATTTCCGATCGTTCCCGACTATGTTTATGCCTTGAGTATGACAGTTATGCCGCGCTTGGCAATTTTTACCAGATTTCCGACGCCGGGCGCGGCGAAGGCAAGACTCGTCCCTGCGCTTGGTGCAGCGGATGCTGCGGCATTGCAGCGTCGGCTAACCGAAAATACGCTTGCAGAGATGAAAAAGAC
The DNA here is from genome assembly GCA_041621755.1 of Sphingomonadaceae bacterium. Classification (GTDB taxonomy): domain Bacteria; phylum Pseudomonadota; class Alphaproteobacteria; order Sphingomonadales; family Sphingomonadaceae; genus Sphingosinicella. The sequence goes on along the minus strand of JBFKAE010000051.1, from coordinate 6,760 downwards.
AAAGCTGCCGGTCGAAGTCTGGACGACGGGCGGCAGCACGGATGCGTTTCGTGAGTGGCTTGGTCCGCATCATTATGTCGATCAGGGCAGTGGCGATCTTGGCGCGCGCATGTTGCGGGCGATGACGCCCGGTCCCGCTCTTGTTGTTGGTAGCGATATTCCCGATCTTCGCGCTGCGCATGTGATGGCTGCCGCACGCAAACTTGCCGATCATGATGTCGTGCTTGGTCCCGCAGAAGATGGCGGTTATTGGCTTATCGGCACGAACAAACCGCAGCCTGAACTGTTCGACAATGTCGTATGGGGTGGCGCGGACGTACTGTCAAAAACGCTGTCGAACGCCAAAGGACTGAAAGTCGGGTTGGCCGAGCGTCTCGCCGATCTTGATACACCTGCCGATCTTGCACGCTGGCCGCACATTGTGCCGTTGAAGATCGGTGTCGTTATCCCTGCATTGAATGAAGCTGCGCTGATCGAAGACGCTATTGCGCGGCTGGCTGGTGTGCAGGTCGTTGTCGCCGATGGCGGCAGCAAGGATGAAACTCGGAAGATCGCAAAGCGCGCGGGGGCGATTGTGGTCACCTCCACCGAAGGTCGCGGTATGCAGCAAAATGTTGGCGCCGAGGCGCTTGGCGGGGTTGATGTCATCCTGTTCCTGCATGCCGATACGGTGCTGCCGAACGACTGGCAGAATGATGTACGTGTCCTTCTTGCCCGGCCAGCCGTGTCGCTTGGCGCGTTCAGGCTTGGCATTGATCATGGTCAGAGGCATGCACGCATCGTCGAATGGGGCAGCAATCTGCGCAGCCGCTGGCTCGGCCTGCCTTATGGTGATCAGGCATTGTTCCTGCGGCGCGAAACCTTCAACAAACTCGGCGGCTACCGCGCTCTGCCGATCATGGAAGATTTTGACATCGTTCGCCGCTCGCGCCGTCTTGGTCGCATCGCTCTTGCAAAATCGCGCGTTACAACCTCGGCGCGCCGCTGGACGCAGCGCGGGTTTTTCTGGACCACGCTCGTCAACCAGATGATGGTTATCGGCTGGATGCTCAAATTGCCCCCCGAAAAACTTGCCGGCTTCTACCGCAAGACCCGCTGAGTTCCGCTAGCTTTGCAAAAGGCCACGCATAAGGCAAACTGGTGAGGTATCAACAAATTGGAGACTCGCGATGGCCACGCATGCCGACATCCGCAGTCAGGTTTCGCCCGAGGAATGGAATATCCGCGTTGATCTTGCCGCGGCCTATCGACTGGTCGCGCTTTACGGCTGGGACGATATTGTCTTTACGCACATCTCGGCGCGCATCCCTGGGCCAGAGCATCACTTTCTCATCAACCCCTATAATCTGATGTTTGAAGAGATGACCGCGTCGAGCCTCGTCAAGATTGACATCGATGGCAATCCGGTGACGGCAACACCCTATCTGACCAATCCGGCCGGTTTCGTCATCCACTCGGCAATACACATGGCGCGCGAGGACGCACATGCGGTACTGCACCTTCATACACCGCATGGGCAAGCGGTCAGTGCGATGGAATTCGGTCTCTTGCCGCACACGCAAACTGCGATGATCGCAGGCAGTTCCGTTGCTTATCACGACTATGAAGGTATCGCCACGGAGCTGGGCGAACGTGAAAGACTGGTCAAGGACCTCGGTGACAAGCACGTGATGATCCTGCGCAACCACGGCACACTGACCGTGGGGGAGGCCATAGCTGACGCATTCCTGCGCATGTATTTTCTCGAGCGTGCGTGCGAGGCGCAGGTTCACATGTTGTCGGCTGGCCTGGATCACCTTAACCCGCCACCGCAAGGCGCTCCCGAAAAGGTGAAGGAGCAGACGAACTCTCAGACCACGCAGGCCGCCAGCCGGATGCTCGTTTGGCCAGCCCTGCTTCGCAAGCTCGACAGGATTGATCCGAGCTTCCGCGAATAGACGTCAGCCAGATGCCTTGCGATATGCAGCAACGCCCAACAACCCCCAGCCGACCATAAGCAAAATGCCGCCGGTCGGTGCCGCGGGGCCGAGGCCGACTCCACCAAGCGCGCTCGAATACAGTCCACCTGCAAAAAGCAAAATTCCAATCAAGAAGACGCTGGCGGCAATTTCGCCCCGACGTCCGTGGAAAAGGCTGACCGTGGCCAGTGCGGCAAGCGCGTGAATAAGCTGCATCGTCGCAGCCGTCCCGACGATCGCTCCACCAGCAACATGCGCACCGATGGCGGCCATTGCGACGCCGGAAAGCCCGAAAAATGCTGCAAGAATGATGATGAACGTGCGTGCCGTCATAAGGGTGTCCTTTCAGAAGTTTCGGAAATCATCGTCCTTGATCGTCTTCGACTATGGCTTCGGCTTCGATTTCGACGCGCCATTCGGGGCGTAGCAAACCCGCGACGATGACCATGGTCGCAGCGGGTCGTACGTCACCGAAAATTTCGCCGTGCGCGCGCCCGACAGCTTTAGCATCCGCAGCATCAATCAGAAACATGCGAGTGCGCACTATGTTCCGTGCGCAGCCGCCAAGCTGTTCAATCGCATCAATGATAATGTGGAGGCATCGCCGTGCCTGTGCCCCGGCATCGCCAGGCGTCGAGCTACCATCAGGTTCAACAGCAGCGGTGCCTGACACAAGGATACGCTCTCCAACGCGCACCGCCCGCGCGAAACCGATTTCGCCTTCATAGGGCGAAGATGATCGGGTGATCTTTCGCGCCATCGTCAATTTTCCGTTTCACTGGGGAGGGTGTAAGGAATTTCGCCAAGTGTGTCGCTGATCAGGGGCGTGCCGGGCCGGAACGCCATGTCCATACCCGACTTCAGATCGCCGCTTGCAAACTGGACGGCAAGCCGTTCGGCATCGCGACGACGATATTCGTCTTCGATCATGTCGATATGCGCATCGGATACGCCCGCCGCTGCCAGTGCCTCGCGTCCCATTCTCACTGCGCTGTCAAAAACTTCGCGTATGATGACGTCGCAATCTTTTTCTTTCAATGCCATCAGATGCCGCCGGTCAAAGGCGCGGGCCAGAATTTTCAGATGCGGAAAGGCACGCCTGATCGGCGCCAGCGACCCGGAATTGAGCACGGTGCCATCGGTGCAGTAGATGAGCAACCGCGCGTCCTGTGCGCCGGCCATGCGCAGCACATCGATACGCGTGCCGTCACCGTAATAAACCTTGTTGCCAAATTGTCCGGACAGTTCGATCTGCCGCGGTTTTTTGTCGATCAGCGTCACCGGAACGCCGCGCGCGTGCAGCATCTGCGCAACCGTCTGCCCAAAGCGGCCAAATCCGATGACGATCGCGGGGGTATTCTCCGCGCTTTCTGGCCCTTCAAGCTCGGGAACGCGTTCGCTTGTCCTTGCAAGACGATCGACGATTACAATGAGTAGCGGCGTCAGCGTCATTGACACCGTAACGACGGCAGAAAACAGGTCACGGGCCGCAGGGGCGAGCAGCAATCCGGTCTCCGCAGCGCCGAACAGCACAAAACCGAACTCGCCACCCTGACTCAGCAACAGGCCCGTCCATAATGCGCGTGCCATCGGTACACCCCGCCAACGGGCCAGACCCGCGATGATCAGGATCTTGATTGCCATCAACCCGGCGACGATCAGCAGCACTTCATCCCATCGCCGCGTCAGCACGCTGAGGTCGAGGGTCATGCCGACGGCGATGAAGAACAGACCAAGCAGCAGCCCGCGGAAAGGTTCGATGTCGGCTTCAACTTCGTGTCGGTAGGGTGAATCGGCGAGCATGACACCCGCTATAAATGCACCAAGCGCCATCGACAGGCCCAGTGACGCCATGAGCAGAGCAGACGCGCAGACGGTAAACAGTGCTGCGACTACGAACGCCTCGCGGGCGCCGATCTGGCCAATCATACGAAAAAGCGGATTGAGCACGAAGCGGCCAACAATCACCAGTCCGATAATCGCGCCGACGCTGTAAAGTGCGAGCATCCAGCCGCCTGTCGCCTGCGGGTCGGCTGGCAAGCGCGACAAGGCCGCGACAATCGTTATCATCGGTACGATCGACAGATCCTGAAACAACAGGACCGCAAAGCTGCGTTCGCCAAGGCCGGTATTGAAAATCCCGCGCTCCTGCAGAATTTGTACAACGAGCGCGGTTGAAGAGAGCGCGAGTGGCAGTCCCACGACCAGCGCTGCCTGCCAGCTCAGACCTGTTACGCTATAGAGAAACATCGTCAGCGCGAGACCGCAGAGCACGACCTGCGCTGCGCCCATTCCAAAAATGTCCTTGCGAAGATCCCAAAGCCGCTGCGGACGCAGTTCGAGTCCGATAACGAACAGCAGCAAAACGATGCCGAATTCGCTGAACGACAGCGCTGCCTGTGGGTCGTCGACCAGCCCCAATAATTGCGGGCCGATCAGCATGCCCGCCACCAGATAGCCAAGCACAGCGCCAAGTTTCAGCCGGTAGAAAAGCGGTACGATTGCAACGGCGGCGGCCAGGTACACGACTGCATCGCGCAAGAGCATTGAATCATGCGCAGCGACAGTCATCATCGCCGCCTTGTCGCTGGCGGAGACACAATGTACCACTTGGAGAAGACATTCATATGATGGAGCGCCTACTCATGGACGTTGACGATGATAGCGCACAGGTAAGGTTTCCACCACCGTTCGTCTATATCGGGATATTGCTCATCGGCTTTGTTGTTGGTCGCTTTATCGGCAAACCCGGTATTGGGCTTGATCCCGTGACAGGTGGCGTTGTTGGTGTGATGATCGGGTTGATTGGCATCGCCGTTATTCTGTCTGCCATTGGCCTCTTTAAACGTATCGGGAATAATCTTGAGCCTTGGAAGCCTGCGACAGGCATTGTCAGGGATGGCGTCTATCGCGTCACGCGCAATCCGATGTACCTTGGTATGGCGTTGATCTTTGCTGGCGTTGCGCTCTTCTTTGACAGTCTTGCGGCGCTGATGCTGCTGCCCGTCGTCATTATCATTATCCAGACGACGGTCATCGCGCGCGAGGAAAAATATCTCGAAGCAAAATTTGGCGAGGACTATCTCAGTTACAAAAACGAAGTCCGCCGCTGGATCTAAGGAGCGCGACCCTATTCTTCCGCGCGGCGCTGAGGGACCTCAACATGCCCCTGCCGCCCTGCATCTTCCGCAGCGCTCGCCGCCGCATCGAAGGCCAGCAGGATCGAGGCATGGCGCGCCTTGTGCGCTTGCGCCGGTGTAAATACGGCCAGCCCCGGCCAGTCCGGAGGGACATTGCCATCGCCCTTTAAAAAAGCCGCAAGCGCCGTGTGCGCACGACGCAACGCGGCAGCGTCCTTGCCAATAACCCCGCTACCAAGCACCGAGGCCGAAGCCTGTCCAAGCGCGCAGGCGCGGACCTCCTGACCAAATTCTGCGATGCGACCGTTCTCGCCGAGGACGACATCTGCGGTCACCCGACTGCCGCACACCGGCGAAACTTTCCGCGCGCTCGCCTGTGGTGCGGCAAGGCGCGTCTGATGCGGGATCGATGCGGCAAGGCGCAGGATCGTGGTGTTATAAAGCGGTTCATTCATCGCGGTGGATATAGGCGCTTCAGTCCGCTGTCGCCAGTAGTCAGGCTAGGCCGCCCTGCCGCGAACGAAGCGGTCGACATAGTCATCGCCACTCGTGTCGAGCGAATCGACGCTGCCCTGCCATATGATCCGTCCCTCGTTCAGCATCGCCACGCGGTCGGCAATATGGCGGGCGCTGGCCATATCATGTGTGATGGTGACGGCGGTCACGCCAAGGTCGGTGACAAGCGCGCGGATCAGCCGGTTGATCGTATCGGCGCGGATCGGGTCGAGGCCCGTTGTCGGCTCGTCAAAAAAGATAATCTCGGGTCTGGCGGCAATTGCGCGGGCAAGTGCGACGCGCTTTTGCATACCGCCCGACAGCTCGGATGGCCGCAGGTCGGCAACTGCGGCTTCCAATCCAACTTTTTCCAGCATTTCGAGCGCAAGTGTACGCATTGCCTTGGCGTTGCGCGCACGGCCTTGCGTCAATGCAAAGGTGATGTTGCGCCAGACGCTTAAGGAATCAAATAGCGCGCCGCCTTGAAACAACATGCCGATGCGACTGCGCAGCCGGGCGCGCTCATTTGCGTTCACGCTGTCCATTGCGACGCCGTCTATCGAAATTGTACCTGCATCGATCCCCATCAAGCCAAGCACGCATTTGAGCATGACCGACTTGCCGGTTCCCGACCCACCAATGACGACAAGCGATTCTCCGGCTGCGACGTCAAGGTCGATGCCGTTGAGGACGATATTGGTTCCAAACGCCTTTTTGACGCCCGTAAGGCTGATCGATCCGCTCATGTGCCAAAGACCAATACGGTGATGATCAGGTTGGCGAGCAGGATCAGCACAAAGGCGCTGACCACGGCATTCGTTGTCGAGCGACCGACACCGGCCGCGCCGCCGCCGGAATGGAAGCCATGATAGCAGCCCATCATCGCTATGATGAAACCGAACACGCCAGCTTTGACAAGGCTCGACGCGACGTCGTCCCATTCAAGAAACTGGTCCGTGGTTGCAAGATATCCCGCGCCGTTAAAACCGAGGCGCTGCGTCGCGATGGCATAGCCGCCGAGCACGCCGATGACGTTTGCCACCAGCACCAGCACTGGCAAAACCAGCGTCGATGCGATGAGGCGTGGTGCGATCAGATATTGGTAAGGGTCGGTGCGCAACGTCCGAAGTGCATCGATTTGTTCGGTGACGCGCATCGTCCCAAGTT
>JBFKAE010000050.1:0-19997 GCA_041621755.1 Sphingomonadaceae bacterium | reverse complement strand
CCGCGCTCAGGACGTCAAACTGATCGTCGAAGAATTGAAGCGCATCGACGCGCCGGAGCTTGATCGACACATGCGCCCCGAGAATAAATGAGGCTCGACCCGTAACACGTGTTGAACCCGTGCTCACGCTTCGCTATAGCGCCCACTCAGCGCCGCGCGGACACGTGGGTGAGTGGCTGAAACCAGCGGTTTGCTAAACCGCCGTACGGGGTTAACCCGTACCGAGGGTTCGAATCCCTCCGTGTCCGCCATTTGCCTATTCTCAGCCATTCCCAACTAGCCCACAAACCCCAGATAACATAAGGAAAAAGGCTGCTTTCCTGTTCTCATCTATTCCTTGCGATTCGCCACAAGCCGCGATAATGTGTGGTAGGAAGTGTGGGGGTAGCGGGCATGGGGAAGCTGACAGCGACGGCGGTGAAGGCGGCAACCAAGCCGGGGCGCTATGGTGATGGTGACGGGTTGTTCCTGAACGTAGACCGACGCGGCGGGCGAAGTTGGATTGTAAGAATCCAAAAAGATGGACGGCGGCGCGACATCGGTTTGGGTGGCGCGAGCAAGGTTTCATTGAAGCTGGCGCGCGAGCGTGCAGGGATTGTTCGCGCTCAGGTTGAATCCGGCGTCGATCCGGTCGCTGAACGGCGCAAAGCGGCAGGCATACCGACATTTCGCGAAGCGGCGGCAATGGTACATGCCGAGCACAAGCGGGGCTGGAAGAACTCAAAGCATCGCGCGCAATGGCTGGCAACGCTCGATACATATGCGTTCCCCGCCTTTGGTGACGTTTCAGTGGCGCAAGTCGATGCACCGGCGGTTCGCGATGCACTGGGGGCAATATGGCTCCAAAAACCTGAAACGGCGCGACGTGTACGCCAACGCATCAACACGGTAATTGATTGGGCCGTTGCCAAAGGATACCGCGACGGCGCGCTTCCCATGCCCGTTATCGACAAGGCGCTCCCAAAGCAGCGCGAGAAGGTGAAGCATCACAAGGCGCTTCCCTATGCTGAACTCCCGGCATTCATGGCAGAGTTGCGTTCAAGGGAAAGCATGGGGCGGCTGGCTCTGGAAGCCGTTATTCTGACGGCGGCACGTTCCGGCGAGGTGCGGCTGGCGACTTGGGATGAACTGGACCTAGAAGGCGCTCTCTGGACTATCCCAGCGAAGCGAATGAAGGCGGGGCGCGAACACATCGTACCGCTCTCAGAAGCGGCGCTGGCGCTATTTGACCGAATGAAACAGCATCGGCGGGGCGACAGCGATTTGGTTTTCCCCGGCCAGCAGCGCGGCAAGCCGTTATCTGACATGACCTTGACCAAGGTGCTGCGTGACATGGAATTGCCTGTTACCGCGCATGGCTTCCGGTCCACGTTTCGCGATTGGGTATCCGAAGAAACAAACTTTCCCGGCGAGATTGCCGAAGCGGCGCTGGCGCATGTTATCGCAGACAAAACCGAGGCGGCGTATCGACGCGGGAATCTACTCGAAAAGCGGAGGCAGCTTATGGTGGCTTGGGGAGAGTATTGCGAGGGGGCTGCAAGTAACAATGTTGTTCGCTTCGCATGAATTATTCTCATTTTCTGAGTGTAAATGAAGCGGTTGAACATATTGGCACTTTTGACCAAATGCAGAATCCTCGTAGCGAGTTGGTCAAGCTTTTATCTAGGGGCATTGTGGAAGCGAGAGCAAAACGCTGGCACAATGCTGATGGGGACCTATGGGCTTGCAATGCTGATTTAGTTGAATGCGATGAAAGCCGGTTCAATCTAGAATATGTTTTGAGAAATTTGGATGTGAGCCCCACTATTATTGATGAAAAGTATCCATCTGAGTATTTTGGCGATGATGTCGAAATTTACCGAGGTTTTTGGAACAAAGATTTTGACGCCATTGATCATGGCGAGTGGCATCGTACTTATCCGGATTGGATTTCAGCAGATTGGCAGCGGGGCGAGTTTCTGAGTTTGGGAGTTCGAGAGTCGACTGATGCAGAAAATAGAACAACTTACAGTTGTTCATTTGCACATGGTGCTGGAGTAATGATTGATAGGGAGCAGTTGGATATTTTTTATCCCGGAATCGCGCAGCCAGCATCTACAGCCTCAAGTGACGTAACTGCCCGTGCACGTTCGACCACTTATGATTGGGAAGCCGCATTTGCCGACGTTGCTGCCATGCTTTATTCTGATTTGGAATTCGAGGATGTAAATGCGCGCGGAGTGCAAGCGCAAATTGTTGGCGCTTTACGAACCTCCTTTGAGAAACGCAGGCTACCTATCCCTAGTGACGATACACTCAAGCCGAAAGCACGTATGATAGTGGGGGCATTACGCGCTCTAAACGGTAAATAACCCAAAAAACCCAAGTTACCCGACAGGCGGTCCAACCGTCTGTATTCATAGCCCTGCCTCGGCATACGCCGACGGTCGTGGCACCGACGCATTCGGGCAGGGAATATGAAAATGGACCCCATAGAATTGATGACCGTGGCGGAATTTCTCCGCCGCTACAGTATCGGCAGAACAAGTTTCTATCGTGAGGCCGCTGCCGGACGTTTGAGGCTGCGCAAATTTGGACATGCAACGCGCATCGCCCGCGCCGATGCAGATGCATGGGCGAATGATTTGCCGGTCAAAGAGGGGGAAGCATTATGAGCGGCCCCGAAAGAATAAAGGCCCCGGTCGCGCCAACGACCGGGAACCTTGATTGCACCTTGGGGTATGCTGCGGCGTCAACATACAAGATAGGCAGGGGCACTGACAAGCCCGCTTTGGTGGCACGACCGAAGCCTCCAAAGGAGTATGGTCACAAAACGCGCTCAGAGGCCCGCCTGAGTCGAAAGCGCCCACAATGGCCCCTGATGACCTTTCGCGACAAAGATGGCCGCAAATGGGCTTATAGGGGCAAAAAAGGCCGTGTGCTCATGATGCTTGCCACCGGCCGCGATGGCGTGACGCAATGGGACACCTTGCCTTGGCATACGCGGCTAGGCGGCACGATCCACGCACTACGTCGCGACGGGCTTGTGATTGATACAGAGCGCGAGGGAGAATGTCGCCATGCGCGCTATCGCTTGATGACACCTGGCACGCTGTTTCAACAGGGCGAAACAGCTATGGAGGCGGTGACGATCCACCGGGTCAAACCATGAGTTTGCCAGACGGTTTCACCGGCCCGCCAGTCTGGACTCTCGCCAAGCGCGAAGGGCTTTTGGTGGCAGGCGAGCGCGAATTCAAAGGCAGTCGCTTTTTTGAGCTGCGGCTTTGGGCTGGCGATGGTACGACACCGACCGGCAAGGGTGTAACCATGCCGTGCGACAAGGTAGCGGAATTTGCCGAAGCGTTGGCGGACTATGCTGCCCAACGCGAAGCGGTGAGGTAACAGCAAGAGGGGCGGCTGGCACGGGCTGGTCGCTCCCCTTGCCTGTTCATCTTGAAACTTGCACGCAATGGCAATTCAAAAGCGCGAGCGCGCCCACGCCACCCGTTTAATAACGGTGGAAAAGCGGGATGCCGACCAAAGTGGCACGGCACTTGCTAACTATACTATTACTCCGAGTTGCAACCTCGATACGCCTGACCCGCCTGCAAATGGCTGGGGCGGCGCGCGCAATCGCCATGACCGAACAAGCCTGAACTTGAGCGAGCGGCAATGTCACGACATGGTAGCGGCGGCGACATATGCCTTGTCGATTGGCTTACCCTTCAATCGTCACTGGACTGTGCATTACGAGCGGGCGGGCATTGCCGATCAGGACGGCGCTGCGTTTGTCGGTCGCCTGTTGCGGCTGGCTTCGGCGCATATTCGCCGCGCGGGTGGCAGGCTGGCGGCAATATGGGCGCGCGAGAATGGCGACGGCAAAGGCTGTCACGTCCATATCCTGTTGCATGTCACGGCCGGTGTCACACTGCGCAATCGGACGCGGCGCTGGATAGTCGCGGCGGGCGGGCGCTATCGCAACCGGGTGAGCCGGGTCAAAGTCATTGGCGGCACATTGGCGAGCGCGAACACCGACTGTTTGCAACACAGAAACAACATGGCTGCGGTTCTGTCCTATCTGATGAAGGGCGCGAGCAATGTGACCGGCGAGGTGTTGGGGTTGCCCCGTTCGGGTGAAGGCGGGCGGATTATCGGCAAGCGGGCGGGCTGGACACAGAATATTGGGCGGGCGGCGCAAGGTCGGTAAAGCGGCAATCGGACGATTACGCGCGGGCGCGCGAGCTTAAGCTATAGTCGCGAGCTATTGGCAAACTCCGCCAATGACCGCTAACGACCCAAAAGCGAACGTATTCAGTCAACTGGGCAGTCAATTTCCTTTTCAGTGCACGCTACTGCGGTGGCCCCAGCAGCTGCACCGGCGGCCACTGCCACGCAGCCTGAGACGGCCATGCCTGCCATTAACGTCAAAGCTACAAAGATTTGTCTCACAGCACGTTCCTCAGCTAATTCGGGGCAAGGTGGGAGGATAACAACCTTAATAACCCTCAGGATATAGGCACATTGTCAAGGGGAATGCGTAGAAAGCAGGTCCAATTAGGTTAAAAATATCTCGATGCTGTTCGCCCAACCTATTGCACCAGCCGCGGCACGGCTGAAGCCAAGGTCGCTTCTTTTTTGTACCCAATACGCGCGCGCGACCTAAACACTACGCGCGTGCGCGAGCTATAGCTATTGCTCTGGTGGCGGGCCTTTTTAGGGGGTGACATAATTCCCTGCGCCACATTGGCGGATAACTAAGCGTGACTGCTGGCGATATCCAAACTTCGTCAAGTACATCGACATCACGCGCCCCGAAGCCTCGCACCTTCTTTTGGGTCTAAATCAGCCTATCTTGCTTCACCCATGGAGTCGATTGCGAATATATTCTTTGAAATTTCGGGTGACGTCGTTCGAACTTGCTCTGGCAGTATACAGTTGAGGTGGCGTGTATGAATTACGACGATTTTCTGGTAACTGCATAATGATTCGTCAAACCTCATTCGAGGAGATGAAAATGCAAATTCGTAGGCTCGTTCCATCATCAGCCCTGGCGGCTTTGATTGTTTTCGTTTCTCCTGTGGAAGCCCAATATTCCGATAGCAAGCGCGACATGACCTCTCGTTCTTCCTGCATATCGCTCGAGCGTGACTCGAATTCGCTCTCGATCTTCGCCAAAAACGGGTGTGGCGAGCGCCTGAACGTAGGCCTTTATTACACTTCGACAGGTACCACAGGTATGGAGATTGTCGCCCCGTATGGCAGCCAGTCCTCACCGCAGCACAAGGGCGACATTGAATATTACGCCTGCGTTTATCCTGCCTATCCCCGCCACTTCGGTGGGAATAGGTGGCGGTGCGAATAGGTCTAATCAGGGGCAAATCGATCATGAATTCTGGCGTAACTTGCTATGAGCTGGGAGGTGTGTCGTGGTTTTGAAGTCTCGCATGCTCTTGGCCGCTCTACCTCTGTTCATGACCACCAGTTATGCCGCGCAAACGCAAAATACGCATAATACTGATGATCCAGAGCTGCGATCGATTGCACAGGTGTCAATCACCATACCAGAAAATGTCGGGGAAGCTAAATCATCGGAAATCATACGGCAATTCTCGGAGGCCGTTCAGAATACGCGAGGATGTGACGCCGCTCAGCAATTAGCCCAGAAATTCGGTGGCACGTTCGTGCGCAATGATAATCTAAGCATTGGGGACCTACCTTCTGGGCTTCAATCTGTGGTGTCGAAGCTTGAGGTAGGCAGCTCGACGCCCCTTTATGGATCCGCCGAAACAGGCGTGCGCACCATTTTTCTTTGCGGCGTCGAATCGCCCCAGCGAAGCATTGGCGATCGGCAGATCGTTAAAAGTGTAAGGGAATATCGCCTTTCGGAGATATTTATCGCCGCCAAGAATGGCGATGAAAGGGGCGCCAAGGCGCAAGTCGATCGGCTGCTGCTGATGTTGGGTGAGGGCGCGTCGTTTACGGCTTTGGCGAGGCAGTTTTCTGACGCACCAAGCGCCGTGAATGGCGGCCAGATGGGTTGGGTGCATCCACTTCAGTTACCACAGGCATATTCGGCGGCGATAATGAACGACGAAAGGCCGGGAAAGATATACGGCCCCCTCAGGTCCGGTAATGGCTATGTGTTGGTGCAATTGGTGGAAAGTCGTCAGATTCCCCCTGCTCAGCGCCATTCGCTTGCTAGCTTCGTTGCAGAGTTAGAGGCAAGGCGAGCTGCCACAGAACCATCAGCCCTCCTGTATTCTGCGCCTGCAAGCACATCGGAAACCAAAGCTGCTCCACTTGAGGGATTTTGGTGCGCAACCTTACCCCGATCCGATCTTAAAAGCGACATAGCACATCGGCTAGCGGCTGAGGGATTCCAGCAACCTGATTCTTATGGGGTAGCGTTTCTCTTTGGTCAGCAAGATATTGAAATCGTTTCAACGGGGGACATTGTTAGCAGAACTGCTCCAAATTGGTTGCGGACCACTCGAAAAATATCGGGCGTTGATAGTCTAAAGCGTTCGATGATTGTTGAGCAGACCACTGTTTTTACCAATGGGGACAGCATATCGACGAGGATGCGGCATATCACGTCTGGAACTAAGCTCATATCTGAAAATTTGGCACTGCCTGGCCAAGGCGGATCCATGTCTCGCTGCGATGCTGCGGAGTTCAATCGCATTCTGGGGAGTACAAGCAGATATTGGGGGCGGTGGTCCGAGTTGGAAGGGCAGCGGCGATCCCAATGGGCAGAAGAAGATCGACGCGCGGACGAAGCTCACAGGCTTGCAATCGAAAACCTAAACCGAAAAATTTCGTCTCCCACTTTTGGTTTCCAAGTGCCCGGGGTAAATGCGCCAACCTTGAATTCTACCGGCCAAGGAGGGGGTTCGCAATATTCGTCATCGCAATCGAGTGGAGGATCGTGCCTACCGCAACTAAAACAGTTGATGGCTAAGGCGGAAGCCGCAAGCTCTGCGGGCCTTTGCGCCAGCGGCAGGGCACTCAAAGTCTTCGCTCGGGAGTCTCGTGCAGTTGCTCCGAGTTGTGGAGCCGACGCTGCGACCGTTAGGGACAACGCCGACGCGTTTGAACGACAAGGTTCCGAAATCATGTGTCAAACCTGCGCGAACCTGACTTGCTAATTGATATGCGTGCGTTCGTGCGTAACGGGGCGAAGGGAGGAATGCCGAGGCTAGGAAAGGCTATCGTCCTAATATGCTAGAGTGCTTATCTGATTGATAACAATATCCACGAAAGTTCATTGCTAAATGCAATGAACATATTGTGTGACAAGAGTTTGAGTGGGGTCGATCGAAAATTCGCTGTCTGGTTAGGTCAGAAGTGTCCTTTCCAGCGCCTTGGTCAGTTCCAGTCGTTTCCCAGGCTCCATCTTCTCCAGATTCCGCTGTTTCCAAAGAAATGCTGGCAAGTGCTTTGCCTCGGGAATGTCGAGAAGCCCCCAATCCGGTTCACCGCGCTTGAATTGTTCGGTCAGCGGCTTGCGGGTCGGAGCGTGCGCTTCGGCCATCGGGCGATTGTGGCTGATGAGATTGACGAGGAATGCGCGTCGCAGGTCGAGCCTACCCCCCTTAACCAGGACACGTTTGCCGGAACCCAGGTCGATCTTCGCCAAGTCGAGTGTTGGTCGCCACGCATGGCGGTGCCTGTCGGCGAAGAACAGGAACATGCGCACGCCGGGGATTGTCCAGATCGACTTGGACAAGGCGACCTCGGTTCAGACGACCTTTCGCGTCTCGCTTGACCGCACGGCGTTGTATATGGTGAAGCGCAAGGCATCGCGGCCCGTAATGCCCAAGCGACTGTCCGATAATGTCACCCACGAGAAGCTGAGAATGCTCAGAGAGACCATAGAGTTCCCCCACCGTTTCCCTAGCAGAAAAGGGCGTGTCTCAATGACCAGTGTGAACGCCAAAGTCGGGTCAATCTGGCGCCACTGGGATAGGGGGTGTCACAATTCCCGTGCTTAACATTGTTGGAAACCGACCGGATTCCCCGCTCTTATCGCTAATCCAGCTTTTCACGCGCGCGCGAAACTTGGTCAACGTAGGTATGTAGCTATGAGTTCACCGCCGCTTCCGCCGCTTCAAAGCCAATCTTTGAATGACGGCCGTCACAAAATGGTTTCGTTGTCGAGGCTCCGCAGCGACAGAGGAAAACTCGCCTTTTGTCAGCAAGGTCGTAAAGATTGCCATTGCCATCACGGAGCTCGAGTTGGCTTAGATCGCCGCTGAGGAGATAAGGGCCATTCTTAGTTGCCACTACTTCGATAGTCATGACATCCTCACCCGTGTTTTCAGTGCCAGCGCACAAACACTATCGATGCTTCCGACCAGACCGTAGAATAATGAGGCCTTGGTGCTCATGGATTTGAGCTGCGCTTCGATTAATGAGGCTGGCGAAGCAATGCCCAGTCATAACCCCGTTCGGGCTCGCGCTTGAGGCCTCGGATGGCTTCCCGCATATAATTTTTGGCGCGCCTTCGATGGTAGTCGGCAACTTCGGGCGTCAGCGCACTCAGCTCCAAGATGACTTCCTCACGGGCATGTCGTAGGGAAAGTGGGGCATTTGTCTTCGGCATGAATAATCCTCCCCTCAAGACTGCGGAGCTCTTACCACAGTACGGCGAGTCGGCCCAAATCACCCACGCGGTGCGCAACACGGGCTCGTTGGTACGCAGGCGTAGCTAGGCAACGTGGAACGGCTGATATAAAATCCATACTTCAAGGATGCTGCGTGCACCGTAAAAAGACGGTCACGCGCCTTAAGTGTGGGAAGTTATGTGGGTGTAATAAATTTATATCTATATAATATATTATATTACAATAAGTTATAATGCTTGTTATACGGACTCCGTGTCCGCCATTTGCGTTCCTCGCATGCAGCCCAAACAGGCTATAGGCGCGACGCAATCCAAGGCTATGCCCATGATACCAAAGGCTAAAAGCACAAATGGGCGCCTGCAATTCGTTTGGAATGATGCGCGTTTACGTCCGTTCGCGATTAGCAGAAGTCCGACGCGGCGCAGCGTTCGGCCCCGTGGTGGCGGGCTAGGCACCGACACCGAGGATGGAAAATGCTCCGCCGCGCCTTGGTCAGTTCGCGCAGCTGCAGGCAGCGCCGCATTTGCACGACGGGCCACAATTACAGGCCTTGGGCGGAGTGGCGCACTTGCAAACAGGAGCGCAGTTACATGGGTTACATTTGCATTTTTCGGTCATTGGTGAACGCCTTTGGTTCGGTTGGTGGAGTTAGTATGATACGATGTGAATCGTACGCATGATTGAACATAGCGGCTAAGTTCGATTGCCTGTTTTCGGGCTTGATCGCACCGCCTTTGCAGTGTGGGGTTAGAGATCATGTCTGTCGTTGGTCGAGGGCGGATCGTTATCTGGGAAGGCGCAAGCCTTTGGATGCTGGAGGGCGAGCAGGCGTCGGCGGAACTTCGCCCACACGCGCATCACGCAATTCAGATTACGTTCCAGCTCAAGGGCAGCTTCGAAATCGGCATTGCAAGCGAGAAACTGACTGGGCCAGTCACGGCTGTTGCCTCAGATGCGCTCCACGATTTCCGCGCAAGCGGTGCTGTCGCCTTCCTGTTTATCGCACCTGAAAGTTCTGTAGGCCGGGCACTAGACAAAGCGTTGTTCACCGATCGACCCTGGGCTGACATCACGAATAGACTAACGGGCCCTCTGGAAGAGCTGCGACAATGCTTCTTCAGCGCAGGCGGCGAGGATGACATGCTGCTATTGGGCCGCAAAGCGATCGAGTCACTGCCGACAGCAGATCAACAGGCCTTGCCCGACCCGCGCGTGCTCAGGATGCTCGACTATGCGCACAAGCATCTCGACGATGTGGTTACACTGCCTTCAGCGGCGGCGTATGTCAGCCTATCCGATAGTCGGGCCCGTCACCTGTTCGTTGCCCAAACTGGTCTGCCATTCAAAACCTATGTGCTTTGGTTAAGATTGCAACGTGCCGTAGCGCTGTATGCCCAAGGCCACACACTGACAGAATCTGCACACGATGCTGGTTTTGCGGATTCTGCTCACTTCAGCCGGACATTTAAAAAAACCTTCGGCTTACCGGCGGGTGCATTGCGCCTTTTCCACGGATGAGCGCGAACCACTGGTCGTGTCCAGGCCGCCCTCAACCAAGCCATACGCCCACGTTGCGAACCAGCCACGCACCCCCCTGAAATAGCGCGCAATTTACAGCGCCGTGGAGGTCTATCGTTTGATTTCAGGTCGCTTGTACAGCAACACAAAAATTAACCATGATGAAAGGTCATAACGCTAAATTCCTCCCGCACGGCTTATTTCGTGCACTATTGTTTTTGGGGGATAATATGCGTTACCTGCAGCCATTGTTGCGCTCGTCCTATTTCGAGCGGCTTATCGAGACAATCACACAATGGCGGATCGCCAAAAAGGTTGTCGTGAGTTACGGTGCGGTTGCGCTTGCTATCATCGCCTTGGCCATCATATCCACTGGCGCCCTGCTGATCACACGAACCAGCGTCTCGAACCTGACCAATCTGTCCGATGCAACATCGGAACTCGCCACCGCTTCGACAACTGCCCTGAAGGCCCAAAGCCGGATCAAGGATTATGTCATTCGTCCGCAAGACGCACTGATCGGTGCGGTGAATGCCGACCTTGACGCAGCAGCCACGTCATTGACAGCCGCCAAGACGGGTGCCGAAGATATTGGTGAAGGTACAACGCTTGCCCAGATCGAAGCACTCGGCGTGGATTCCCGCAAACTTTTCCAGAAAATTGTTTCAGCCCAGAAAGGCGCAAACACCGTTGTCGAGAGCAAACTGCAAACGCTCGGCCCCGAAATTGGCCAATTGCTCCACGACATCGTCCAGGATTCAAAAACCCTGAAGAATGACGAAGCCGTGTTCCGTAGCGCGATGACGCTTGAAAAATATTCGCTGATGCGGATCGCGGTAAACCAGTATCTCTCAAACCCCTCCGATGCGGTCGTTAAAACCGCGAAAGACGAACTTCTTGAACTCGAAGATGCTTTGAACAGCCTTTTTGAGGTGATCAACGACAAAGGAGTCAAGGCCAAGGCTGATCGCGTCATCACCAATCTTGTCGATTACGACGGTGCATTTGACGAAGTCGTGGCGCTGACAAAAAGCCGCGATATAGCTGTGTCGACGCTGATTGACGAAAAGGGTGCAAATTACGAAAAACTGACCAGCGAGTTGCAGGGCAAACTGCAAGACCAACAGTCGACCGCCAGCGTGCTCGTCCAATCTTCCGCAATCGGCGCGGTGTTGATTACTGTGCTTGCCGCCGGTTTTGGGCTGATTGTTGCACTTGTTGCGGGCCTGCTCACCCGAAAAGTGATTGCCGCGCCCATTATGCGTATGTCGGGAGCCATGCTCGCTTTGTCGCGCGGAGACACCGACACTGTGATCGAGGGCGATCACCGTAACGACGAGGTCGGCGACATGGCGCGCGCCGTCGCCGTATTCAAGGACAACGCCCTTGAAGTCGAAAAGCGCAGAGCTGCCGACGCAGAAATGCAACAGCGCGAGCGCGAGCGCGAGGCCGAACAGATTCGGGAGCGTGAAGCTGAACGTCAGCGCGCCGAAGACGAAAAGCGAGCCGCCCTCAATGCGCTTGCTGATTCCTTCGAGGCCAGCGTTCAGCATGTTGTCGGTGCGGTCAGCAGTGCTGCAAAACAGATTGCAGCGGCCTCTCAACAGGTGAGCAGTGCCGCGAACGAAAACTCCGAACTTGTCACCAACGTCGCAGCCGCTGCGGACGAGGCAAGCCACAATGCTCTACTCGTTGCCAACGCATCGGATGAAATGGCACGATCGATTTCCGAGGTATCCAGCCAGGTTCTGGAATCTTCCAACATGTCGCAACAGGCCACCGAGCGCGCAAAGAAAACCGACGCAATTGTTGGCGGCCTGTCCGCCGATGCTGAACAGATTGGCGAGATCGTGGAGCTGATCAACACCATCGCCGAACAAACCAACCTGCTCGCACTGAATGCCACGATAGAGGCGGCCCGCGCTGGCGAAGCCGGTCGCGGTTTTGCTGTCGTTGCCAATGAAATCAAAACACTCGCCGCACAGACATCAAGCGCAACCATCGCAATCAACGAGCGCGTTGGCGCGATACAGTCCGTAACCCGCGAGACCGTAACGGCAATTGACGATATTGTCGTCGCCATTGACGGCATCAACAATATTGCTTCCACTGTGGCGTCCGCCATCGAACAACAAGCCTCGACAACATCGGAAATCGCGCGAAACACGCAACAGGCATCGGATGGTACGCATGAAGTTGCGAAGAATATTGATCTGGTGCGGACCAGCGTCGAGGCAACAGGCCTCGCGGCTGGCGATGCAATGAGCGCCGCAGCCGAACTCAATCGCCAGGCAGAGACGCTCAACAAAGAGGTGGACAGCTTCCTGCAGCGCGTACGTGCAGGCTAGGAAATATAGAAGCGTCACTTCGCGCATCACCATCCCTAGCGCCTAAAGGACGGCAGCCTCCGACTATGCTCGGAAGGACGGGACGCGAGCCACCTGAAAGAGTCGGCATGCTGAGCTTTCGCCGGCTATCAAACGCACGCACAGGATCACAGGCTTTTACGTACGCGCCTGTGATGTCATTGAGGCTCAGTCATTAAAAAACCATCGACCTCGTCATTCGAGGTGATGGCGGCAGATCTGTGGCTGTCAGTTTGGTGCAATGCCAGGGAAAGCACTTCACCCGGCATTGTCACCCATTATATATGTGTCAGGAAAGTTTCCAGGTGATCGGAATAATCAAATCTGTCGGTTTCTTGCTTGGTGGCACCGGCAATTTGCCGATCTTGGAAGGGATACGAATAGCTTCACGGTCAAGGATTTTTGAACCCGTAGCTTCGATCAATTCGACGTTCTGAATACTGCCATCAGCCGCGACCGATATGCGTATCTTGGCTGTTCCCTCATCGCCGCGTACCTGAGCGCTGCGCGGATAGCTGTGCACTGCAGAAATTTCGTTTCTGACCGCTGTTGACCAATCGGCTGCAATGCCCGTCGATGGCGCAACCACACCCAGCAACAACGCGGCCGAAGCCGCTCTAACACATATCCTGTTCATCCCTCACTCCGGTAACAGATAACACCGCAACAGCGCGGCTGGTCCCTATCGTCGGCGAGAATATAAATCCAATATGGTTGCTAAAGTATTGACCGAACTAAAATATAAACACGCGTCAAACTTGACGTTCGACCATCATTTTCTTGATTTCACCGATGGCTTCGGCTGGATTAAGCCCCTTTGGACAGACGTTCGCGCAATTCATGATGGTGTGACAGCGATAAAGCCGGAACGGATCTTCCAGCTCATCGAGGCGCTCGCCGGTCATTTCATCGCGGCTGTCGGCAAGCCAGCGATAGGCTTGCAACAGGATCGCCGGCCCAAGGAACTTGTCCGAATTCCACCAGTAGCTCGGGCAACCCGTCGAACAGCACGCGCACAAAATGCATTCGTAAAGTCCGTCAAGTTCTTCGCGCTGTTCAGGTGACTGCAGGCGCTCTTTGCCAGATGGCGTCGGCGATACGGTCTGCAGCCACGGCTTGATCGAGGCATATTGAGCGTAAAAATGCTTGAAGTCGGGGACCAGGTCCTTGACCACTTCCATATGGGGAAGTGGCGTGATCGAGACGTCGCCCTTCACCTCCTCGATCGGCTTCGTACAGGCGAGCGTATTGTTGCCATCAATGTTCATTGAACATGACCCGCAAATCCCCTCGCGGCACGACCGGCGGAATGTCAGGGTCGGATCGACTTCGTTCTTGATCTTGATCAGCGCATCGAGAACCATCGGACCGCAATTATCGAGGTCAATTTCATAGCTATCCATGCGTGGATTTTGATTATCATCGGGCGACCAGCGATAGATGTCGAACGCTTTTACCCGCTTCGCACCTTGCGCCTTGAAGGTCTTGCCTTTTTTGATCTTGCTATTCTGTGGCAGTGTAAATTCAGCCATAGTCGCCTGTGTCTCCTGAAACCTTCGTTACAATCCAGACAATCAATAAACCCGCGCTTTAGGCTGGATATATTCAATCTCGTCGCTGAGCGTGTAGTCATGGACGGGGCGGTAGTCGAGCTTGACCTTGCCTTCGTCGAACCATGATACGGTATGCTTCATCCAGTTCGCATCATCGCGATCGGGATAATCCTCGTGCATGTGCGCGCCGCGGCTTTCCTTGCGGTTTGCGGCGCCCTCGATCGTGCAAATCGCCTGCCCCATCAGATTGTCGAGCTCAAGCGTTTCAATCAGATCGGTATTCCACACCAGAGAGCGATCAGTAACGCCGACATCAGCCATGCGGGCATGTACCTTGCCCATTTTCTCGATACCTTCCTGCAACACCTCGTCGGTGCGGAAGACGGCGCAATGCGCCTGCATGGTTTTTTGCATGTCGAGACGGATATCAGCCGTCGGCGAGCCGCCTTTGGCATTCCTGAACCCGTCAAGGCGACCAAGCGCGAAATCTTCGGAGCCTTTTGGCAGTTCCGCGTGGCTTTCTCCGGCCTTGACCAACTCTGCAATACGGTGACCCGTCGCACGGCCAAAGACGACAAGATCGATCAGGCTGTTGGAGCCGAGGCGATTGGCGCCGTGAACCGATACGCACGCCGCCTCGCCAACAGCGAACAGTCCCGGCACGACCGTATCGGGGTTGCCATCTTTCAGCGTCACGACCTCACCATGATAATTGGTCGGAATCCCGCCCATATTATAATGCACGGTCGGCACCACGGGCAGCGCCTGTTTGGTCAGATCGACACCGGCGAAAATCTTGCCGGTTTCGGTGATCCCGGGCAGCCGTTCATGCAGAACCGCCGGATCGATATGGTTGAGGTTGAGGTAAATATGGTCCTTTTCGGCGCCAACACCCCTGCCCTCGCGGATTTCCATAGCCATAGAGCGCGAAACCACGTCGCGCGAGGCAAGATCCTTGGCGCTTGGCGCGTAACGCTCCATAAAGCGCTCGCCTTCCGAGTTGGTGAGATAACCCCCCTCGCCGCGCGCACCTTCGGTGATGAGTACGCCTGCGCCGTACACACCCGTCGGGTGGAACTGGACGAACTCCATATCCTGCAGCGGCAATCCGGCGCGCAGCACCATACCGCCGCCATCGCCCGTACATGTATGCGCCGAAGTTGCAGAGAAATAGGCCCGGCCATAGCCGCCGGTCGCAAGCACGACGGATTTCGAACGGAAGCGATGGATGGTACCATCTTCCATGCACATGGCGATCACGCCGCGGCACTCGCCATTTTCCATGATCAGGTCGAGTGCGAAATATTCGATGAAAAAATCAGCCGAATAGCGCAAGGACTGCTGGTAAAGCGCGTGCAGCATGGCATGACCGGTACGGTCAGCGGCCGCGCACGTACGCTGTGCGGGCGGCCCCGCGCCCATATTCTGCATCATGCCACCGAACGGGCGCTGATAGATCTTGCCTTCTGCTGTACGGCTGAACGGCACACCGTAATGTTCAAGCTCGTAAACGGCTGCGGGCGCTTCACGGCATAGATATTCGATAGCATCCTGATCGCCGAGCCAGTCCGACCCCTTGACCGTGTCATACATATGCCAGGTCCAGTGATCTTCACCCATATTACCAAGCGAAGCGGCAATACCGCCCTGCGCTGCAACCGTGTGGCTGCGCGTCGGAAACACCTTTGTGATGCACGCGGTCTTGAGGCCGGTCTCGGCAATCCCCATCGTCGCGCGCAGGCCAGAGCCGCCCGCCCCGACGACAACGGCATCATAAGTGTGGTCGATAATCTGGTATGCGTTTGTCATTTACGATCCAAATGCGATTCTAAGGATAGAGAAGACGGCGACGAGGCCGCCGGAAATTGAAAACGCGGTCAGCAAAAGCAGCGCAGCCACCTTGGCGCCACCACCAACATAGTCTTCAATCAAAACCTGCAGGCCAAGGCGCAAGTGATAAAAAACACTTATGGAAAACAGCATCAGCGGCACAGCAACGAGCGGCTGCTTCACCCACGCCGTGACGGTCGCATGACTGTAATCCGGCAGGCTGAGCAGCGCGACAATGAACCAGATGACGAGCGCAAGATTGCTGATCGCCGATACACGCTGCATCCACCAATGGTGAACGCCGGACTTTGCTGCACCAAGGCCGCGGACACGACCAATTTCAGTTCCGCCTCGCATCGTGACAGCCCCCTATGCGTACAAAATACAGGCCCACGTCAGCGCCGTCAGCGCGAGCGAAGCCAGAATGGTGAGAATCGATGTCGTCTTTGCAGTGCCAAGATCGTAGCCCCAGCCCGTATCCATAGCGAGGTGACGCAGGCCGGACATCATATGCTGAAACACGGCCCAGGTCAGACCAACCAGGATTGTAATCCCGTACCAGGCACCCGCGTGCTCGAGAAACAGTGCATACGCATCAGGACCGGTTGCGGCCGCGACAAGCCACCAGAGAAACAGCACTGTTCCGCCAATCGCCAGTCCGTCGCCGGTCACCCGGTGCAGGATTGAGACAAGCATACTAGGACCCCAGCGCCAGATGGAAAGGTGCGGAGAAAGAGGTCGGTTCGTCCTCGTTGCCACGTGTGCCATATCCTTTGATCGTTAATCTTGTCGGCTGCTTTTTAGGGGCGCGGGCGAAAGGTGCAACTGATTATCGGCGTCAAAGCACCAAATGCCGCAGATTCAATTCACCACGCGATCCGCTCGCCCTTGAATATTACTGTTTTAGCAAAACACTTAAATCAAGTTCGCGAGGCCAGCAAAATTCGAAAATTTTAGGGCAGCGTTAACCCTGTAACGCCTATAAATCTTGGAAGAGGGACACAAGACAACCGGGGCATAATTTTTTACCATGAACAGCATAGAAGACACCATCTTGTGGCGCGAGCGCCTCGATAGCTATGGCTTTGACGAAAAGGAACGGAGCCTGCTGCCGACGCTCTGGACCTACCTCGAATCCGATGCGAAGCGCATGGCAGAGGCGTTTTGGGATGGCTTTGGCAGAGCCGTTGGTGGTGAACAGCAGTTACCGGCTGAACAGCTTGCCATCATGATTCAGAACAGCGTCGACTACACGCACAAAAACCTGAATGACCCCGTCGACCTTGCCTGGATGGAACGTGTGGCGTTGCATGGAAATGGCATTTTTGCTTCGGGCGTCGAACCCTATGAAGCCGCTGCAGCCTTCTCGCGCGCCTATGATGTTTCGTTCGACGTGCTGGTTCAAAAGGTCGAAGACCGCGAACTCCTAAGCAAATTGATCCGGACCCTTGCCAAGGTTTGCCAGATCGAGGTCGACCTTGTCCTGACCCGCGTCGCGAAACTGCGCGACAACCAGCGTATCGAAGATATCCACAAACACGCCGAACATTTCCGCAAGATGATTGTTGAGGCCGTGGAAGCAACCTCCAGACGCAGTAAGGCCGTCAAGGTTCAATCGTCCGCTGCCGCCGCCCACGTCCGGGAAATGCTCGGACAATCCGCCGAAGTCGCCGCCGCCGCCGCACAATCGGCAATGGCAATGCGTCAAGCGGCCGAAACAGCCGCAGGTCTTATCCGCGCGATCGAAGAGACGCGTCAGGAGGTTGGCTCGGCCTCCGTGGTTGCCGACAAAGCGACTCAGCAAGCTGGCGAAGCCGTCGCTTCTGTGAACTTGCTCGCGCAGCACGGCCAGACCATCGAATCGATTATCAGCCTGATCCGCGACATTGCCGGACAAACGAATCTGCTGGCGCTGAACGCGACCATCGAAGCGGCACGCGCCGGCGATGCTGGACGGGGTTTTGCCGTCGTCGCACAGGAGGTTAAATCGCTCGCCGGTCAAACGGCTGCGGCAACCGATGATATCGCGAAGCAAATCGCCGCCATCCAGACCGCGACGCAAAGTACAGTTACAGCCAATGGCTCCATCCGAGAAACCGTCGACAGCGTCAAACAGACTGCAGAACGCATTCGCGGCGCGATGGATAGTCAGGCCGAAACTGTAACCACCATAACGGGTTCGGTCGACGAGACCGCCCTGTCCGCCGACGCCATGTCCGAAGTCATCGCAAGCATCCGCATAACAACCGAAAATGTCGCCAGCGAGATCGGACAGGTCGAAAATGCATTTGGCGAGGTCGACGACGATCTGGGCAAGTTACAGAACGCAGTCGCCGAATTCATGTCGAATTTGGCGGCCTGAAACACCCCGCGCGCACTTGGTGTTAAATTGTCCTGCCCACCTCTAAAGATTGGGGCGTAGCCAGCGCTCGGCTTCGGAGACGTCGAGGCCGCAACGGGTGGCGTACTCTTCGAGCTGGTCACGACCGATGCGCGCGACGCCGAAATAAGATGCTTCAGGGTAGCCGAAATAAAAGCCTGAAACGCTTGCCGTTGGCAGCATGGCGAGACTTTCGGTCAGCGTGACGCCCGTGCGCTCCGTGCTGTCGAGCAGGCGAAAAAGTTCCGTTTTCAGCGTATGATCGGGACAAGCCGGATAGCCGGGCGCCGGGCGGATGCCAGCGTAGCGTTCCTTGATCAGATCCTCGTTGCTGAAATTTTCATCGGCTGCATACCCCCAGAGTTCGCGACGGACGCGCGCATGCAGATATTCGGCATAAGCTTCGGCAAGACGGTCTGCGAGCGCCTTTAGGATGATGTCCGAATAATCGTCATGACCGCGTTTAAAGCGCTCTGAATGCAAATCAATGCCGTGGCCCGCCGTCACCGTAAAGCCGCCGAGCCAGTCGGCGTCGGGCGAGACAAAATCGGCAAGGCACATATTCGGGCGGCCTTCGCGCTTTTCGACCTGCTGACGCAACATCGCAAAACGGCCAATCTCCTGTGTGCGATCCTCATCGACAAAGACCGCTATATCATCGCCGACGCGCCGCACCGGCCAGAAGCCGACGACAGCGCGCGGGCTAAGCCAACGTTCACCAGCAATCTTTTCGAGCATCGCTTGCGCGTCAGAAAAAAGCGCGCTGGCGCTCTCGCCAACGACCTTGTCAGTCAGAATCGCCGGATAATTGCCCGCAAGCTCCCACGCTCGGAAAAACGGTGTCCAATCGATATAGGGGATGAGCGTATCGATCGTGACATCGTCAACCGTGCGCACACCAGTAAAGCTTGGTCGCACGGGTTTATGCGCATCAAAATCGGCGGTAAAACCATTGGCTCGCGCGGTATCGAGGCTGACAAGCTTGCTTTCGCCCTTGCCCGCGCGGTCCTTGCGAATTTTGTCGTATTCTGCGCGCGTGTCCGCGACGAGCTTCGGACGCTGGTCATCGGACATCAGGGCGCTGGCGACGCCGACCGCGCGGCTGGCATCAAGCACATGCAAGGTCGGCCCCGAATAGGCCGGTTCGATTTTGAGCGCGGTGTGCACACGGCTTGTCGTCGCGCCACCAATCATCAGGGGCATGGTGAAGCTCCCGCGTTCCATTTCAGCGGCGACTGTCACCATTTCATCGAGCGAAGGCGTAATCAGCCCGGACAGCCCGATAATATCAGCCTTTTGGTCAATCGCGGTTTTCAGGATGGTTTGAAACGGCACCATGACACCAAGGTCAATGATCTCGTAATTGTTACATTGCAGCACGACACCGACAATATTTTTGCCGATATCGTGGACGTCGCCCTTCACCGTCGCCATGACGATCTTGCCCTTGGCCTTCGCGCCTTCTTCCTTTTCCGCCTCGATAAAGGGGATGAGGTGCGCAACCGCCTTTTTCATGTCTCGTGCCGACTTCACCACCTGTGGCAGGAACATCTTGCCCGCACCGAAGAGGTCGCCTACAACGTTCATGCCCGCCATCAGCGGCCCGTTGATGGTCGAAAGGGGATCGAGTTCCTTCAGCTTGAGATCCAAATCGGCGATGAGTCCGTCGCGGCTTCCTTCGATGATGTAATTGGCCAGCCTCTCGTCGAGACTGAGCGTGGAGATGTCCTTTTTAATACGGCTT
>JBFKAE010000049.1:0-20197 GCA_041621755.1 Sphingomonadaceae bacterium | reverse complement strand
GCGAAAGCCCGGGTCGTTGACATCGGGCGATAGCGAGAGGGTCTTGTTCGTCGGGCCAAGCGCACCGACGACAAAGCGCCGCAGCCCGTCCTTTGCCTGCGCGTCCTTTGTCGCCTCGGTCAGGATCCGTGCGGCGCTGCGGTTGATGTCGGCGACAAGGTGTTCGGTTCCATAATCGCCCTGACTGATCGTCGTCGCGTTAAAGCTGTTGGTTGCAAGGATATCGGCACCCGCCGCGATATATCGGTCCGCGATCTCGCGAATAAGATCGGGACGCGTCAGGTTCAGAAGGTCGTTATTGCCCTTTTGATCATGGTTCAGCGAAAGATCGCCACGATAGTCCTCTTCGTCCAGTTTGTAGTTCTGGATCGCCGTCCCATAAGGCCCGTCCTTCACCAGAATGCGTTCGGCCAAAGCGGCATTGAAATCTTCTCGAACGGTCATGCGGCGCGCTTTCCAAGCAAGTGACAAATGGCAAAGCTCAGCTCTGCACGGTTCAATGTGTAGAAGTGATATTCCTTGACGCCGCCCGCATAGAGCTTGCGACAGAATTCAGCAGCGATGATCGCAGCGACGAGCTGCTTCGTCACGCTGTGCGTTTCAAGCCCTGCAAACAAACGGCCGAGCCAACCCGGCAAGTCGGTGCCGCACATTTCGGCCATGCGCTGCGTCTGCGCGAAATTTGTCACCGGCAGGATGCCAGGCACGATTTCTGCCGTAATCCCTGCTGCCGCGACATTGTCCCGAAAGCGGAAATAGGTTTCAGGGTCGAAAAAAAACTGCGTGATCGCCCGCGTCGCGCCTGCATCGAGTTTGCGTTTGAGGTTATCGAGGTCACTTGCAGGAGACTGCGCCTCGGGGTGTACTTCGGGATAGGCCGCGACGCTGATTTCAAAATCGCCGATCTTCCTGATTCCGGCGACAAGGCTTGCTGCGCTGTCATAGCCGTCGGGGCGTGGCTGGAATTTTTCACCGGCGCGCGGCGGGTCGCCGCGCAGCGCGACGATGTGTCGGACGCCAGCATCCCAATAGGCGCGCACAACGTCGTCAATATCCTCGCGACTGGCATCCACGCACGTAAGGTGCGCGGCGGGCCTCAGCGTGGTTTCCTTCAATATCCGCTCAACCGTTGCGTGCGTCCGCTCGCGCGTGGAACCGCCCGCACCATAGGTCACGGAAACAAAGCGCGGCGACAAAGGCTCAAGCGCCTTCACCGCGTCCCATAGCGTTTCTTCCATCTTGTCCGATTTTGGTGGAAAGAATTCGAACGACACTTCGATATCGCCGGCAAGATCGGCAAATTGCGGCGGACGAAGCGCATTCTGCGCATCGGCCATAAGGTCAAGAGACGGTGTCATGCCGCATTCCTTTTTTGTGTTGCGGCCATGTCGCCAAGCCAGAGATTGACCGTCAGCGCACCACCCAGAAGACGATTGACGACACGCGCTGCTAGGCCCGCATTTTCCATCCAGTCGAGCACAGCCTCCTCGGCAAAGCCTAGCCGGGCATGCGCATAGTCGGTGCGCAGAATTTCATGATCGTGTGGTGCGAAATCGATGACCAGAAGTCGCCCGCCCGGAGCAAGCACACGAACCGCTTCGCGAATAACTGAGACAGGGTCGTCAGCATAATGCAGCACCTGATGCAGCACGACAGTATCAATACAACCATCAGCTTGCGGCAACGCATACATATCGGCTTGCCGCACTTCGCAATGCCCAAGCTGTGCTGCTTCAAGCTTGCCACGCGCTACACGCAACATGTCCGGACTGCGATCAATTCCTGTCGCGCTCAGCGATCCGGGTGCAAGCAGTTCCACCATGCGGCCAGTGCCGGTGCCAATATCAAGAACATGGCCGACAGGACGCGCTTTCAAAGCATCAAGAATCGCACTTTCAACTTCTTCGTCCGAAACGTGCATTGACCGAATTCCATCCCAGCCGTCTGCATGCGCGTCAAAATAAGCGCGCATTTCCGCGACCCGACGTGCACGGATATCGCCAAGACGGCGCGCATCTGTCTCGCCGACATCATCACCGCTCAAGAGAACATCGAGCGCATCAAGCGCCTTTGCCGCAACACCATTTCCGTTTGCCCGTAGAAAAACCCACGCACCCTCTTTATGACGCAGGATCAGATCCGCATCGGCTAGAATTCTGACATGCCGTGAAACGCGGGGCTGTGACTGACCAAGCACGACGGCAAGCTCACCTACGGAAAGCTCCATACGCCGGACAAGCGCCATAATCCGAAGCCGCGTCGGATCGGCAAGAGCGCGGAATATGTCGAGTGCAGCCTGCATGAAACGAGACATAAACATATCTTTATATGAGGTCAATTAACGAAATACATTGGAAGCCGCGATAATGTTCAATTATGTCTCCCCTTCCAATCGCCAACGACAAGGTGCGCGCAGCTTATGGCCAGTCCGGTATTTCGTGTTGCAATATTGACTGCAGGCCTTTTGCTTTCCGCATGTGTGACGCGGCCAGGTGGCGTAGAGGTTGCCGAACGCGACCAGTATGAAAGCCTGAACCGGGGCATTTACGATTTCAACAGGGGCCTCGACAAAGCGGCCGTCAAACCAATCACCCAAGGCTATCGCGCCGTTGTGCCGGGTGTCGCTCGACTTGGCATTTCAAACGCACTCGACAATGTCGATGAACCCATGTCGTTCTTCAACGCATTGCTTCAGGGCAAGATCAAGTCGGCGGTTCGCACTGCCGATCGCTTTTTTATAAACTCGACAATTGGCGTTGCTGGTCTTGCCGACCCGGCAACCAAGATGGGTATTCACAAGCAGGAAGAGGACTTCGGCCAGACCTTGGCAGCCTGGGGACTGGGTTCTGGTCCCTATGTCATGTTGCCATTTTTTGGCCCATCGACGCTGCGCGACACCATCGGTTTTGTCGTCGACACCATCACCGACCCGTTTGGGCTTTTTCAAAAGCGGACGCTCAAAATGTCATTCACCGAACGGCTTGGCGTGACCGCATTTGAAGCCATCGACTTGCGCTCGCGGTTGATCGACACGGCGGACCCTTTGCTGGAAAACGCAATCGACGAATATGCCGTCGTGCGCTCTGCCTATTTGCAGCAGCGTCTGACCGACATTTATGACGGCGATCCGCCCGAGGACGATTTTATGCCGGTTTTCTCCGACGAACAAACCAGCGCTGACGACACTGCGGCGGACACAACAGGCAGTGCAGACGATAATACCGCAGAAGAGCACCCTCAGGGTGAAATGCCGGTGAGCGAAACCCCGCCATCCACCATGTAATCCGTCGAATCGTCAAGCCGTTCGGCAATCGCACTTTTTTTCAGCACGATTCGTTGTCTTGCACGAAAGGAAACTTGCGGCGGTTTCTCCATCTCCGGTTCGGACTTATTTCGTTTCCCCATCGACGAATATATTTTAACTTATTGATTTTACTTATAATTATTAATAATTTTCGTGATGCAAAGATTGCATACCGCGTCTAGCCGTCAAAAAAATGGGATGGGCCGTGCCAAATCACTAGTCAGCGCCGATCTTTTCCGTGACAATAAGGCTCGCGCTCGTTATTGGGCGCGGGGTCAGTACAACAAAGTTTTAGGGGAATATTCGATGCGCAAAGTTATTACGAGTGTTGCAGCAATCGCGCTCGCTGTCGGTCTGGCTGCTTGCAGCGAGAAGGCTGAGGACGCAACTGGTGAAGCTGTAGACGCAGTAGCAGACGACGCAGCTTTGGCAGCTGATGAAGCTGTTGCAGCAGCTGATGACGCTATGGACGCAGCCGTTGAAGCAACGGACGCTGCAGCAGATGCAGCGACTGACAGCCTTGACGCGATTGCTGACGAAGCAGCCGTTACTGCAGAGTAAGCGAACTCGTCTTTCAAGACAGTTTTCAAAAAGGCGGGCTGCACCTTCGGGTGCGGCCCGTTTTTTATTTGCCGCGCTCCCGGTCACCTTCGAGCCATGCCCCCAAGCGCTTCGGCCAGCCTACACGAAAGAAAAAAGGCCGGAGACTTACGTCCCCGACCTTGATTCGTTGACCTGATGGTCTGGAAAGCAGGCGCTTTAGAAGCCGCCCATGCCGCCCATGCCGCCCATGCCACCCATGTCAGGCATGCCGCCACCGGCAGGCTTGTCATCAGGGGCTTCAGAAATGGCCGCTTCAGTCGTGATCAGCAGGCCAGCAACTGATGCTGCATCCTGAAGCGCGGTACGAACAACCTTTGTCGGGTCGACCACACCGGCCTTGACGAGATCTTCGTACTTTTCGGTCTGTGCGTTGAAGCCAAGCTTGTCGTCTTTTGCGTCAAACAGCTTGCCAGCGACAACTGCGCCGTCATTGCCAGCGTTTTCCGCGATCTGGCGAACAGGCGCCTGAAGTGCGCGACGAACGATGTCAACACCGCGCGTCTGGTCTTCGTTATCTCCTTCAAGTTTGTCGAGCGACTTGGTTGCATAAAGAAGCGCTGTACCGCCACCAGGGACGATGCCTTCTTCGACGGCCGCGCGTGTTGCGTGCAGCGCATCGTCGATGCGGTCTTTCTTTTCTTTCACTTCAACTTCGGTCGCGCCGCCAACCTTGATCACGGCAACACCGCCAGCGAGCTTCGCAAGACGCTCCTGCAGCTTTTCCTTGTCGTAATCGCTGCTCGTGACTTCGATCTGCGCGCGGATCTGTTCGACCCGGCCCTTGATCTGGTCTTTCTTGCCAGCACCATCGACGATCGTCGTATTGTCCTTGTCGATCGTGACTTTCTTGGCGCTGCCAAGCATGCCAAGCGTTACGTTTTCAAGCTTGATACCGAGGTCTTCGGAAATCATCTCGCCCTTGGTGAGGATCGCGATGTCTTCGAGCATGGCTTTACGGCGATCGCCGAAGCCCGGTGCCTTGACCGCAGCAACCTTGAGGCCGCCGCGCAGCTTGTTGACGACGAGCGTTGCGAGCGCTTCGCCTTCAATATCCTCTGCAATGATCAGCAGCGGACGACCACTTTGCACTACGGCTTCGAGGATCGGCAGCATCGCTTGCAGGTTCGAGAGTTTCTTCTCGTGGATCAGGATGTATGGGTTTTCCAGATCGACGAGCATCTTCTCCGGGTTGGTGATGAAGTATGGCGACAGATAGCCACGGTCGAACTGCATGCCTTCGACGGTTTCGAGTTCGGACACGAGACCCTTGGCTTCCTCGATGGTGATGACGCCTTCCTTGCCGACAGTCTCCATCGCTTTCGCGATCATTTCGCCGACTTCCTTGTCGCCATTGCCGGCAATCGTGCCGACCTGTGCGATTTCGGCCGTACCCTTGACTGGCTTTGAACGCTTCGCAAGATCTGCAACAACCTTGCTCACAGCAAGATCAATACCGCGCTTCAGGTCCATCGGGTTCATGCCCGCTGCAACCGACTTCATGCCTTCGCGAACAATCGACTGCGCCAGAACCGTCGCCGTCGTCGTGCCGTCACCGGCATGATCGTGCGTCTTTGAAGCGATCGCCCGCACCATCTGTGCGCCCATATTCTCGAACTTGTCCTTGAGTTCAATATCCTTGGCGACCGTTACACCGTCCTTGGTGATACGCGGTGCGCCATAGCTCTTATTGAGCAACACATTGCGGCCTTTAGGACCCAGGGTCACCCGAACCGCATTGGCGAGAATATCGACGCCGCGGGTAATGCCTTCGCGCGCATCTCTTGAAAATCTGACGTCTTTGGCTGCCATGGTTCTTGACCTTAAATTCGAGTTCAAATTGAGAGCGGAATCTACGCACGCATTTTTGCGGTCGCCGTGAAGACAATCAGCCTACGATGCCGAGCACATCACTTTCTTTCATGATGATCAGGTCCTCGCCGTCAAGCTTCACCTCCGTGCCCGACCATTTGCCGAACAATATCCTGTCGCCCGCCTTGACGTCGAGTGGCGTGACCGTACCATTCTCGGCGCACGTACCCGTACCGGCGGCGACGACTTCACCCTCCTGAGGCTTTTCCTTGACGGTGTCGGGAATAATGATCCCGCCAGCAGATTTGTCACTGGCTTCGATCCGGCGGATGAGTACGCGATCATGTAAGGGACGGAAGGTCATGGCGGTGTTCTCTCTTTCAGGCTGCAGCGAACGGTTGCCATTAACAAACGGTCGCCAGCACCGTGCGAAGGCAGTTTGGCACTCTCCATACGATAGTGCCATGCACATCCATGTGGGCGCGCCGGGTGCTTACGTCAAGGACTGCGGTTCGCGATAAATACATACTGTATTTGCGTAGCTGGTCGATTGGATATCCGGCGGCAGGTATGACGCTGCT
Organism: Sphingomonadaceae bacterium; assembly: GCA_041621755.1. Lineage (GTDB taxonomy): Bacteria > Pseudomonadota > Alphaproteobacteria > Sphingomonadales > Sphingomonadaceae > Sphingosinicella. The sequence continues at coordinate 13,900 of JBFKAE010000049.1, read as the reverse complement.
CGGGGTGAGTTCCACGATCAACCAATATAATCGCTTCAATCGCCGCCTTGTACGGTTCCAACTTCAACGAAACACGCGGAACCTCGCGCAGATACCCCTTGCAGCGTAGAGGTCATCTTCAGATGACAGCACCATTCCAACCTTTCTTCTAGCCGATTTTCGTTATATAACTCACTCGTTCAATCATTTATTCTCAACGTGGCGAGTCGGAACTTGCCGAATCAATTGGCAGAGGCCCGTCCACCACAGGTGGAGGAGCACCATGCACGTCGCGATTGTCATGGTCACGCTTGTGCTTGGCTCTATTGCATTCCACTCGCTCAGCCCATGGGGGCAGACACCGCTCGCCTCCAATTGGGGGGCGATTGATTCGGCGCTGAACGTCACTCTATGGATCTGCGGCTCCGTTTTTGTGGCTCTCAATCTGTTCATGGCTTGGACGCTCTGGCGTTATCGCCACCGCTCGGGCCATCGCGCGCGCTATGAACCCGAGAACGCCGCGCTGGAAAAGCGGCTGACATTGTGGACGGCAGTCGGGATCATCGGGATGTTGGCGCCGGGCCTTGCCGCCTGGGGGAAGTATGTATCGGTGCCCAAGAACGCAACGATTGTAGAGGCTGTCGGGCAGCAATGGCAATGGACCTTCCGCTATCCGGGACCTGACGGGGTGCTTGGTACGGCCGCGGTCGGTTACATGACGCCGGAAAACCCCTTCGGCCTCAATCCGCTCGACCCCTTCGGCCGGGACGACTTACTGGTTGAGACTAACGAACTGCATCTGCCGCTCAACAAGCCGGTGAAAATGGTTCTGCGTTCCAAGGATGTGCTGCACGATTTTTATGTGCCGGAATTCCGGGCAAAGATGGATCTAGTCCCTGGTATCGTGACCTATTTCTGGATGACGCCGACAAAGCAAGGAGAATACGAAATTCTCTGTGCTGAACTCTGCGGCGTAGGTCACCACGAAATGCGCGGGAGAGTCATTGTGGAACCAAGCAAGGACTTTGATGTCTGGCTGTCCCGACAAATAAATTTCAGTCAAGTGTTAGCGGAGGCGAGCCCTGCAGCACTCTCTAACCTGTTTTCCAAGGCTAATTCCCACATAGCACCAGCAAATTTGGGGGGCGCTGATGGCAACTACGCTCGCTGACGATCTCAAGCCGTTACATCACCCCAAGACGTGGATTGGCAAATATGTCTGGAGCCAGGATCACAAGGTTATCGCCATCCAGTATAGCCTGACGGCCATTGGCGTCGGGCTCGTGGCGCTTGTGCTTTCTATACTGATGCGGCTTCAGCTCGGCTTCCCCGGAGCTTTTCCGGCCATTCAGCCGGAAAATTACCTGCAATATGTCTCGATGCACGGGATGATCATGGTGGTCTATCTGCTGACGGCGTTGCTGCTCGGCGGGTTCGGCAACTATCTCATCCCGCTGATGGTCGGGGCCAGGGACATGGTGTTCCCCTATGTCAATATGCTGAGCTACTGGGTCTACTTGCTCTCAGTGATGGTTCTGCTCGCGGGCTTCTTCGTTCCCGGCGGGCCGACGGGCGCCGGCTGGACACTTTATCCGCCCCAAGCCATCAGCGCGGGAACGCCCGGACATCAGTGGGGCATCGTCACCATGCTGTCCAGTCTGATCATCTTCATCATTGCCTTTACCATGGGTGGCCTGAATTATGTCACAACCGTGCTCCAAGCGCGCTCCCGGGGAATGACGCTGATGCGCATGCCGCTTTCTGTCTGGGGTATCTTCACCGCGTCCATTATGGGCCTACTGGCCTTTCCAGCGCTGTTCGTTGCGGCAATCATGATGTTGCTGGATCATCTGGCGGGTAGTAGCTTCTTCATGCCGGCGATGATGTCCATGGGTCAGGGGACCGACAATGTTGGCGGCAGCCCCATCCTGTTCCAGCATTTGTTCTGGTTTTTCGGTCATCCTGAGGTCTACATCGTCGCACTTCCGGCATTCGGGATTGTGTCCGATCTCATCAGCGTTCATGCGCGCAAGAATATCTTCGGATACCGCATGATGGTCTGGGCGATCGTTATCATCGGCGGGCTGAGCTTCCTTGTCTGGGCGCATCATATGTATGTCAGCGGAATGAACCCTTATTTCGGGTTCTTCTTCGCAACCTCGACGCTGGTCATTGCCATTCCCACGGCAATCAAAGTCTATAACTGGCTACTCACCTTATGGCGCGGCGACATCCACCTGCGGGTGCCGATGCTGTTCGCCATCGGTTTTATTTTCACCTTCATCCATGGCGGGCTGACCGGGCTGTTCCTCGGCAATGTCAGCGTTGACGTGCCATTGTCCGACACCCTCTTCGTGGTTGGTCATTTCCATATGGTGATGGGGGTTTCGCCGATTCTGGTGATCTTTGGTGCGATCTATCACTGGTATCCTAAGATTACAGGCCGGATGTGGAACGAAACGCTTGGCAAGTTCCACTTCTGGATCACCTTCCTAGGCGTCTATGCGATTTACCTGCCGATGCACTACCTAGGCATCCTGGGGGTACCACGCCGTTACTACGCGCTGGGAGAAACGGCCTTCATCCCGGATTCGGTACATGATGCCAACCAGGCGATAACGATTGCAGCCATCGTGGTCTTCTTCGCCCAAGGGCTGTTTTTCTTCAACATGATTTGGAGCTATTTCCGGGGGGCCAAGGCAGATCCCAATCCGTGGGGAGCGGCAAGCCTCGAATGGCAGACGCCCGACACACCGCCAAAACACGGCAATTGGGGACCAAAATTGCCAACCGTCTACCGCTGGGCCTATGATTACAGTGTGCCGGGCTCCGCGCGGGACTTCATTCCGCAGAACGAGCCACCGTCATGAACTTGTTTGACCGTCTCAGAGAGAAGAGCTGGCAGACGCCGGGTGTCGAGGGCTATTCCGACCCAGCAAGCTATCGCCCGGAGTCGGCAGTAGTGGGTATGTATGTCTATATTGCGGTCGCTACCGCTCTTATCACCCTGATAATGGCGGCGTATCTCGTCCGTATGGGACTGCCGGGCACGATGGAACACGGCTCCGGCGACGATTGGCTCCCGATGCCGGAGCCCCCCCTGCTCTGGATCAATACTGCAATATTGGTGGCTAGCAGCCTCGCCTGGGAGATAGCCCGACGAGCGGCCCGCAGGCATGTAAAAGGTCGCGCACTGTACATGAGCATTGCTGGCGCTGTACTTGGCCTAGCTTTCATGTCTGGGCAATTGCTCCTGTGGCGGCAATTTCAGGCTGAAGGCTATTACCTGGCCGCCAATCCCGCCGCCGCCTTCTTCTATCTGCTGACGGCCGTGCACGGCCTGCATCTGGCAGGTGGCGTGATTGCCAGCACGCGCGCCTTTAGCCAGCTTGGCATTGAGGGGGAGCACGCCCGCGCCTTTCGCAATATCCGGTTATGTGCTGTCTACTGGCATTTCCTTCTATTGGTGTGGGTTCTGCTGGCCGGATTGCTCGTATCGACGTAAACCATGACGCAGGGTGACACCATTATGTCGCAACTGACATTGGAGAGAGAAGAACATGTTAATGCCGCGCAGGGACTGCGCGACTTAGCCGCAGACTGGTCCGCAGATCAGGAAGTGTTCCGCCATACCCATTGGGGCAAAGCGATGATGTGGATATTCCTGCTCAGCGACACTTTCATCTTTTCCTGCTTTCTCACCTCCTACATGACCATGCGTGCCTCGGCAACTTTGCCTTGGCCCAATACGGCGGAGGTTTTCGCTCTCGAGATCGGGGGACAATCCATACCGCTCGTCCTCATTGCCCTCATGACTTTCGTGCTGATCAGTTCCAGCGGCACGATGGCCATGGCTGTAAATTTTGGATATCGCCGCGACCGCAAGAAAACCGCTGCTCTGATGTTGGCGACCGCACTGTTCGGCGCGACCTTCGTCGGCATGCAAGCCTTCGAATGGACAAAGCTTATCGTCGAGGAGGGGGTGAGACCTTGGGGCAATCCCCTAGGGGCGCCGCAGTTCGGCGCCAGCTTCTTCATGATCACCGGTTTTCATGGCCTGCACGTGACCTGCGGCGTCATCATGCTGCTCATCGTCGCCTCACTGGTGCTGCGCGGGCATTTTGACCGGAAGGGAGATTATTCGGCAGTCGAGATCGCAGGCCTCTATTGGCATTTCGTCGACTTGGTCTGGGTTTTCATATTCGCCTTTTTCTACCTCTGGTAAAAGGGAAGGAGATAGACATGGATCAGGAGACTTCATCGGTCGAACAGAAAGCGGCGGTCCATGGCAATGGCCAACACCACCCGATCGGCCTCTATCTCAAGGTCTGGGGCTATCTCTTCGTGCTCAGCACCCTGTCCTATATGGTCGATTATTTCCATTTTCACGGCATCGTCCGCTGGACACTGATAGTCACCTTCATGTTGCTGAAGGCCGGTCTCATCATTTCCATCTTCATGCATATGGCATGGGAACGGCTGTCGCTGATGTATGCGATCTTGGTACCGCCGCTCGTGCTTTTGGTGCTTGTCTGCATCATGACGATCGAATCTGACTACACATTCTGGACCCGGATGATCTTTTTTGGCGGTGGAGGCTGATTATGAACCGGTCGCGCTGGCTTACAGCTGGTGTATCTGTCATTGGGGCGATAGGCGTGGGTTGGGGCCTGAACTGGTTCTCCGAACAGTTGATGCCGGTAAACTATCCCGGCAAGCTTGCCTATAAACCTGTCGAAGAGATGCCGCCGCGCGCCGATCTCGGATCGATCCAGCGTGACTGGCCCAATAGTCTGGACAAGCCGGGGGAGAAAAACCGGATGTTGGCCTACCAGCATGAAATAGAAGGAAAAGTAGCGCCGCCGGACGCGGAGCCGAGGGCCGTAACAACACCGGAAGCGCCGCCTGATCTGGGCTCGCTACTCGCCAATGCGGATCCTGCCACCGGCAAGCAGAAGGCGCAAGCCTGCCTCAGCTGTCATGATTTTTCGCAGGGCGGCCCGGACCGCATAGGTCCCAATTTGTGGGGTGTGGTTGGCCGCGATGTCGCGTCCCGCCCAAGCTTCTCATATTCCAAGGCAATGTCGGCCCATCCGGGTATTTGGTCCTATTCGAAGCTGTTCGACTATCTGGCATCCCCAGCGCGCGCCATTCCTGGCAACAGGATGGGGTTTGCTGGCATGCGCTCTCCGCAAGATCGCGCCGCAGTCATAAGCTATCTTGCCACTCTTACTAGCAATCCGCCGCCATTTCCATCGCCACAGGCTCCAGACCAAGGTACACATGCCCAATGATATTTCGAGGGAAGTTCCCCGGCTAGGCCTCTCATCATGCGACCTGATTTGCTCTTAACGCACCACGGCGCGTGTATAGAGATGCCATGTCGCGTAACCTAGCACGGGCAGGACCACGGCCAGACCTACAAATGCCGGAATTGAGCCCAGAGTCAGCAATGCGACAACGATCAGCCCCCAGGCTCCTATTGCGAAGGGGTTTTTTCTGGCCACGCGAACTGACGTGCGCATCGCCAAACCCGGTCCGACCGGGCGATCGACCGCCATGGGGAAAGAAACGACGCTGACGGCCAGAGTCAGGACCGCGAAGCCTAGGCCGACAAGGTTGCCTATCGCGATCATCAGCCAGCCTTCGTCAGTGGTTAAAACTGCTTTCAGGAATGCTGGCACCGACCTGACAGCTTCGGGAGACGCCGCGCCGAGCGTTACCGAATAGATGAGTCCGGCAGCGATAATCCAGAGGAAGAACAATATGAAGACAATGATTGTCAAGGCGAACAACGTCGGCGCGGCCGGACCTCTAACGACATCGAGGAAATGTCGCCAGCGCGTATCGAGGCCCTGCTCGCGCCGACGCGCGAGTTCATAGAAACCACTGGCGAATGCCGGACCAAGCAATACCGAACCGGCAAACAGGGGAAACACCAGCGGCAGCGGAGAGGCATGGAAAGCGTAGATGACAGCAAACATGACCGCCACGGGGTAGATAAACGCGATAAAGACAAGGTCACCGCGCTTCACGAGGAAGTCATCCCAGCCCTGACTGAGCGCCACGCGCAGATCATGCAAACCAATCTTGCGAATTTGGATTTCTATGCTGGCAGAACCCATGCCAGCGGAGTGAGTTGTCGCCATTGATACTCTCCCATGCCCTGTGGCCACGAAGACAGTGAATCTTGGCACTCCCAGCCGGGATTGCGTCAAACAATCATCAGCCAAAACAGAACACTCTGCAAACTGCACAATCGTCAAACCCAATCTCTGTATGAGGTCGCCCTCATGGATTGAATTTTGTGATACTACACCTTTTCCCCATAATCAGGCAAGCACACGTACACCACTATGCCGCAATAGGGTGCTGTCAAACCAAAGGACACTGTCAAAGGCATGGTTGAAGAGTGGATTGGCTGCTATTGGGCGCGAATGGGCAAGGCCCATTGGATACTTCGCAACACCCGCACGAAAATCAATTTGCGCGATGTCAGACGGCACAGCTTGACGGGACTGACCAAAGCCGATGCGATGGATGCAGCGGCTGCGAACCTTGTTGTCGCTGACTGGCTGCTTCCAGCCGCCTCACGCGATAGCGACATTCCTGGTCGCCAGACCAAAGACTTCGACGTCAATGCCTTGATTTTGATAGCCGTTTACTGGCTTTCAGCCGGCATAGAGCGCGCATCATAAGAACGGCTACAAATCGTGTTTTGACGCAGACAAGGCAGCACTACAAACCACTATAATTTCAACGTCATATTGAATTTTTGAAGCGCTTAGGCTGCGTTAAACTACAGATTTGCAAAACCATGATTTTAGATTTGTGATCTAGTCCGGCTGTCTGCGCGTGCGGTGTAGTGCTATCATGAAAAGAATCGAAAAGGAGAGCGCCATGGAACTCACAGACCAGACAGACCACATTGCCATTCTGTCGTTAATGTTGGTCGGCGTACTGACAAAACGGCTGAATGATCTTGGTCAGCTAGATGAGAAGACAGCAAACAACCTGCACCACCTTGTTCAAGGCGTTCGCACACACGCAAATGGTGCTGGTTTGCATGACCTTAAAATCCTGTTTGACAACATCGACAAGACATTGGGCCAGCGAGTAGATTAGGCTGGAAAGGCAAACGCTGGAACTTTGATGCGCTAAAGTGGCGGGTACGGTGGGTACTTTTCATAATGCTCAAACATTTGCTTGATCAAACCGGTTTCGTCATCGCCAAAGGCAACCAAATCATCATTGCTGTAAGTCGGGGCGGCACTGAGTTCCGCGTGATCAAGCGGCACGATGTAGCCGTCCATTGCCTGATCGTAATGCATAAGTGACCATGGAACCGCGTGGTAACGGTTACCAATTCCAAGAAAGCCACCGAATGACACTAAGGCATAAAGTACCTGGCCAGACGCTTTGTCGATCGACAAATCATGAACATGCCCAATATTTTCGCCCGAAGCGTTGTACATGACTGCTCCCCTGACACGGGAAGCCGTTATCAAATTATGGGCTTTTGCTGTCACAGTGTCCTCCAGTCGACGTGCGCATACAGTTACGTGAAACCCGTGGAAAACGGCAGTATAGCACAAATCTTCCCGGCTTGGTCAGTTCAAGTTAGTGTCCTGATCGAGAAGTTTATATAATCATATTTCCATGGTTTGGAGATATGATCGATGGGCAAGCCGGCAGTTTCCATTGAGCTTTTGGACGGTGATCGGTTGGAACTCGAACGCTTGTTGCCTGGTTACAAGACCTGGGCCAACCTGGCGCGGAGAGCGCGAATAGTTTTTCTGGCGGCTCGGGGTATGCAGAACAAGGTGATTGCCCAAGAGGTTGGCTGTGACCAGATGACGATTGCCAAATGGCGCAAACGGTTTGTGGACTTGACCCGAAACCAGATCAAGCGCGGTGTGCACAGGTCAACAATCGAACTCGCAAACGCCATCACTCACTATATCGATGTGGTAAACAAGAACCCGAAACCATTCCGATGGACCAAATCCGCCGACGAAATCCGCGCCTCCGTCAAGCGATTCTGCCTCGCCACGCAGCTGATCGCAAACTCTTCAGGATCAGGACATAGCTGGAACGCCGGCGTTTAGCTGACAGGCTTTGGACAGAATCCATGGTCAAACCCGGAACATCATGCCTCAAGGCGGTGATCCCGATCCCCTCGGCCTATGCCTCTGTTTTCAGGTTCCGCAGAATGTCGCCCGAACCCGTTCTTGTTCCTGGGGCGGTTCTTCATAAGGAGCAAACTCCTTCCTAGCCTCGAATGGTTTCGAGAACACTGTCAGAAACTCCTCGAAGGGCGAGAAATCCTGTCGCGCGACCGCCGCCTTGATAATAGCTTCCACCCGGTGGTTGCGCGGGATGTACACTGGGTTTGCCGCCTGCATGGCCATGCGCTGCTCGACAGCGCCACTCGGTTCCTTGGTCAGGCGCGCTCGCCACTTCTCCAACACATCATCGCAGGCAGCAGGGTCGGCGAAAAGGGACCGCAATGATTCCTCGCCGGCACCCTGTGTGATCGCATTGCTCAGCCGCCGGAAGAACAATGTGAAGTCGACCTGGTTCGCAGCCATAGCGGCGAGGATCGAACTTGCCAGTTCGGTATCTTCCAGGCGTGGGTTCGCAATCCCCAGCTTGCGCAGCATTCCTGAATGATGAGCCTCCTCAAAGAGGGGCGCAAAACTGGACAGGGCGTTTTCGGCAATGGCAATCGCGGTCTCCTGATCCGAAGCCAGAAGAGGCAGCAGCGTTTCCGCGAAGCGGGTGAGATCCCACAGCGCGATCGATGGCTGATTGCCATATGCATAACGCCCGAGACGATCGATCGAGCTGAAAACCGTCGCCGGATCATAAGTGTCCATGAAGGCGCAGGGGCCATAATCGATTGTCTCGCCAGCGACGGACATGTTGTCGGTATTCATCACGCCATGAATAAAGCCGACCAGCATCCATTTCGCGACAAGGGCTGCTTGCGCAGCGATGACCGCTTCGAGCAGAGCCAGATGCGGGCTTTCCGCTTTGGCGGCCGCGGGATAATGTCGCGCAATGACATGGTCTGCCAATTGCCGGACAGCCTCGGTATCTCCGCGAGCAGCAAAGTACTGGAAGGTGCCGACGCGAATATGGCTGGATGCTACACGCGTCAGCACCGCGCCTGGAAGGGCGGTTTCCCTGAACACGGGCTCGCCGGTCGTCACCGCAGCCAGTGCCCGCGTCGTCGGAATTCCCAGTGCCGCCATTGCCTCGCTGACGACATACTCGCGAAGCACTGGTCCCAATGCGGCTTGGCCGTCCCCATTACGAGAAAATGGTGTCTGGCCCGCGCCCTTGAGCTGGATATCCCGTCGATGGCCCTGTCTGTCGATTACTTCACCCAGCAAGATCGCCCGCCCGTCGCCGAGCTGAGGCACGAAATTGCCGAACTGGTGACCGGCATAGGCTGTGGCGATAGGCTCAGAGCCTTCTGCCACGGAGCGGCCGGACAGGACTTCAACGCCGGCCTCAGAGCCAAGCCACGCAGGATCAACACCCAGCTCGCGCGCCAGATTGTCATTTACCTTCACCAGAGACGGAGCGCCTCGTCTGGCGGGATTGACGCTCGCAAAGAACCTTTCAGGCAGCCGCGCGTAGCTGTTGTCGAAGGCGAATTGGCTTGTCACGACTGTTCGGGTTCCCTGGTTACATTGCCTGAGATGCGGTCTGTTATAGCAATTTTAAGGCCTGCCATGAAGATTTGGCTCAATTGACGCGACGCCTTCCCGTATCCGCTCCCGACCGCAGATCGATCAAACTGTAAATATGTAGGGACCCGCAGGACATAGCCAGCGCAACTCGATGTTGTTTGCCCGGGAGTCGTTGAGAAAAACAAACCGGAACTCCCCGGATCAGCCCGGATTGTTGGCAACACAGTAGCTATAGGGGCCGTCCCAGACAATCTCGGTCGCCTCGCGAGACATAATCCGCCACTGCATCCCACCCCCGTCGCCGATCCTGGCCGGGAGCGGCGACGGGGTCCTTATAGCAGAGCTGAGACAGATAAGGCTCGTGAGATGGCGGATTATGCCTCACCACAACCAGGGCTTACGCATTACCTGCTAATGGTTCATTCAGCGGTCCAGATGAACCATCTGTCGTCCTAATTTCACGATTGAGGTGGTTTCAAGAGCCGCGTACTATCCTCTTCAGGAAATAAAAATGGTCCGTGATCGCTGTCCAAAATATACGAACGACCGTGGCGTGCCAGAGATTCGGATCGGAGTTAAGACGTTCGGTTGCATCGGCGCATCACCACCCCAGGACCATCCGCATATCTATCTTGAAATCCACGGACAGGATGACTGCATTCTCTGTCCATATTGCGCGACCCGTTTCCGCTTCGATCCAGACCTCGGGCCGTACGGCGCCGATCCGCCAGACAGCTTTTTTACATTGAGTGATGAGGCAGTGTGGACATGACGTAAATTCGTATAACCCGGTTTGAGGCCGCCTGCTCACGCGGAATATTGGCATGGCGGCGTCGGTGTCGATGCGGTGTCAGTCGGCAGTTTCAATGACGGATCGGACCTTCGACAAGCAAGATCAGAGGGCCTGGCGGAGCGGAAGCCACCTCAAATCGACCTGTTCAACTCTGTCGGCAAGGCGCAGGATTCCGCAGGTGACGCTGGCTCCTTGACGAGATGGACGCCTGCCTCAATCGGTAACAGTCGGCAAGATCGTGAAGCCTTCGATCGGTCGCACGCTGTGCTCTTGTTGATCGATGTGACCCACGCGCGCGGTGACCGGCCCTCGCCAGCTACAGGTCGCGCAGATGCCCGGTAATCTCGCGGGTACTCATGCCACGCGCGTACATGGAAATTATCTTGTCATCGAAGCCCGGGAAGCGGCGCTGGTATTTGGCAATCAGCTGGACACCCGTATTTACCTCGCAAAACTGTCCATTTCGTGATTCACTGCGCCGATCATGAACTGGAGGCGGGGCAATGGAGCAACGGTCGTTATTCGGGTTGTCGGACCATCTTGAGCGTCTGAGCAAGGATGGTGATCCTCTGGAGGTTCTCGAAGCTACGGTGGATTTTGAGTATTTCCATGGGTGGCTGATCGTGGGGCTGGGATACGGCGACGGTGCCCGGGGCGGTCGCCCGCCGTTTGATCCGGTTTCGATGTTCAAGGCGCTGATTCTTCAGGCGCAGCACAATCCGAGCGATGCGAAGATGGAGTTCATGATCCGCGACCGGCTGTCCTGGATGCGGTTCCTCAAGTTCGACCCTGGAGCCCCGACGCCGGATGAGAACACGATCCGGCTGTTCCGGAATAAACTCACCGAGACCGGGACATTGAAGCGGGTGATGAAAGCCTTTGACTGGCAATTGCAGAAGAAGGGCTACATCCCGATGTCTGGGCAGATTGTCGACGCCTCATTGGTTCCCGCGCCCAAGCAGAGGAATACCGAGCCTGAGAAGGCGGCGGTCAAGGCGGGCAGGACTGCGCAGGAGATATGGCCCTGCGCGCCCAACAAGGCAGCGCAAAAGGACGTCGACGCGCGCTGGACGCTGAAGATCGGCGGGAAAATCCGCCACCGGCCGGATGGCACGCCATTGCCGCAGATCGCCTTGCCGGTGTTCGGCTACAAGTCGCATATCGCGATCGACCGGCGCTTTGGCTTCATCCGGGAAAGCGCGGTCACTTCAGCGTCGCATCCCGATGGCCGTATGTTGCCCAAGGTCGTCACCACACAGAATAGCGCGTCGGAGGTCTGGGCCGACAGCGCCTGCCGATCGCAGTCCAATGAGAAGTGGCTGGCGTCAAAGATGCTGGTCAGCCGCATCCATCGCCGCAAGCCTAAGGGCAAACCGATGCCGCGGCATATGGCGCGAGCCAATGCCGCCAAATCGTCGATCCGCGCTGCTGTCGAGCACGTCTTCGCGCACCAGAAGAACCGGTTCGGGCTGTTCATCCGCACTATCGGCATCGCGCGGGCCGAGGCCAAGCTGACGCTTGCCAACCTCGCCTATAACTTTGACCGGCTGATCTTCCATGAACGACGGGCCGCCATGGGGTGAGTCCGCCCGGGCCACGGAATTGGCCTCGAAACCGGGCTTGGAACGACGTCCAGACGCCGTCAAAGCGCCCGCAATACGTTGATCAGCCATCAATGCAGGCTCAAGGTCGATCCATCACCCAAATCGCAAGGGTAAATACGGGTGTCCAGCTGCGGATCGAAATTGCCAGAGCGGTCACGGGGCACCTCGATCTCAATCTTTCCGCCGTCGGTTGTGACCGTCTTGCGGCCATAACCGTTCCGGCTGTTGTTCTCTTGCCCCTCCTGGCCAAGATGATGGTCCATCTCCGCATTAAGAGCGCGCTCTGCAAACGCCTTCTTCAACGAATCCAGCAGTCCGCCCTGGCTCAATGCAGCAGCGGCATCTGTCCTCGCCAGAAGCTGGTCGAGAATATCATTTGGTATCGCAGGTTCCTTGCGTCGTGACATAGTGGGTCTCCTTCTTGCCCATTATGCCCATCCACACACGAAATTCCTGACAGTCCCTCACACAGAAGCCTCCGAGTTCACAAGACAAGTGGCTCCCTTACGCTGCACGCCACGCTATAATTGTGGCATTCAAAGCTGAACTACCCGAGCAATCGTTTATGTTCCTTTTCGGGAACGCCGTAGAGGCCATCGGCATATAGCTCGAGATCTGCGCGGTTGAGAATTGTGATTATTCCCCGATTGGACCGGATAAAGCCTTTGCCTTCAAGATTGTGGAGCGCGACGGTCACACCGGCACGGCGCACGCCGAGCATGATGCTTAGGAATTCGTGAGTCTGGGGATAGTCATCACCTTCGAGCCGATCGTGAGCCATCAACAGCCAACGGGCAAGCCGTTCCTCGACACTGCCCTTGCCGTTCGCCAATGCCGTTTGCGACATCTGGGTCATCAGCACTCTGACATAATTCAGCAAGCGAAGATGCAGACTGCGACTGGATGCTATGACTTCCAGGAGATCGCTTGCTGAAATTCGCAGCGAAGTGCCCGCCACCTGAACGACCGCTTTGTTGATTGACCTGTTGTCACCTAGCACCAACTCGATGCCAACCACTTCATCTCGACCGGCAATGGCAACCTCAACCTCTCGCCGTCGGCTGTCGGTAGAAATCAACGAGACAAGGCCCGCCTCAACAAAATACATATGACTGATAGGCTGGTTAGCACTCAGCAGTTCGTCGCGATAGCAAAGCTCCTGTCGCACGAGGTATGGTTGCAGCAGTCGCATGTCATCAAGCGACAACCCGTTCAGTATTTTGCTGGGGGACGTCCGCAGATCATCAGGGCCACCATACATTGCTCTTCTCCTATTAAGGGTAAGAGCAAACGAACTAATACGCGCCTCTTAGTCGTCCGCACCCCAGCAGATCAACGGAAGACAACGCCAGTTTACACAATAACTGGGAAAAGTCAGACCTAATATGCCACTTGTACGGTGGCGTACAAATGCCCTTCTTTTTGTCATTCAAACCGTTCGCGTGGGCACCAACATCTCACCATAGACGACAGAAACAGGTTTCAACCGATGAGATCAAATCAGCAACGTTCATCGCAAGTTGTCGGAGAGGCTAGGCTCTTTCCCGAGAGGGTCTCATAATCAAGCGCGGCGCAGTAAGAGCCTGACTACCGACGCCGCATATATTGTACGCTTACGTACGCAGTTACCGCTGGCGAATCACATAATAAATATGGTTAATGCATCGGTTCGCACGCAGTGCCTTTGGGCTGCCACAACACAACAACCTGATGAGCTTCTGTATGTTGCAGTCATTTGTACATTATATTATGTAGTCTTGTGCATAATTTGTACGATTTACTGAATCAGTATTATATAAATCAAGTAAATGACATAATATATT
>JBFKAE010000048.1:0-20475 GCA_041621755.1 Sphingomonadaceae bacterium | reverse complement strand
CCTGAACATCTGTATTGAAATATTCAAAATGTACCTGCTCCGTAGGAATCCCGATAGCTTTGGCGCTTTCACGAAAGGCGTTCAGCATGCCTATTGGCCCGCAGCAGTAAACATGGGCATTGCCGTCTATCGAACGCAAAGTTTTATCAAGGTCGAGTACACCGGCCGCATCTTCATCATAATTGGGCCGCAGCTCACCAGCTCCGGCTTTCGCCAGTGTTTCCAGTTCACTCAGCAAAGCGGCTCGCTCCCGGCTTCGCACGCAGTAATGAAGGCGCCATGGCTTCCCCAGCGCGTTGAGCCGCGTGACCATGGGTACAAACGGCGTTATACCTATGCCTCCAGCAATGAATATGGACATCGCGGCATCATCGACCAGCTCAAAGTTATTTCGCGGTTTGCTGATTTGAAGAATCTGCCCAACTCGCAATTCGTTATGTATATAAACGGAACCGCCGCGACTGTTTGTATCGCGACTCACCGTGATCCGATACACCTCGCCATCGGCGGGACCGTTTGAAATGGAATAACTACGCATCATTCCGTTTGGCAGATGTACATCGACGTGGCTTCCCGGATCTATCGAGACGTCAAGCTCATCAGTTATGGGCTTTAACAGGAAGGAAAGCACATCGGTCGCCTCGTAGTGAACAGAGACTATGCGGACAGGAAACAACGGCTCGGTCAATTACATCTCTCAATCTTGATTAGCGGCCCTCTTCCAGAGTCGCGCGCACCATGTCTTCCTAGGAAGGCATTCGTCGTATAGGCGAGAGCCGCGCATAGCTCAACAAAAATCTTCCAAGGAAGATTAGAATTTTGTATAAGCGACCCAAATAAGGCAGGACGCGACTGACCTGCGTAAAAAGTTAGGACTAATTTTGCCAAAGGCCTCCTTGAACTTACTTGTACTTACGGCTCTGCCAGAGCCTGTCCTTGATATATTTCGGTCGAACGCAAATCTGCACACTGGCAGCATTCTTGACGCAGCAACACTGCAGCCTGACGCCATAGTTTGCTCAATCGACTCGCCGCCTTTTGATGCCCGCGAGATCAGCCGCTTGCCGGACTCAGTTAAGGCTATAGCGACCTATTCGGTAGGCTACGACCATGTTGATCTGAAAGCCGCAAAAAAACGCGACATTGCAGTTTTCAACACACCCGGTGTTCTAGGCGATGCCGTAGCAGATTCAGCCATGTTATTGATTCTAGGGGCAGCTCGCCGGGCGACGGAGAGTATATCACTTCTTCGTGAAGGACGATGGCAAGGATGGTCTCCCGGCCAACTTTTAGGTATCGGCCTCGGCAATAAAACACTTGGCATTCTCGGCATGGGAGACATTGGTCGCCGCGTAGCAATGCGCGCTCGCGCATTCGGCATGCACATTCTCTATCATAATAGAAAGAAACTTCCCGAGCAGAACGCCAGATTTTTCGCCAACCCTCGTGAAATGATTGCCGAAAGTGATGTCCTCCTGCTGGCTTGGCCCTCTACGCCAGCCACCCGTCGATTCATCCGGGCCGATACTTTGGCCTTGGCAAAGCCAAATATGATACTGATCAACATCGGCAGAGGGGATCTTGTGCATGACAAAGATCTTATCAATTCATTGACATATAATGATATTTATGCCGCCGGTCTAGACGTGTTCGACGGTGAACCGCATATCAATTCCGCATATCTCGAACTACCAAATGCCTTTCTGTTGCCACATATTGGCAGCTCCACTTGGGAAGCACGAAAAGCTATGGCGCAGATACTTATAGACGGCCTGGAAGACCACATGAGTGGAGTCATCCCAGCCAACAGATTGGTGTGACCGATTCTACTAATAGTTTCCATTACATGGCCAGACAGCGCAATCTCACAGACATCATAATACGCGGAAGATATAAAGGCGTCCCCTTCACTCTCAAGATTTACATGTGAAAATTTATCTTGATCTATTAGAAATCAGAAGCTACCTTCCATGGAAGAATAACAAGTAAGGGGAGGATTGATCAAATGCGAAATATCACTCAATGCGTTAGCGCTCGTTCTGTTTCCGCACTGCTGATTGCGGCATCGCCATTGGCCATTTTTAGTCCGGCATATGCCCAATCGGACGCAGTCGCAGAGTCTGAATCTGTAGAAAGCAGCAGGACAAGCGGGAATGAGGTCATAACGGTTACCGCTCAGAGGCGCGATGAATCAGCGCAGGACGTGCCAATCTCGCTACAGGCCTATTCAAGCGAAAGTCTCAAAAGATTCTCAGTAGACAGTACCGATGATTTGACTGGTCTTATCAGCAGCTTTGTAGCGCTGCCATCAGCCGCACGTCCTTCGCTTTTTCTACGTGGCGTGGGTACGAACAGTTCGAACACCACCCCAGCTGTCCAAACGTTCGTAGACGGCATTTATTATCCGTTCGGCCAATCAACGGACTTCGTAAATGTTGCCAGCGTTGAAGTCTTAAAGGGACCACAAGGAACCCTTTTCGGACGCAACGCGACCGGCGGCGTTATCCAAGTCACCACCAAACCTCCCAGCGAAGTTTTCGGGGCGCGCTTCGAAGTCGGTTACGGGAACTACGACACGTTCACAACTTCGGGCTATATCACGGGTGGCCTTTCTGACGGTGTCGCCATCGACCTCGCCCTGCGATACCACGATCAAAACGATGGCTACGGTGTAAACGTCTTCAATGGGGAGGATGTCTTTCTGACCCGTCGTTTCACGGCTAGGTCACGTATCAAGTTTGACTTTTCGGATGCTACAAGTGTGACGTTGGGCGGCGATTACAGTCGACTGCGTGGTACAGCAGGCACCAATGTCGCGCCGGCGGCTGGCTATGATGAACTTTTCGTGGCCGGACAATTGCGGCATCGCGGTGATTTCTACCCTGGGGATTTCGATGTAAATTCCAATCTCCACCCATTTTGGATATCCAAGGAGTGGGGCGTTAATGCAAAGCTTGAGAGCGAATTCAATGACCTCACTTTTCGTAGCATCAGCTCTTATCGTCGCAGTGGAGAAGACATAAACATTGATTTCGACGGCGGTCCCGCAAACGCTGTTAATCTGGGCATCACTCGTGACCCGAGAACTGCATTCACACAAGAGTTGCAATTACTCTCGGCTTCAAGCGGGCCGTTAGAATGGACTGTCGGCGCTTTCTATTATTGGTCGAACTGGCACTCAGATCCATTCCAGCTCTGCGTTGGTGGCGCAAATCTCAATACGCCCGGATGTGGCCCTGTCGCTATAGCAGAAGACTTTACAGATTCCATCGCGGCATATGCGCAAGGAACATATGAGTTTTCTCCGGGAACCCGATTGACGCTTGGTGGGCGATACACGCACGAAAAGCGGCGCACCGACGGTTATGTTACAGCTGGTGGGAACGAGATACCCGGTCGGCGCGGTAGCCTCAGTCAGACATTCAATGAACCGACGTGGCGCGTGGCTCTGGATCATCGGTTCTCACCCGAAGCCTTGGTTTATGCCTCTGTATCGCGTGGCTTCAACTCAGGCTTCTATAATCAGGCAAATTTTGGCGGGTTTGCGAACGAAATGCAAAATCGCCCTGTGCTGCCTGAGTTTCTGACCGTGTATGAGGTCGGCACTAAAACCGATTTTCTGGACCGCAGGCTCCGCGTAAACTTATCTGGATTTTTGTATAAATATAACAATCTACAGCAGCAGATTTACGATCAGGGTGCCGTTGTTACAATCAACGCTGGCTCGGCAGAGATCAAAGGGATCGACTTTGAAGTCGTTGCACGACCAGTCGATTCACTAACTCTCTCCGTAACAGGTGCATATCTTGACGCAAAGTATACGCGTTACCCGCTGGCACCTAACTATGTGCGGCAACCGAACGGTTCCATTATTGCCGTCGGCAATCTCGATGCTGCAGGGCGGCGCATTGTAAACGCACCGAAATGGAGCTGGACCGCCACGGCAGTGCATGTTTTGCCAACTTCCATCGGCGAATTTGCGACTTCAGCCGCGCTCAACTATCGTGGAACTGCATATATAGACCCCGTCAACAATTTCGAACTGCCATCGCGACACGTTTTGAATGTGTCTGAGCGCTGGACTTCGCAGGATGAACGTTACTTCGTCTCGCTGTGGGTAGAGAATTTGCTTGATGAGCGATACGACTATGGGATCAATATTCTGACACCCGCAGGTCTGGTGGGAAATACAGCCCCTCCACGTACGTACGGGTTGACACTCGGATTCCAGTACTGACGACACATCAAAGATCTAATCAACCTACTTTGACATAGCGGCGACGTGAATCGTGTCAGCCGAGCGGATTGCGGAATGTTGCTCGTCATGAGCTTCGTACAATCTTTACGCTCTGCTGCGCGCTTCACGTCGCCTAAAAATAATCTACGAAAGTGCATATTGAACCTGACCGCTCAGGGGTCTTGATGGAGTTACGATGGCGCAGCGTTACTTGAACAAGTGGTGGACCGTTGGTGTAGGCGCGCTGGCAAACGCGTTCGGAGCTGGTCCAATTATGGTTTACGGCTATGGCATTATGGCCGAAGGTATGCTGCTCGATTTTGGCTGGAGCCGAGCCGATGCGTCAAACTTCTTCTCTGCCTTTCTGCTCGGTAGCGGCATAGGGATTCTGTGTCTGGGGTGGCTGATCAGTCGATTGGGCGTTCGATTTCCTTCTGCCATCATGGCCGCCTTGTTCGGCACCGCATTTGCCTCTGTTGCCCTGCTTCCTCCTTCTCAGGCGTTGTTTTGGGTTTTATTTTGCATTGTCGGTATTGGTGGAGCGGCTTGCACGGCCATGCCTTACGCTGTCACAATTAGCGGTACATTCGACAAGTATCGCGGCCTTGCACTTGGTCTCGTTGTGGCAGGCTCAGCAGCAAGCGCCCCTCTTTTCCCGCAAATCGCCAGTATGCTTACTGAATCTCTGGGGTGGCGAGCAAATTTCCTTATTTTGGGAATGATTGCAGCTTTCGTTTCTGTCATTGGCCTGACGTTCTTTGTGCGCACACCGCCTGGAGCTGTCGTAGGAAAAGACAAAAGTACGGCATCCGGACGTACCATCCGTGAAATATATTACGGCAACATGACTTTCTGGCTGATCGCGGGAGCAATTCTGGCTGCATCAATCGCGACTTTCGGGGGTATGGCCAGTCTCGTCGGCTATTTTAGTGATGGAGGCCTTGATGGGGCTCTAATCGCCAATGTTATTTCTTTTGCGGCGGTCTCTTCATTCTTTGGGCGTGTTCTCGTCGGCTACCTTCTCGATAAAATCCACGCACCTTGGTTAAGCGCGGCGATATTCGTTATCGCCACAGGTGGTTTTGTTCTGTTGCTCAGCTCGCCTGGTCCGGTTGGATTGTTCATCGGCGCGGCATGCATCGCAATAGCGATCGGCTCTGAAGCTGATATATTGACCTACCTAATCAGCCGATACTTTCCATTGGTTGAATTCAGCCGGGTCGTTGCCGTCATTTGGCTATGCTGGGCTTGGGGAGGAGGGGTTGGAACCGCTATTGTTGGTCAGTCTCTGTCTGCAGAGTTTGGATACGAGCCCGCATTCGCGTTTTTCGCACTTCTGTTAACAGCTGCGGCCGGCATGCTGCTCTGTCTTGGACCTTATCGAAATCCACAAGAAGCATAATCGTAAGTTTACCCGACAGACGAGACCCATGGACCAGGCGCTGTGGATAAGATGAATATGGATAATCGAGCAAAGAAATCATCCAAAAGCGGCCCTTATGTACTCGTAGTTCCAAAAGAACTCGACTTTCTCGCTACCCAGCTGGAAGATATGTATCACGTGATCCGCTTATGGGAGCAGACGGATATTCATCTACTGGCGCAGACGCGGGCAATTGTTTGCCTGGGCCATCAATCGCCTGCAGATTTGATTGCCAGAATGCCGAAACTGCAACTCATCGCATGCTTCACGACTGGGTATGATGCTCTTGATGTAGCAGAACTGAATGCCCGAGGCATTCTCGTATCCCATGCACCGGGGACAACTGCTGAACCCGTCGGCGAATTCGCACTTGCCGTTATCCTTGCTTCCTATCGTAATGTCGTTCGTGGTGCTCTTCAGGTAAAGACAGCCGGATGGATAAAAGGCGGATTACCCATGATTGGGCAATCGATCGAAGGTGCTCGAGTTGGTATTGTCGGACTGGGCGCAATCGGTGAAGCGCTTGCGTGGCGATGCCAAGCATTGAAGATGCAGGTCAGTTGGTGGGGACCACGCGAAAAGCCAAATGCAAAATGGCCGCGTGCCAATTCTCTCAAAGAACTGGCGCGGGGCACAGACATATTGGCAATATGTGCGAGCGCGGATTCAAAAAATGTCGGACTGATTTCCGCTGACGTGATTGACGCGATCGGACCGGAAGGATTACTTGTCAACGTCGCGCGCGGACAGTTGGTTGATGAAATCGCATTAATTGCGGCATTGAAGTCGGGAAGACTTGGCGGCGCGGCTCTCGACGTATTCGAGACTGAACCAACACCGCCAGAGCGGTGGACGAATGTCCCGAACGTACTTTGCACGCCTCACATCGCAGGCGCCAGCCGCCAAGGCCTAACCGAAATGTCAGCAATGCTGCGAGCCAATCTGGATGCCTTTTTTGCTGACTTGCCCCTACAAAATCCAGCCAGATAAAGCACTGCATCTATGTATGCAGGATATTCTCAGTCGGCATAGTCCGGCGCAACTCGATCGGCCAGTCTGCGCAATGCAGCCCAATCACGGTCATAATCCGCAAACCGTCGAACTGCATCAGCAGTCGCTTCAAGCGCGGCCTCCGAAATTTGCACAAGGGGCCTTCCTCCCGCAAGTGCAGCGATCTGGTTTCGGCACGCAGTATCGAGATTTATCATGTGCTGCAGCGCCTCCCCCACCGTGTTGCCTACAGTCAGCAGCCCATGATTGCGCAGTATCATAACGGTTTTGTCACCCAGATCATTGGTCAATCTTTCGCATTCATCGGAATCAACGGCAACACCCTCACTGTCGTGATAAGCGACCAAGCCATGCAACAAAGCTGCGTGTTGACTGATAGGGAGTAACCCACCTTCCTGAGCTGAGACCCCAACTCCAGCCGTTGTATGTGTATGCAGAACGCAATCGACATCTGGGCGCGCGCGGTGGATCGCGCCATGGATCACAAAGCCCGCAGGATTAATCCCGAGACCTGTCGGATCCTCAAGCACCGTTCCCTCAACATCTACCGTGACCAGATTGCTCGCACTGATCTCCTCATACATCAGCCCGAATGCATTGATATAAAAGCGGTCATGATATCCAGGAACGCGCAGAGAAATATGATTGTAAATCGTATCGGTCATTCCGAAATGGGCAACAAGCCGATAACATGCGGCCAGATCCTTTCGTGCCTGAATGGTTGCATCGCTGGCAAAGACCACCTTCTCCTGGCTGGCCATCATATCCCCCTCTCCTTCTCCATTGCCTGGGCTTGCGCCAAGCTGCTAAATTTCTAGTGAAAGACCGAACCGCCATCCGCGGCGAGCGCTTGTCCAGTCACAAAACCTGAGTCGTCGCTTGCCAGGAAATACACTGCATTTGCGACATCGCTTGCCACGGCCGGGCGTTTCAGAACCCGTACCGCCATCACAGACTCTTCGAAAAACCTGGTCACATGACCTGCTTCAGCGACGCTTTCTGTCATTGTCAAGCCAGGCGACACTGCGTTGACCAAGACATTGTCTTCCCCGAATTCCGTGGCGAGGGAACGCGTCATTGACAAAATTGCACCTTTGCTGGCGATATAGTGAAGCATGCCAGGCGACCCTTTGAACGCTGTCCCCGACGCAACATTTATGATGCGCCCCCAACGCGCCTTGCGCATATGTGGTGAGACAGCCCGACACATACGAAAAGTACCGATGACATTGACCTCGTATATGCGACGCCAATCCTCAACTGTATGATTTTCAAAAGCTGTTGGCTGCAGTTCGGCTGAAATGGCCGCGTTATTTACCAAAATATCTACTGATCCGAACTTTCGCACGCTCTGTTCAACACCAGCGGCAACACTCACATCATCACGCACATCAATAGCAATTCCGGTCACGTTGGGCGAAATCTGCTTCAGGCGTTCAGCAGCTTCATCATGCCCTTTGATATCAGAAACGACAACATTCGCGCCTTCCGAAGCGAAACGTTCAGCCACAGCATAACCGATGCCGTAAGCTGCGCCGGTTACAAGTGCGGTCCGGCCCTGGAGCCTGTGGGATTTGTTTTTCATCAGAATATTTTCGGCATATCTTCCAAGGAAGTCAATAGGTCATTTTTTAGACAAATATGACAATTGCATTGGCCATATTTTGCAGACGTATCCCCCGTATTTATATAGGGGTTAGAAAAAATATGGTGAAATTGACTACAGCACAAACCTGACACTCAAGCACACACGCTTGACTTTATAAATCTTACATGGAAGATAGATCGGTGCACGAATTTCGGTACCTGCGTGCATCACGAGTCCAAAATATTAGGAGCTGAGCCGATGGACGAAGGCTTTGTAGAAACCGTAAACCGCGATTCCGAAATAGGGAGAACTCCATTTTATGATCGCGCCAGCAAGCAAAACCTTGCACCACTCTGGCGCGTTCTTGGGGGGCTCGTTACCGAAGTCCCGCGCTCTCCGGTTGTTCCCGCACACTGGGCCTATGATGATGTTCGACCTTACCTTCTGGAAGCTTGCGACCTTATTTCCACAGAGGAAGCTGAACGCCGCGTCCTCGTTTTCGAAAATCCGGGACTGCCAGGACAATCCCGAATCACAACAAGTTTGTTTGCGGGATACCAGATAATTCTACCGGGCGAGATTGCTCCTGCCCATCGTCATGTCGCCTCGGCCCTCCGGTTCATCATCGAAGGCAAAGATGCATACACAGCTGTTGCCGGTGAGCGCACCATGATGGAACCGGGCGACTTCGTGATCACTCCGTCCTGGACCTGGCACGATCATGGCAATGAATCAGACGCGCCCATGGTCTGGATTGACGGACTCGACATGCACATTGTCAATTTGTTGAGCGCCAGCTTTCGTGAAGGCTATCCCGGTCAAGTCCATCCCATTATGCGCCCGGAAGGTAGCGCGATGGGTGAAGCGGGCTTCAATCTCGTCCCGATCGATTTCAAGCCATCTTCCCAAACCTCGCCAATATTCAACTACCCATATCGTATGACACGGGAAGCCATTGACCGTGTCGCTCGCACACGGGATCCTGATGCATGTCATGCGTTTAAAATGGTCTATATCAATCCCGTAAACGGTGGCCCGGCCATGCCAACAATTACAACAGCAATGCAGCTTATCCCCAAGGGCTTCTCGACATTGCCATACCGGTCGACCGCAGGAACGGTTTACTCGGTGGTTGAAGGATATGGATCGTCATCGGTCGGTGAAAAGGCGTTTGCGCTAAAACCCAAAGATCTTTTCGTCGTACCAAGTTGGACTTCATTCCAGATAAAAGCCGAATCTGATCTTATCCTATTTTCCTATTCAGACCGGATCGTTCAAGAAAAACTTGATTTGTTTAAGGAAAAGCGTGGCGATGACTGATAAGAAATATGCCCTTCTTCCCCCAGCACGTATTTCAATACCAATTTCGGGAACTGATGAGCTGTTCCCCGTACGACGGATATATTGTGTAGGAAGAAACTACGCAGAGCACGTTCGTGAGATGGGAGGCGACTTGCGTCATCCACCCTTTTTCTTCCAGAAACCCACGGATGCAATCGTTCTCGACGGTGCCACCGTTACTTATCCGACCTGTACGCAAGATTTTCAGCATGAAGTGGAGTTTGTACTTGCGATCAACAAAGCTGGATCTGAAATTTCCGTCGAGGATGCGGCAAGCCACGTATTTGCCATTGCCGTAGGTATAGATCTTACCCGACGGGATGCGCAGCTCGTCGCAAGAAATTCTGGGCGTCCATGGGAAATAGGGAAAGCATTCGATCAATCAGCGCCCATAGGATTGCTACACCGCGTCAACAGCACAGAGCTTTTTGATAACCGCGAAATCAGCCTGTCTGTTAACGGCAAGACACGTCAGAAAGGAAGCTTGTCCGAAATGATATGGTCCCCTGTTGAAATCATCAACCAGCTTTCTTGCCAATACCAGTTGGAGCCGGGCGACCTAATATATACGGGGACTCCAGCGGGCGTCGGGCCGCTTGCTCCCGGCGATGTAACCGAAGCCAAGATATCCGGCCTCCCGCCTTTAACAATTACGATCATTGATCGCTAGTGCGCGGACTTTCCTGACATCTTCTAGCCCGGGATCCATCGGCCATCCACTTGTCTTTCAGAATTTGATTGGCAAGAATGCTGAATGAAGACTAGGAGCTGTCGAATGCCCAGACCTAAAGTGCCACACCCACAAAGCCAAGTGCGCGAGATAGCGGAAGCGCTGCAACGCGAACGTCCGGATCTCGATCCGGTGGACTATCTGTATTTGATCTATGCAAATCGCGCAGGACGCATGCTTGAGTCTGTTGATGACAAACATTGCCGTCGCGATTTTGGCATCAGCGCCCCTGAAATGCGCGTATTATACGCCCTTCGGCGCGCAGCACCATCTTACGCGCTTCGGCCTACTGAATTATATCGAACGCTGCTGATCACTTCAGGAGCAATCACTAAGCAAGTAGATCGATTGGAAAAAGGCGGCTACGTGGCCAGACAGCGGGGACCGGCAAAGAGCGGCGGTTTCTTAATTCATCTGACCGCTAAAGGGCTCAAGACTGCTGATGAAGCATTGTCATCGCTTGCAGAGGTCGGTGTGATGACCAGCAACACACTTTCCTATGAGGAACGCGCACAACTGATTGGCCTGTTCGAAAAATTACTTGTAGGCTTCGAGGACCGACTCGAAAATTTTAAAAACACGTCGTCTTCTGAGACGGATTAATACACAATCGAACATGTTCCCGTTTCGCTGCTCGTCCTTGGTTGATGTGTATCAGGCATTCGGACCGCTATTCGTTGCGCCACCTTCACAGCCTCGACGAGTCCAGCTATCTTGCTATAGCCTTCCATGGCAGACGTTTGGCCATGTTCAGATATATGCGCTTTTGAAACATCTACAAGATTCTGCCTGCGCTTCGCCACCAAGGACACCTCGCTGATTTACTCTTTATTCCAATAGATTGACCATACCGGTGCCAGTTAAATCCCCATATGCAATTGCATGGTTATAAAATAACCAACCTATTTTGCTACTTCAGATGATAAATGTCGTGTTGACTCCCATCTTGACCCTTATTATTCTTCCTTGGAAGATTATAGGAGAGTTCACCCATGGTATCGCAAGCAGAAAATAACACGTTGGTGCGCGTAGGCCCGGGCACTCAGGTTGGCGAGTTGATGCGTCGTTATTGGCATCCCGTTGCAACGTCTGCCCAACTGCCGGGACCAGATTGCAAGCCTCTTCGGGCCAAACTTCTTGGCCAGCGATTTGTAGTGTTTCGTGACAGTAATGGTAATGCGGGGATGCTCGATGAGCTTTGCATGCACCGTGGCGCATCTCTGGCTTTTGGGCGGGTCGAGGAAGGCGGAATCCGTTGTCTATATCATGGCTGGAAATTCGCTGTTGATGGGACAATTCTGGAGACGCCTAATCATGCAGATTGTCGTTATCGTGAAAGGATGAAGGCTCCTGCCTATTCCGTAGTGGAACGATCGGGATTAATCTGGGCATATATTGGCCCTAAGGAGCACCAACCTCCTTTCCGCACCTTTGCCGCTGACAATGTTGATCCAGAAAACCGGCTGGTCATCCGTATCAACATGAAGGCCAATTATTTACAGCTTTGGGAAGGCGGTGTGGACAGCTCACATGTGAGCGTACTTCACACCAATCAGGCTCGCAAATCCTGGGGAGCAGAACGCGGCGCAGACGTCGATGTCACAAAGTGGTCGCCTATGGATGATGCTGCGCCTGTATTCGAGGCGGAGGACACCCCTTTTGGCTATCATTATGCTGCGACGAGAAAATTACCACCTGATCGGGCAAATGAAGAATTAAGGAATGTACGAATAACTCCGGCTATATTCCCCACGGGACGCATCATTAGAGGTCCAGTCATGGACTTTCTTGTTTGGGAAACGCCAGACGATGATTGCTCAACAAGTACCTACATTACGATCTATTCTGATCAAAAGATTGATAAAGATTGGGCTTATGGGGTGCTGGGTATTGATGACCCCCGCATCTGGAACGAAGCTGATTGCCAATATAAAGGCACATGGGAGAACGACTTTTTCCAGGATCGCGATAGCATGGATATTAACTGGAGCGGCCTCAAAGGACTTGAACAGGAAGATGCTGCAATCGGCCTCTCTTATGGCCCGATCTTTGACCGCACCAATGAAAATCTGGTCACGGCCGACCTTGCTGTTGTCCGATTGAGACGCAGGATTCTTGAGGCTTCGCAGATGGTGAAAGAAGGGTCTCCTGCACTTGGGGCTTTTATTTCGGATATGTCTTGCGTGGCAGCTCCCGATGAGGACGTAACTGCCGGGACGGACTGGCGAACACTTGCTCCGTTCCATCATGAATTTGGCAAAGACATCCCTGTAGCCGTTTAATAATCCAACCGGACTGAATAGGGAGTGGCATAAGATGCTATCAACAAAAGATAACGAACTGATGTGCCGCACGGGGCCTGAAACATCCATGGGCAAAACGATGCGGCATTTCTGGATACCGGCGCTACTCAGCGCCGAACTTCCCGAACCTGACTGCGATCCCGTCCACGTGGAGCTGTTGGGTGAAAATTTCGTCGCATTTCGCGACAGCAACGGCAATGTAGGCATTCTGGATGAATATTGCTGCCATCGCGGCGCCTCCCTCACGCTTGGTCGCGCGGAGAACTGCGGATTACGCTGTGTCTATCATGGATGGCTATTTGCAGCCGATGGTAAAGTTCTCGAGACGCCCAATATTCCAGACCCCAAATTCAAGGATCGCTTCAAAGCCAAAGCCTTTCCTGTCCGAGAAGCTGGAGGTATCATCTGGACTTATATCGGCAACCCGGAGAATCTTCCGGACTTCTATGACTTCCCGTTCTTGAATGCGCCCTCATCGCAGTACCTGCCCACGGTGCAGATTGTAGGCTGCAATTATGTTCAGGTGCTCGAAGGCCTATTAGACAGCTCACACCTCAGCCTTCTGCATATCAGTCAATTCAAGAATGCCTCTTTGCCACAGATCAAATTTGTAGAGAACACTGGTCACATGCAGCATGATCCGGCACCTCAGATTGATGTTGAAGAGACGGAGTTTGGACTTCACTACGGTGCAATACGCGTTCTAAACGCCAAGGCAGAAACGAATGTGACTGCTTTCATATCACCCTTTTTCATTCTCAATCCGAACGATATCTATATGGCGATCGTGCCAATGTCAGATGACAAATGCGCCTTTTACAGCGTTTGGTACGATGGGGTTCGGGATTATGGCCTCGACCCATTGCGCAGTGAACAGCTGCAAACAGTCGGTTTGGATCGTCTGGAAGAAAACGGAATGACCCGGCAAAGTTTTTACACGGCCCAACGCCCTACGCGCGCCAACGGATATCGTCAAGATCGCAACCTTGTGCATAATGGCCACCACACTGGGATAGAAGGCTTCGTTCAAGAAGATGCTATCGTATGCGTATCGTGCGGTAGTCTGCGTAGTCGAGAGATTGAATATCTGGGGTCTGCGGACATGGCCATTGCACAAATGTATCGGACACTGCTCAAATCGACAAAGCAGGTGGAGGCTGGTGGCAAGCCAATTGCGTATAATATGTCCGTCGCTGATCTTCGGGGCGCGCGCGCGACACTCCCGGTAGGAGCGGACTGGCGTACAGTGGTACCACGCAATATTCCTGAAACGAAAATAGCCTAGGATCAGGGCCCATTAAATTCACGTACGTGACGCAGATGGATTTGGTTCATGGCAAGGCGCTCATGCGCCCGATAACAGGGTTATCGGGCAATTGAGCAACGCCGCATTTAAGTTCGGGTCAGTGTAATCTGGGAATTGCTCGACCGCCATTCACTTGCAGAACTTCGCCGGTCATGAAGCAGGAATCACTGGCCAGCCATAAGGCTGCCTCCGCCACATCAGTGGCAGTTCCCAAACGTCCCAGCGGGATATTCTTCGCTATACGTGATTTGAGCACTTCGTCAGCAAGTACTTCGGCGGCCATTGGCGTACCTTCAGTAGGCCCAGGCGCAATGCTGTTAATGCGAATACGCCTCTCCCCAAATTCGGCAGCCAATGAACGTACGAGGACATCTCCGGCCGCCTTGCTTGCCATATAGGCCGAGTGATCTGGAAGTATAGTTGACGCACTGACGGATGAAATTTGCACTATGGAGCCACCATCAGAAATTTCCCGCAAAACGGCCTGCATGAACAGGAAGGTCCCGAGGAACTGCACGTTCGTAACGTGTTCAAATTCTGCCCTCTCCATATCCAGAAATGGCTTCACAAGATTAACTCCTGTGGCGTTCACAGCGATGTCGAAGCCACCCAGCCTGGCGCGCGTTTCAGCTACCATAGCGGCGAGTTGATTCTCATTTGTGATGTCACAACGATAAAATTGGCCAGAGATCTCTGCTGAAAATCGTGCCAATTCGTTTTCATCCCGCCCAGAAGACATAAGTACGGCGCCCTCTTCTGCAAATTTGGCTGCGATCGCCTGACCCATATTGTTTTTCGTTCCCGCTCCTAGAACGAGTGCGACCTTCCCCTGAAGTAACCCCACATTATACTCCTATATTACTGATTAATATTAATATTTTTAGGTTTCTTGAACCGCGGAAACTTCCTAGCATGTGCCGCTCACGTTCACTTAATACCCGGCAACCGCGCAGCCGTTTAAGAACGCCGAGCTCATGCAATTTATCACGCAACCTTACTCAATTGGTTGACCACAATACGTTGAGGCCTATACAACTTCCATGGAAGATAATAAAGGGGTATGGTTTGAAAGGCTACAGCATGTGGGTTGGAAATCATTTGGGCCGTTGCATTAACTCTAGCGACTTTTGTGCTCTCGCCCGTAAGAAACTACCTCGTCCAATTTGGGATTTTGTCGATGGTGGCGCTGAGGACGAGATTACACTCAAGGCAAACCGTGCCGCGTTCGATGAATGGTCACTTCTGCCAGCTTCAATGAACGATATTTCGCATGTGGATGCCAGCGTCCGCGTTCTGGGACAGCATCTGGATTGGCCCTTTCTAATCGCACCAACCGGAATGCCAGGACTCCTGCACCCCGATGGCGAAATTGGAATAGCAAAGGCAGCAGAAGCAGTGGGTGCTATGTACACACTATCGACTATGTCCAGCCGTTCGATCGAGGACGTTGCGGCAGCAACAACAGGACCAAAAGCTTTCCAACTCTATCTCTTTAGAGACCGAGGGATTTCACTCGAATTGCTGCAGCGTGCGAAGGCAGCTGGCTATAAGGCTCTCGTGCTGACGGTGGACGTTCAAGTGCCGGCTAACCGAGAACGCGACAGGCGGAATGGCATGGTAATCCCACCACGCTTTAATTTCAGGTCACTGATCGATTTTGCGGTCAAGCCAACATGGTGCTTTAATGTGCTGGTCAGAAGACCCGTGACGCTCGCCAATTTCATCGGAGCACGAAGCGATCCGGGCATTCCTCTCCTTCGCTATATAAATGAACAATTCGACCCGTCGATACGCTGGAGCGATCTGGAATGGGTGGCGAACCACTGGAATGGTCCACTCGCAATCAAGGGCATCCTATCGCCAGAAGATGCAAAAATGGCACGTGACCATGGCGCCGACGCGGCAATTTTGTCCAATCATGGTGGTCGGCAGCTCGATGCAGCCACATCACCAATGCATATGGTCGAACCGGTAAGAGATGAGGTGGGAGATGGATTGGAAATCATTCTTGACGGAGGTATCAGACGAGGCACCGACATGCTGAAGGCGATCGCATTAGGCGCAAGCGCTTGTATGGCGGGGCGAACTGGTCTTTATGGTCTGGCTGCAGGTGGCACTACAGGCGCTACCGCCGCTCTCAAGGCATTGCGCGATGAGTACGTAAGAAATCTTGCGCTTCTGGGAACGGCAACTACCTCCGAAGTTACCCGAAGCAGAATTCGCCCTGCCAGACAGTAGGTGACCAATTTCGTCAGAGGATTCTTGTCATGTGTGAGCAGGTGATCTCACCGTGCGCACGTCATATAAATCTTACTTGGAAGGCAAATGACTTACCGAATAAATTTTGCACCTAATCTTGGCTTTCCCACGATCGACACACCATTATTCTCTGAGCTGGTAGGTAGTACAGACCCTGTAAAGCATGTCGAATTCGCTGCCGCCAATGGATTTCGCTATGTACAGGATCCATTCGCTGCCGAACGAAGCAACATCGAGCAACAGAGAATAGGCGATGCAGCTACCTCCGTTGGGATCGAACTGAGTTGTTTCGTATATTCAACGCGTGACAAATTTTCCCAGCCAGGGTGGTCTGCGACCGAGCCGTCGGCCCAGCGCAGTCTTGAGAAAGACATTGCCTCAGCCATTCAGATAGGTCGCCGC
Organism: Sphingomonadaceae bacterium; assembly: GCA_041621755.1. Classification (GTDB taxonomy): domain Bacteria; phylum Pseudomonadota; class Alphaproteobacteria; order Sphingomonadales; family Sphingomonadaceae; genus Sphingosinicella. The sequence goes on along the minus strand of JBFKAE010000048.1, from coordinate 3,875 downwards.
CTCAGATCGCGACACATTGCCGTTTTGACAGGAACCGACCCTGACCGGCCCCTTCCCGAGCAAAGACGAGCTATGTCATCCAATTTGTCCAGGTTCGCCAAACACGTAGCGGAGGAAGGCATGATACTATGTGTGGAGGCCGTAAATGCAAAGCGTCTTCCACATATGCTTCTTCATCACTTTGCCGACGCTGTCGACGTAGTGCGCACAGCAGATCATCCAGCAGTCCGACTCATTTTCGACACTGCCCACATCCAGGCGATGGATGGTGATATTCTCGGCAATCTCGATGCGGCTTGGGATCTGATCGAATTGGTTCAATTGGCCGATCATCCCGGACGGGTAGAACCGGGCGCAGGCGAGTTGAATATGGCCCGTATTATTCAAGAGTTAGAGCGCCGCGGATTCAGTGGGCCATGTGAACTGGAACACCTTTGGTCAGCACCTGGGCCAGCGCTTCAACGACGCTATTTACAATGGCTTAATTTGTGGGTCGATCATTCAGCAGACCAAAGGGATATCTATAATGTCGAATGAATTCGAAATTGAGGTCAGGAAAGGGCCTGCAGCCACGACAAGTGGAAAGCCCGCCTTCGATGAGGTGGAAACGAGAGATAAATTGCGTCGCATGGGAGCCAGTTTCAATCCGGATGTGCTTCGGATGACACGAGCACACTATCATCCATTTGTGCAAGACTTGCCTTGGACTGGCCGTCAGATGGTTCAGGACGTGGCATACGGCCCTGACGAACGGCACAAACTCGATATTTTTCCCACTGACAAACCTACCGCTCCAGTAATCCTTTTTCTTCACGGCGGAGGTTTCATTGGTGGAGACAAGCGCGGCGATCCAATCTTTTATGCCAATGTTGGACGCTATTTTGCAGCTCATGGCCTTTTAACTATCACTGCAAATTATCGTCTCGCACCTGCGGCTACATGGCCGTCAGGAATTGAAGATGTGGCGGCGATGGTCGAATGGATCCGGCTACATGCTCAAGACTATGGTGGCGACAGCTCCCGTATCGTGCTCATAGGTCAGTCTGCGGGGGCAGCTCATGTTGCTGCCTATATATTTCGTGGTTCTGACAACAATTCGATCGATCATGATATTAGGGGTGCAGCAATGCTCAGCGGATACTACCGCGCAAAGGCGCCGATGGTCGGTGGACCGCTGGCATATTTTGGTGACGATGAAACCGTATGGGCAGAGCGTTCTGCAGCAGCGAAGGCAATCGCGCGGCATCCGCCGATCTTACTCAGCGTCGCCGAGCTTGATCCTGCCCCAATTGCAGATCAGACTTTCGACTTCGCTTCAACATTGAATGCGATTGACGGTCGCCCTCCTCGCCTGTTGTGGTTTGAAGGGCACAACCACGTTTCCACCGTTCACGGCTTAGGCTTGGCAAGCGACACTGTTGGCCGTGCCTTGCGCACCTTTGCGGAGCAAGTCACATAGTTCGACAAACATAGGTAGAGGAACGGAACGAAGCGACCGTGCGGGTACAGACGAAAAGCCCGCAAGATCCCACATTGTAAAACTCACGGCGCAGCAGTCGCTGCCTGTATGTCATATTATGTTGCTTGAGGCGCAAAGAGCAGAGCGGGTGCTTCCATCAATCGCTTCATACCCTGTACGAAAGAGGCAGCATCCCACCCATCGATCACGCGATGATCACAACTGATCGACAGGTTCATGAGTTTGGCCGACACAGCCTGACCGTTGCGCCAAACGGGCCTTTCCATAACCTTGTTGGGGCCGATGATCGCAACTTCTGGCCGGTTGATCACTGGTGTGGTGGCGATACCCCCCAGCGCGCCGAGCGATGTTATCGTAAGTGTGGAACCTGACAGCTCATCTGCAATCGCCTTGCCATTGCGGGCAGCTTCCGCCAGCCGGGCTATCTCCGCGGCGATCTGCCATATGTTCAGGCTTTCAGCATTACGGATGACGGGCACCATCAACCCGGCGTCGGTCTGGGTTGCAATACCCAGATGCACTGCTCCAGATCGGCTGACGATGCCTGTTTCGTCATCATAAAGCGCGTTCATGAAGGGAAATTCTGGCAGAGCACGCAAACATGCGGTGATGACCAATGTCAAGATCGTCAATCTAGGCTTGTCACCGCGTGTCTCGTTAAGTTGCGCGCGCACTTCCTCCAATTTGGTGACATCAATTTCCTCAACATAAGTAAAATGCGGAATATTACGCACTGACGCGGCCATGTTTTCCGCGATCTTGCGACGAAGCCCTACAATTTTTACTTGCTCATCGACGCCGATAGGTCCGTTCAACCCATAGCCTGCCTGACGGTTATAATTGATGAAAGCATCGAGATCAGCATGACGGATGCGACGTCCTTGCGTCTGCAACTGCGCAAGATCAACACCAAGTGCCTTTGCCCGCTGGCGCACTGCAGGAGATGCTTGTACTGTCCCCAAGGGTGCATTTGAGGACAACGCCCCGGGCTGGTTGTCGGCAATCTCTTTATGCGGTTCGGCAGGAGCATTCTTCTCGCGCTTAGGTCCTAACGGGGTGTCTTCGGGCGGAGCAGGCTGCGGCGGTGATAGCTGTTCTTGCGTCTGAAGTTCGTCCTGCGAAGTCTCTGTCTCGACCGCACCATCCATCTGGAATGTCGCCAGCACAGCACCAATCGCAATCTGATCACCGACATTTCCAGCCAGTGACGTAACAATACCCGATACCGGCGCGGTCATTTCGACCGTGGCCTTATCAGTCATCATATCGGCCAGCGGATCATCCTCTTCGACCCGCTCACCAACGTTTACGTGCCACGCGACGATTTCCGCTTCGGCTATACCCTCGCCAATATCAGGAAGTTTGAACTCGAAGGTACTCATACGCTTTAGTCCTGCAAAACGCGGTGCAATGCGGCGGCAAGCCGATGAGGACCGGGAAAATATTCCCATTCAAAGGCGTGGGGATACGGCGTATCCCACCCGGCAACGCGCTCAACGGGCGCTTCCAGAGAATAGAAGCAATGCGTCTGCACCAAGGCCGCAAGTTCCGCCCCAAACCCGCATGTCAGGGTCGCCTCGTGAATAATAACGCAATGTCCTGTCTTATTTACCGATGTCACGATTGCTTCGAGGTCAAGCGGCATCAGTGAACGCAGGTCGAGCACCTCGGCATCAATACCAGTTTCGTCCGCTGCTGCCAGAGCAACATGGACCATCGTGCCATAAGCAAGCACGGTTAAATCGCAGCCCTCACGCATGACTTTGGCCTTGCCCAAAGGTACAATATAATGATCCGCAGGCACTTCACTGTCTGGATGGTTGGCCCAGCTGCGAACCGGCCGATCATGATGGCCATCGAAAGGCCCGTTATAAAGGCGCTTGGGTTCAAAAAAGAGCACCGGGTCATCGTCCTCGATTGCTGCAAGCAAAAGCCCCTTCGCATCATATGGGTTGGATGGAATGACGGTCTTGAGGCCTGCGACGTGGGTAAAAATACCCTCCGGCGACTGGCTATGTGTCTGGCCACCATAGATGCCGCCGCCGTAGGGGCTGCGAACAGTGATAGGCGACCACCATTCGCCGGCTGTCCGGTAGCGCATGCGCGCAGCCTCTGAAATCAGCTGGTCGGTGGCCGGATAGATATAGTCCGCGAATTGGATCTCCACGACCGGTCGCTTGCCAAATGCGCCCAGACCCACCGCAACGCCGAGAATCCCACCCTCCGAGATTGGCGCATCAAATACGCGCGTTGCACCGTGGCGTCTCTGCAGGCCTTCTGTTGCCCGAAACACGCCACCAAAATAGCCGACGTCCTGCCCAAAGATCATCACTGCCGGGTCTGTATCAAGTGCCACATCCATCGCAGAATTAATGGCCTGGATCATGTTCATCTG